>JBJMGK010000204.1:0-7213 GCA_045807925.1 Bryobacteraceae bacterium | reverse complement strand
GCTTCAGCTTCGACAGGTCAATGCCATCGAGCAGCATCGCCAGCTCACTCGTGCGCAGCTCGACGGAGGGAACACCCGGTCTCCGCGCCGGCAATTTAAAGACACCTTCTTCCAGGCGCTTGTACCAGAGCACATATCCATCGCGATCCCACACCAGTATCTTCAAGCGACTGTGACAGCGCGATGCGAACACGAACAGATGACCGCTCAGCGGATCCTGGCCAATCACGCTTTCAACCCGCTCGGCTAATCTGTCGAAGCCGCACCGCATGTCAGTGGCCTCCACCGCCAGCCAGATCCGCGGCCCGGCTCCGCCATCGAGCGCTTCCAGGCTCGGCAGCCCTCTCACGCCTCCTGCTGCTCCAGCACCAGTAACAGCCGACGCAAATGATCGGCCTCAAAATCAGGACCTACCAGTAGACTACGGCCACCGCGCAGTCGCACCTCAATCGCCGCACTCGTTACGGCCGCTGTTGACGTCGAATCTTCCGCTTCAGCGGCGGCCACCTCGACTGCCACAAACGGCTTAACTGCTGCCTCACGCAAGCGCTTCTTCCATTCGTAAACCTGCCAGAGTGGCAGCCCACGATCGCGACAGAACCGGGCGATACTCTGCCCGCTTTCACGTTGTTCGGAAAGCAATCCGCGCCAGCGCGTCCATTCCTGCTCTTTCTGCTGTTCCATAACAGCAGACTGCCCCTCTTTGCTTCTTAATTCAAGATGCGCTTCACATAGCGCTCACCCCAACTAAGCCATTCTAAGTGCAATTTGCGAGCAATTCGAGTCTGCGGTTGTGCCGAACCGCCGTTCACAGTTCCTGCGCGTACACGTCGGCTGTAGATCGACAAAGGGAAGTCCGAGAATTATGCGGTCCCGTTGGAAGTTGGAAGGGCCTTTTCAGGCTTTCAGGCGACCCGGCGCTCGTAGCGATGGTGCAGGCCACCAACTTCCGCTATCGAAACAATGGGACCCAGATCGATACGTTGTACAGGTCGCGTTTCAGGACAATCCTTCTGCAGGGCTAGGTGCGTTCGGGTCGCATGATAATAAGCAGCGTAAGCCGAAAGTTGGCGCTTCAACGTGCGTTCGTTGAATACGATGAAGTGATCCAAACACTCCCGGCGGATGCTGCCAATCAGCCGCTCGATGTAAGCCCTCTGCCAAGGAGAACGTGGCGCTGACAGCACTTGCTGGATGCCCATCGCCTTGACCTGATTCACGAAGTCATGACCGAAGATACGGTCACGATCGCGCAGCAAATAGCGCGGCGCAGTCTCCCACGGAAACGCTTCCCGAAGTTGGTGAGCCGTCCACTCAGCCGTAGGATTTGCTGTGACTGCGAAGTGAACGATGCGCCGGCGCTCATGCGCGAGCACCAGGAACACATACAGAACCTGAAAGTGAATAGTGGGCACGGTGAAGAAATCTACCGAGCCGAGGCTTTGCAAATGATTCTGCAAGAACGTGCGCCAGGTTTGTGAGGGTGGCTTTCGCCTGTGGACGAGGTACTTGCTCACACTCGTCTCGCCGATATCGATGCCAAGCTTCAGGAGTTCGCCATGAATGCGCGGTGCTCCCCAGCCGGGATTCTCGCGGCTCATGCGGCGGATCAGTGCGCGCACCTCCAGTAATATCGCGGGGCGCCCGGGCTTGCCGTGTTGAACTTTCCAGGTCCAGAACAATCGAAATGCCTTCCGATGCCAGGCTATGACGGTTTCGGGCTTGACGATGACGAGGGCAGAGCGCCACTCGCTCCATAGCTGCGATAGCCCGACCCAGAACAAGCGATCCGAGTTGTGCAATTGCAAGCGCTTCTTGGCCGAGCGTTGAAGGACTCCGATCTGATGGCGAAGCGCGATGTTTTCCAGCTGCAGAGCAGTGCGGCTTTTCAGTAATGACGAGAGCAACTCGGCCATAACCGAGAGCCATCCCAACGTTGACCGTACGAATTTGCCAAAGCTGCGCAACCCTCATCATCTCAACTACTTCGGTATTTGCGAGAGGCACAATCAGCTGGACTTTTCCTGATCACGCCCGGCGAAATCGCTTTCACTTAGATACCGTTGCTTCATAAGGACGGCGAACATGATCGGGAGCACGGAGTAACGGAATCGTATTTGTGTTCAATCTCGCGACGGCGCTCCCTCCAGCAGTTCTCCAACTCCCGAAGATCGGATGTTTCATTAATGGACGCGGCCATCTCTTTGGCCTGGCGAACGATTTCGCACAACTCTCGATTCAAGGCTTGCTCAAAAACCGCGCGCAACAACCCTTTCTGCGTGTGTCCACTTGAACTCGTGCAAAACTCGATCCTCCGTGAAACGGTAGCAGTACCAGCCGAGGATTCCGCAACTTCTCTAACAGTCGAACTCGTGCCGATGTGGTCGCGTCGCAGGACGAGTCACACAGTTGCCCCTTTCTTTCAAAACTTGGCCAGGGGCATATCCGTCTGATGCACTCGAGCTGGGCTTGCGACGTTCAACCATCGCCGTACAGACATGAGTGTTCCGACCAGATTTAGCTCTTTTCTGAATTGACCGAACATCCCAACTATTAGGAAATGACTCCCGAACATCCCAGTCGGAACGGCGTTTGTCGGTACCTATTCTGCCGAATTTCCAGAACCTACGTCACTTCAGAGGTTTGGGCTTTATACTTCAACTGGCTGGCTCGCTGAATGTCGCCGTTAAGAGGCCGGCTCTTTCATTGGGTCACGTTAGGGTCTTGGCGAACTACCCAATACTCCGATGGCAGCTACTTCCGAAGGATAGCTGTCCAGTTCTGAATCAGCTTCAAGAGCCCGCCTGATGGCCTGCCTCCTTCGATGACGAGGAACTTATGCCCGTCAGATGTGACGTCATACGTGGCGCCTAGCGTCCGCAACGTTATCAGCCCGTCGAATAGCTTCTGAGTCCTGCCCACTTCCACGCTTCCGTTGCGGACAGCGACTTCGACGGCCATCAGTTGCCCATTTGGAGTGGCATAAAAAAGCTCTCTCCCATCTCTTCGCCAACGAGGACAGATTCCGCCACTCAGGGATATTTGCATTTTCCTTTCGCGGCTGCGGAATGACATTACATAAATTTCGAATTCGCCAGACTCGTCGGATTCGTAAGCCAGCCATGCTCCATCCGGCGATAACCGTGCACGCCACTTGGTGGATGGGGATTGCAGGAATGGCCGAGGCGCCACGTCGTTATCTCCGGGGAGTTTTTCTCCCGAAACGGTCCAAAGGTCGAAAGCATCTCGCCCACCTGAGCGCGAATACAGGAGAAGGTTTCCGTCACGAGACAAGCTGCCTGAAGTTTTTTCCTGGGAGTCGGCAAGCACAACTTCCTCCTTCCCGACGCCAGCCGCAGCCTTGCTATAGATATTCAACGGGCCGTTGCGGTTGGATGAGAAGTAAATCAAGCTTCCATCCGGAGACCATACGGGAGCGTGATCGTCCTTTGGATCGAAAGTAAATCTCGCCGGGATGCCGCGTACGGCATCGTAAATCCATATGTCCGCCCGCGGGTTGAAAGCGACAACCGCCGCTCGCGTTCCGTCCGGAGATAGTTCAACGGAGTCGATCTCAGTTTGTTGTGGTCCCCCCAGGTTGCCGAGAGTGTTACCTTTCCGATCCTTCCAGACTAGTTGTGACGGGCCGAACGCATCCGATGCGTACACACAAAGGCCGTTTGAAGACACTGCAAAACCCGGGATCCGCGAGATAGCCCCATAGGTTGGAACTCGTTCGGCGACTGCGATCGGCTCTCCGATCGCCTCCGGCGCTTCAGGTCAAACGCCTGAGCGAGCACGGTACGTCCGCGAAGAAAGAGCAGATGCCCTTCGGCGTACATGGCTGGCGATTGTGCCTGCGCAACGACGCTGGCGGCCTTGTCCGGTTCGTCCAGCGAGCCTACCTGAATCGTCATTTCCGAGCCTTGCGCCGTCGCGTATAGAAAATGGCGGCCATCGGGGAGAAACCAGGGGTAGCGCTGCCTCTTTCCGCCATCCCGGGTGATCGGAACAGGCGTTCCGCCTGATGCCGGGACCCGCATGATGCGGTTCGTACTCACGCAGCCCGAAGAGAATCGTCCCCTGCTTATTCCATGTACCTCCCCGCAATGCCGTCGCGGCGGGAAGGTCCGCGACGACGACCGGCGCTCCTCATCTTGTTCTCCTGTCCGAACGCCACCCAGCGACTATCAGCGGACCAAAAAGGAGTTACCGCGTTTTCTGTTCCGGGCAGGGGTTGCGCCGCAAGGGAATCGATGCGGCGCATCCAGAGTTGTACCTTGCCGGTTTTGGTTCTTACTCCATATACGATGCGCGTTCCGTCCGGTGCGATGGCGGGAGTTGGATACGGGAGACCGAAGTCGAAGTCAGTGTTTTCAGGAGGCAGAAGGTACGCCTGCATGGCAGGAACTTCTGGCGGTGCCTGGTGATAACGAATGGAGACTGCAGCCCCGACGAGAAGCAGCAGTGGAGCGATCATCGCGAGTGCAGTAACGATGGACCGCTTGGGCGGGCCCCGTTGCCCGATAGCCGCTTGTTCCAGATGTGGATCGACAAGTATGATGCGCGCTTCGCCGATGTCACGAAGGCGTCTCCTGGGATCGCGGTCGAGACAGCGATAGAGCAGGTTTCGGAGCGCTAGTGGCGTCTCAGGAGGAAGCCCGGCGAACTCAATCGGCCTGGTAAGCACATTAGCCATCGAATGCGAAATCGTCTCGCCTTCAAACAAACGTGTGCCAGTCAGGAGTTCGTACAAGACCACGCCGAAGCTCCAGATATCTGTGCGCTTGTCGACCGGGTTGCCAGTTGCCTGCTCCGGACTCATATATGCGGGCGTGCCGAGGATTATGCCGGCCTCGCTCGACATGGTCATAACGCGAGGAGGAGCTCCATGGCCGGCTATCGTATGGCCGGGCTGGCAGGCGAGCCAGAAATCGAGAATCTTTACGACTCCTTCCGGAGTCACCAGGATATTGCCAGGCTTCAAATCGCGGTGAATGATGCCTTTTTCGTGCGCGGCTTCGAGCCCTTCGGCGATTTGGCTCGCACAACGGAGAGCCGAGTCGACTCCCTGCGGCATGGAAATCGTCCTGCCGGCCACGAATTCCATGACAAGGGCGTGCAAATCGCCGCTCTCCTCCACGCCGTAGATCTGCGCTACGTTCGGATGGTTGAGAGCGGCCAATAGCCTCGCCTCCCGCTGAAACCGGGCCAGACGAACCGGGTCATCCGTAAAAGCTGGGGGCAGGATTTTGATTGCGACCTGGCGGTGGAGTTTTGTGTCCGTCGCGCGATAGACGTCTCCCATGCCGCCCAGCCCGACGCACTCTTCGATGCGGTAGTGCCCCAGTAGCGTACCGGGCGGCAGCGATTGCGCCAGATAGCGGATGACAGGCCGTTCGAGCAGATCATCGCCGGCAGGCTGAGCTTCCATAAGAGAAACAACTTCGCGGCGGAGCAATTCGTTCGGGCAGTTTTCGTTAAGAAAGGCCACTCGGGCGGATGGAGGAATTTTAAGAGCCGCCTGATAAAGATCTTCCAGAGTGCGCCAGCGGACCGAGTCGCTCATCGGATCTCGTGCGCCAGCGAGGCTTTGGCGAACTCCCAGTCGCGGCTCACCGTGTCTTCGGAGATTCCGAGAGTTTCGGCAGTTTCCCGAAGACTCAATCCACCGAAGAAGCGGAGTTCCACGACCTTCGCTTTCCGGGCATCTTTGCGGGAGAGAGCCTCGACGGCATCATCGAGCTCCAGCAACTCGCGGTCCGCGGCCGGCGTATCGATCTTGTGCTCATCGAATTCCACTTTTGGGCCATCACGTCCGCGCTTCGCCGTGCGGCGCGCACGAGCGGCATCGACAAGGATGCGACGCATCATGGCAGCCGAGATAGCGAAGAAGTGCGCCCGGTCCTGCCACGGTACGTTCGCGGCATCGACCAATTTCAAGTAAACCTCGTTGATCAGGGCAGTCGGCTGCAACGAAGTGCCAGGTCGCCCGCGAGCCATGTAATGACGCGCGCGATTACGGAGTTCGTTATAGACGAGCGGCATGAGGCGGCTGAGCGCGTCCTGGTCGCCGGCATGCCATGCCCTCAAAAGCTGGGTCACGGAGGAAGAATCTACCGGGCTCACAACTCACGAACTATACCACTCGATCGTGGAGAAAAAAACCATGGCCAAACTCCGAAAAAATCGTGATGCGCGTGCGGCTTTTCGAACCCGGTTCCCGCTTAGGCCGATGGAGGCGGGCGGTATGCGAGCACGGCTATTCGGAACAGTTGGATGTCTGATGCTGATTGCGAGGGCACGAGTAGAAGGGCAGGAGATCGAAGTCGGGCTGGTGAACAGGCTTGCTGTGCCAGTGAATCTCCTTGCGAACGCACAATATACAGCGATAACCATTTACGCCCGCATCGGGGTGAAGCTGAAGTGGTCTAACGCGAACACTGCCCCTATCCGAATACAACTCGATGCTCACACCCCGCATACGATTGGTCCGGACGCGATGGGCTATGCGCTGCCTTACGGGGATCACGATATCAGCATTCATATTCTGCTCGATCGCATCTCGGACCACCCCGACGGCGATGGACACCAGTACGCTACCGCAGTGTTGCTGGGCCATGTTATGGCGCACGAGCTTGGACACGTACTAGAGGGAAACTGCCGGCACTCCGAGACCGGAGTGATGAAGGCTCGCTGGGACCAGGGACTCGTGCATAGAATGGCGCGGCAGCCACTTTCTTTCCATCCACTTGACGCGGCGCTCATTCGTATTGGGGTTGCACGATGGCAACGCTGATACCCAGCCAACATCGCCGCGCTCTTCGAAGAAGTGATTCGGGAGAATCTCGATATTGGCCGTCCCAAACAGGTTCAACTCATCTTTGAGCGCTGGGTCACCAGAAGCACCCCTGGACCGTTTCGCACGCGGGTCATTACCGATGGAGTGATTCCCTCACTCCACCTGGACTACAAAGGAACGCGCATCAAGCAATACCACAAAGAAGGCCGCGCTTTGCGGACTGAAACCACCATCAACAACACCCGCGATTTTTATATCGGCAAGAGCTTGCGCAACTTGCCCGCACTGCGGCAAATTGGTTTTCAGGCCAACCGCCGTTTGCTCCAGGTCGAACGAATCAGCCATGATTGCCTCCTCTCCGAAGAGACCTTCCAGAAACTGAATCGTCCCATTCAGATCGAGTCGCAACGG
>JBJMGK010000203.1:0-11836 GCA_045807925.1 Bryobacteraceae bacterium | reverse complement strand
CGGCACTTGTGGCACCAGTGGTTTGCTGGCTCCGTACGATATACAAGTGTCCATGACGAGCAAGTCGGAGCCTCACCAGCCAGTGTCAAGTTGACGGGAAACGCGCTGGCCGTTGCAGTGCCAGATTGCTCCGGGCGAGTGGTCGGCAACCCGTCCATTAGCAATCCGAACCCGGTCGTCGTTCCGGCTGGATCGCGATCTGGTCATTGACGGCATTGCGAATCCGCTGCTTGCAGCCAAGGTATCGCTCGGTGGTCTGCACCGACAGATGTCCAAGCAGAAACTGGATCTGGTCTAGTTCGCCGCCGGATTGATGGCAGAGTCGGGCGCAAGTTCGCCGGAGATCGTGCGGGGCGAGTTTCTCTATTCCCGCTTTTCTCGCGTACTGCCTGACAACGTGCCAGACGACTTTCTCGCTCATCCCGCTTCCCCAGACGGTGCCTGCCCGCGTCACACGCCTGAAGATTCTCCCGTTCGAGATCCTGGCGGACTGCAGCCAATCGTCAACGAGACCCTTCACCCAGTCTGGTACCGGGATGGTACGAATGTGGGAGGCTTTCCCGACCAAGTCCACAATCGCCCAGTGGTCGTCCTGCTGCTGCAGGTCCGACACGCTCAACGCAACGGCCTCGTGCCGACGGAGACCACACGCGACAAGTATGGCCAACAACGCCAAGTCCCGTTTACCTTTTATCGTCTCGGGGTCTGGACTCTCAAGCAGTGCTATGGTCTGCTCCGGCAAAAGCCAGTTCCCGAGTCGGACGCCGATTTTCTTTACGCCTTTCACTCGCCGTATTCCCGCCGCTAAATCAGCACTGAGGAGGCCGCAATCAGACGCCTCATACGCCAGCCGACGCACCGCGCCCAATCGCAGATTGATGGTGCCTGGAGCGAGTTTGCGGGCTTCGAGGTGAATGCGGTACCGCAGTACAACGGTTCGGTTGAATGAGAGACGCGGTTCGGAACAGTACCACTCCACGAACTCCTCAATGGCATGTCGATATCCGCGTTGGGCATCGACCGACGAGAGGCTGTTTACAACGGCGGATTTGGCCTGATCCAGATCCGGCAAGCGCAAGACTGTCTTCGGCGCAGTGCCACGTTTCTTCCTGGGGTGCTGCTTTGGCATCGGTTCGCGGTCCTCCCAACCGCGAATCGATCTTGCCCAAAATCAATTGACGGGTTGCCCGTGATCCATTCGTAATCTTCGGACACAAGGTGACTTCTCGCTTGCGATCGGATGGACTTGGGATGTACAAGACGAATGCTGACGCCAGCTTAAACCGGAGCCGCCGGCGAGTTCCAGTAAGCTGCTTTGCCTCACTCACCCACTTTGACAACGACCTTTCCGAAAGCTCCACGGGCTAGATGCTCGTAAGCTTCACGCGCTTGCTCGAAGGGATAGACCTTATCGATCACCGGATGAATCTCATGCTTGTTGAGGAAGGCATTCATGCGTTCGAAGGCGCGGGAAGGGCCGACAGCGATCCCCCGAATGGCAGTCTGCCGAAAGATTACACGCATGAGATCGAGCTTTGCCGTCTGTCCTTGCAAGAAGCCGATCTGAGAAATATGACCGCCGACGCGAGTAGCCGCAACGGACTGGTTCAGGCCATCACCACCTACAACGTCCAGCAATTGATCAACACCTTTGCCGTCCGTTAGCTCCAAGGCCACCTTCTCCCAATCAGAACGTCCTTTGTAGTTGATCCCTTCCCAGGCTCCAAGAGCTTTAACCCTGGCAATATTCTCGTCTTTGCTGGAGGTGGCAATTACCTTCGCGCCGAACGCTGAGGCAATCTGGATGGCGAAAACAGAGACCCCGCCTGTGCCCTGAACCAGTACGGTCTGGCCCGGCTGAAGGTGACCATAATCCATCATCGAATACCACGCCGTGAGAGCTGCGATCGGCAGTGTTGACGCTTCCTCGTCTGTCATGGCTTCGGGAGCTTTGACCGCGCTCTCCGCGTTAAAAGTCATGTATTCCGCCAGACCACCCGGTAAGGGAGCGCCATAGCAGAAATGAGGTTCGTTCGGCTTGGGATCCCCGTCCACCCATTTGGAATAAAGATGCGAGTTGACTCGATCTCCCTGTTTGAGATGAGTAACGTTCCGGCCGACAGCCGTTACGACACCAACGGCATCCGAAACCGGAATCAGAGGCTTAGGGGATCATTTCCGGCTCGTAGATGCCATCCACAATTGCCTTATCGCGAAAGTTCAGCGAAACAGCCGAGACCTTGATGAGGACCTCGTTCTCTTTCGGTGTAGGTGTCTGGGCGTCTCCGCGCCTCAGATTGTCTAGTCCAAAATCATCAAGCAGCCATGCCTTCATGCGTCTTGCTTCTCCTTGTTCGAATATACTCGAACAATGATACGATGAATCAAGGAGCTAGAGCAATTCTTAATGCCGCAGGCAGGACCTCATGGGAGCATTAAAGAACGAACCTAAGAAAGCTGATCTCCAGCTCACTGCTGTCCTTTACGCACTGAGTGACGAGACGCGTCTACAGATTGTGCAGAGTCTTGCAAAGACTCACGAGATTGCTTGCAGTTACTTTGATATCCATATGCCAAAGTCCAGCCTCTCGCATCACTTTCGCGTTCTTCGGGCATCAGGAGTAATCACCACTCGCAAGGAGGGCACCGCTCTCCTAAACAGCCTGCGGAGAGAAGATCTTGAGGAGCGCTTCCCTGGTGTTCTGAAGTCCGTCTTGGCATCTTCTACAGCTGCTCTGGCTGGCCGTTAGTTCAGGAGATAGGGTTGTGTCGCGAATAGTACCCGGTGACGCCATTTGCGTTCCGGCTGGCCCCTGGATGGTCGAACACTCGGAAAGTAGCCGGGAGGCGATCACGTTTCGGTAGTTCTGTCCGGGTTGCCCGTCATCCGCCCGTCGAGTCCGACTAGGAATACTAGCTCGGCTCGGGGTATTCCATCGGAACTTCCAATCCGATATTCTGTCTGCTGTTATGGGCTATGGCGTTTCGAGGCACATGATTTGTTCTTTGCTGATCTGCCTGCCCTGTTTCGGTGCTGAACTCCGAGGCGTTTTGAGACTGAACAGTTCGTACACGGTGGACCTCCCAGCGGAAAAATACTCTGCCGCTCCTCACGGCATTTTGACTCTGTGTAGTTCGGATCGGATATACCGCGTTGAAACAGGTCACGATGGTCAATTTGTTTTCTCGAACGTAAAGGCTGGCGAATACGCCTTGGTAGCGGCGCACGTTTACTCGTACGCGCCCGAACAGGTCGGTTCGTTCCACTTAAATGGTAATGAGGTGCTAGGCCCGTTGACCTTTCTGCTCTCAGTGGGAGATCGTCAACACCCATGCGAAGTCAGCACCTATGGTCAGAACCTCATTCGTGACTTCGATGTAAGTTATAAGCCGGGTTCAGCAATCCCAGCGTTGATCGGGGGAAGTACTCTCCGTCACGTGGGCAGCAAACGAAAGCCACTCAAGAATGCAGAATTAAAACTATTCGAAGCCGGATCGTCCCGAGTCCTTCAGGACACCCGATCTGATGAGGATGGCTCTTTTCACTTAAGTCCACCGAGAGCAGGGATCTACGAATTGAGAATGCAGCACCAGGGCTATCACGAGATTCAGGTCCCGCCATTTATGGTTCCAAGAGAGAACATTACGATGGTTGAACTCGACGCCGCGACGAGCGGTTCCATAGTCATCTCTCGATGAGTTTAGGTCCGCCGAGCCGTTTGAAGGCGCACAACAGTCCTGGTCCAAAGCGGTGGTGCTAACCGCCGGGCCGACCTGCTTTAAATTAGATGTTGGATTGTCGGCCAACCGGAAAGTGGGCACCGGAACTTCAGGTCCGCCGTGGCCGGGGAAGTGTTAGAGCACATTCGACGCTGCCATGGGCACTTTGCCGTCAACGCGCTAAGCCGTTGAGGTGTTCGAACTAGCGTGGTCTGACAATCGCCACCCTCCTGCTGGGATCGATATGGTTCGTATTGGCCGAAGTGAATGACCAAAATCCTCAACTCGAAGCCGTTGAGTGTGCGAAAAGGATTTGGTTTCCGCATGCCTACGCAGCGGCTGAATCTTCCTTCACTTTGCCGTCGCTTCTCGCGGCTTTTTTAGGTACCTTTTCCGCACAGGCCTCTCGGACCGTGGAGACCGGAACCTCCAGCGCTTTAGCAACGGTGCGCCAGCTATTGCCCTCGGCCCGCATCTGGAGGGCGATGTCTCTGCGGAAGACGTTCTTCGGCCGTCCGAGAGCCTTGCCTTTACTCCGAGCCACCTCTACGCCGGCACGCACCCGCTCGATCAAAATGGCGCGTTCCATCTCCGCCATCGCCGCAACGATGGTGAACAGCAGCTTGCCCATCGGGGAGGTTGTATCGATCGCCTCCTGGTGACTGATGAATCCGATCCCGAGCGATCTGAACTCCTCCAACGCCTCCAGAAGATGCTTTGTTGAGCGGGCGAATCTGTCGAAACGCCAGCAGACCACAGCGTCAAACTTCCGTCGACGGGCTTCAGTCATCATTCGGTCCAGCTGTTCACGCGATGACTTCGCGCCCGAGACTCCTGTATCCACATATTCCACAGCTGTCCATCCGCGTTGTTGGCAATAGTCGCGCAAGTCGCGAAGCTGAAGTTCAGTGTCCTGTTCGAAGGTGCTCACTCTGGCGTAGATCGCGGCGTGGATCGGTTTCATAACGGGTCGAGGGTAAGGGTTTGGTTTACATAATGCAGGTCCGTCTCGCAGGTTTGCAATCGGCCGAGATGACAGCAGGGTGGTATTCGTCGGGTTGGGTCATCAGCCGAACCGGTCATGAGCCGCACACCGAATACGGTTTCACCTGCCCGTCGGTGGGGGAGGAAGATGTGACGACCGGAACTCACCGGACTGCGGAGCCGAGCTCGGCAACTTATTCGGTATACGCTGTTAGAGCAAGAGTATGGCCGCAAAGCCCAGCCCCGGGTCGAACGCATCGCGAAAGCCTCTGGACCTCGATCAGGTCGAGCTGGTCTCGCAACTGAAGGAGCGAGGACTCAAGCCGTTGGAACTCGCCCACGTAACGTTGGGGCCGACACTGAATCTGAAGGCCGACCCAACGACCACAGACCTCTCTCGGTCGCAAACGCCGCTAGCCAGTGCTGCCCGTTAGCTCGTGAGAGGAAGAATATGGCAGAAAGATCCAACCCATCGCAACGCAAGCCGCCAGGTCCCCCGGAGCCCGATGCGGAGATCGTGCGGCGAATGCGGGCACATGGCCAGAAAGCCTTGCAACTAGCCCATGTGAGTTGGGGTCCCAGTCTGAGACCTCTCTTCGAGGAAAAAGGTCTGCTGGAAAGTCTGAGCCCTCGCCAACGCAATAGGCTAGTTTTGTAAAACACAATATGGCCGAAGACTGCAACCCATCCTCGAACGGCTCCGGGCAGCCACGGGTGAATCTGGGAGCGCAGCTGCCCCGGACCTCTCACGTTAAGTGGAGGCGCACGAGCCTGTTAGCGGCCCTGGAGAAACAGGGTCGTCTCAAGACGGCAAGCCAGGACTCGACACGCGCCTCCGATCAGCTACCCGAAAACCCGCCCGCCGGGTCGTAGGATCCTCGAGGGCTCGGCATTTAGGAGGACCCAGCCCACCCCCATGCCCCTAAAACGCAACCTCCTCGCTCGAGTCGGGTAAAGTCCAAATCCCCACGCCCACCCGCCGGCGTCACGCGATCGAGGCAAAACTCACCGAATTGCGCGTTACCCTACCCTCTAAGAGAAAAATTATGGATCAGAGAGAGCGACGCCGATTATCCGGTGACTGGAAAGTGCCGGAACCCTTACCAGGGGTAGAGCCACAGGGGCTGATAGAAACGGTCTGGGGTCCGCCTCGGGACACGAAGAGCCCGGAAGCTCAACTAATCGGAACCCTCTCTCCGCTCCCCAGCGAAAGCAGCCGCCTGCCGGTTCGTAGACATGCTCGAGGGCTCGAAATTTAGGAGGACCCACCTCCTTGCTGTAGTCGCCTAAAGTCGAAATCTCAGACCGACCTGTGCCTACTCGACACGGCTGCTCTTTGGCTCCGGGCACAGGAAGGAGCGAGATGTTCGCAAGCGCGTTATACGTCAAATTGAAGCACCGGCGGTCAAATTGCAAGTGGCGGTGATTCCGGCCACGCCAATCGGGAATTCAGCTAAGGATGGCGCGAGCTATGCGGTCGTGCTATGCGCGTGCGTGTATTCAGCAAGTAGATGCCGGTGTTCCAGCCGTAAAAATGTAATCGCCCCACGCGTTTGAAGTTAGGCTGCGCGTGATCCCGCGATTTGAATCCGTCAGCACGATCTGCGCCGCCGATACCTCCAGGCCCGCCGGGATCCCGCACGGCGCCTCCCACGGAGAATGTGCCCAGCGAGCCCTGGCCGAAGACCGGTCCAACGGCAAGGAGCACAAAAGAAGCGAACCTAGCGAGACGCTCTGAAGCAAGACGCACTGAAGAAAGGCGGCTGGAGATCTGCTCATTGTGGATGAAGATTACAACAATAGCTTCCAGACGGCCGCTGCTCGCGTCCAACTGGAATGCCTCATGTTTGTAACGCCCGGCCGCCGAACATCACTAAGTGTTGAAAGTTGAATATGTGTTCCTGAACAAAGTTGTCAGCGTCAGTTGGATCGCTCTGCTTTCCGCGCCCGTAGCTTTACTGGCACAAAATGCACCCGCATTCTTGGCTCACCATAGTTCTGGCAGATGCCTCGATTTCGGGGCCCCGCCCCAGCCGTCCGGCGCCCCTGTGTTCCTTTACGATTGTGATGGCTCTGCGGCACAGCAGATTCAAGTGCAGGAAATTAACGGCCGCCACGAAGTGATTCTGCACGCCGGCGCCCAGGTAATCGGAGTTCATGAAACTCCGCCTGATAATAGCGGCGGATCAATGCGGTCCGCGAATACGGTCACTCCGGCGGACATTCCGCTTGAACTCCAGAGCGAGGCAAGACTGACAACGCTAGCCTCCCGCCAGATTTTCGCGCTGGACGGCGACAGCATCCTGCTTGCCGCCGACCGCAGCTTGGTGGTGAAAGCGCCGAGCGGGCACTGGACAAATCGCACCCAGCTGGTCCTCGGCCAGCGCAATCTCACGGACGCGGAGTTCTGGACTTTTTCAGCAAGACATGGGACGCCAAAGCTGACCAGCGGCTTTGTGCGGGTACCACAGGAAATGGATCTTTCGAGTGCCCTGCTCCAGGCGAAATGGGGCAGCGTCATCGAAGTGGACCCCAACACATCGATTAACGTGCAGCAGTACGATCTCGCCTTGAACGTGCCGGCAGGTGTGACGATTCGTGGAGGACGCAGCGGAGTGCATCCCGGGGCAGAAATCTATTCGCCCTACCCTCCCGGTAATGACACGTTCATTCTGAAGATGCTGTTCGTCAATGGCCGTGACGTTCGCATAACAGGGCTGCGCCTGCGCGGCCCAAGCCCTGGCCGCGATCATACCCTGCGGGAAGCCCAGGCGATCGTCACCGACGCTGCATTCAATACATTGGTCGATCACAACGAATTGTCGGAGTGGCCCGGCGCCGCCGTCTCCGTCCAGGGCGACGACGATTCCATCGTGTGCACCTCGCTTTACTCGCCCTCGCGTCCGGACAAGGTCCGTATCGTCAGCAACTTTTTTCACAATAATGAACGATGGTCCAGCGGTTACGGCGTCGTGATGGGAGCCGGCGGCTATTCGAGCATCGAACGCAACACGTTTTCCTTCAACCGGCACGCAATCGCGGACGATGGCTCTGCGTTAAGCGGATACCGCGCCTGGTACAACCTTGTGCTCAATGGTGTGCCGACCTATTCCGGATCCGAATCGGACACCTTTTCCGGGCGCGGGCCACAGCAGGATTTGATATGCATGGGACGGACCCCTCGTCGGGTAGCAGTCACGTCGGCGGAGTCGCCGGCGATTATATAGTAAGTTCCCGGAATACGTTTCTGTCAGGAGGCGGCTACAACCGCCATAACTTCGAATTGCGCGGCACGCCCTGCTACTTCTTCGAACTCCACGGCAACGTGATGCTCGAGGGCATTGGCGATTCGATCGAAAACGACGGCTCCGCTACAAAACTCATCGTCACCGCAGATAACCGGTTCAGTGCGCCGAACCCCACCGATCACCTGGGAAAGGGCGACTTCGATGGCGACAGAAAAGAGGACCTATTTCTCGCGACCGGCGCAGCCTGGTATTACGCCCCCGGGGGCAGTGCGGAATGGCGGTTCCTGAATAATATGACAACCCTTTCGGGAAGTCTCCTTTTTGGCGATTTCGATGGGGATGGCCGCACGGACGTTTTCACGCAGAGTGGGCGCGACTGGCTTGTGTCGTGGGGAGGTACTTCGCCATGGGAAAAGATCAATGAGAGCGATGCGCAAATGCCCGACTTCGTAATCGGCGATTTTGATGGCGATGGTCGCTCCGACGTGTTCTATGCGGATGGGCATCAATGGCGATCATCAAGAGGTGGAGTAGAAGCCTTTGAATTTCTTAACTACTCCAGCTACCGTGTTCCGGATCTCCGTTTTGGTGATTTCGACGGGGACGGAAGAACCGATGTCTTTGGAATCGAAGCGAATCAATGGAGCGTGTCTTACGGCGGAACCGGCCAATGGTCACCGCTGGCTCACACCCTGACCAGTTCCGTAGCAGGCCTGATGGTCGCAGACTTCGATGGGGACGGCAGGGCCGATATTGCCACGTTCGTTCCGGTCTTTTCCTACCCTTTCCCTGTCACGGCGGCGCTGAAGATCGCTTTCGCCAGCGCGAGTGACTGGGCTACGGTTGGTAGGTTCACCTCTCCCGTTCCTTTGGCGGCCATTGGCCGCTTCAGCGGCGCTGCCGGCGCGGACATACTGATGTGGAACCAGAACTATCTGAGCATTCTCGTCGGCGGTACCGGAACTCCTCAACGCTGGAGTCTGCAGGATATGCGTTAGTGCGATAGACCAGACCGGATAGTCATCTCGACCTGCGCCCGAACCTGTTTGAAGCTTCGGTGATGACCTTGGCGTGAAATGGGAACCACGGTGGGCCGACGACTGGCGGCGAATGACGAAGGCGTGGCACACTTCATTGGCGCGGAAATCCGAAGCGGATCCACATGGCCGTATAGTCGCCATCGCGCTGATTGGAACCGGCACGCTCGCATTGCCGTGAAATACGGGAGTACACAAAGAAATCCAGCTGCCGGGCATGTTCCACATGACGCGGAGCCGCGTGGACTAAATGGTATCCCTAAAACAAGCGGTCGTCTGAAGAGCCACGACGATTTCGAAGCTCTTTGGATCAGCAGCCCAAAGAGCCGCCGGCCCTTCGTGGACTTCGCCGACGGCTCGAGATTTAGAAGGACCCACCCTACTCCCATGCTCGGAAATGCGACCTCCTGGAAAACGATCGCCTAAAGTCAAGTGGATGCCCTGGACGTATCGTGAAACGCTGTGCATCAGTTGCTTCTGACTGGCCGCCCATAAGCGGGGTGGGAAAGAGTGAAATGATATTTCTCAACCTATGCGGAATGATACTTTCAACTCGGCTGCGAGCACTCTCGTCGGGTGGAAGCGATTCATCGTGGGAGCGTTATGTCTACGCGTGGCCGCTGGGCCTCGTGTAGCGTTTCAGACTGCGCTGCTAGCGCTGGAATTTCAAACTGCGATGATGGCCCAACCCGCACTGGTGGCCGATACAGTTCTGATCAATGGGAAAGTCGTCACGGTCGATCGGCTGTTTTCCATCGCAGAAGCGATTGCAATTCGTGAGGGGAAGTTCCTCGCTGTGGGTTCCAACACGCCGATCGAGGCACTGACCGGGCCGAACACCGTTCGCATTGATCTATCCGGCCGCACTGTCCTGCCTGGACTCATGGATACCCATGCGCACGTCGCCGGTGCGGGGATCCAAGGCGTAACGGTTTCTCTAGCGAAAGTCACCACTGTCGCTGAGGCGCTGGAACAGATCCGCGCTTGGGCAGCGAAAGCAAAACCAGGCGACTGGATCATCGGAGGCCCTTGGCATCCGATGTCGCAACTCCAGGAAAGAAGATATCTCACCCGCCGCGAGATCGATCACGTGGCGCCGAACAATCCTGTATTTCTTCCCACAGTAGGGCACTTCGCGATGGCAAACAGCATGGCTCTGGCATTGGCAGGCATAAACAAGGCAACAGCCGACCCAGCAGGCGGGATTGTGGAGCGTGAAGGTAATGGAGAGCCTAACGGCGTTCTCGAGGAGTCTGCCGTCGACTTGCTCGCCGCGAAGATTCCGGCTCCCACCGTGGCGCAGCTCGCAGACTGGCTGAGAACCGCCATGCGCGTGTTCAATTCCCACGGAATAACCAGCGTCGTCGATGGCTTTGTTGGACCCAACCAGTTCCGCGCTTATCAGCAACTCTGGACAAATCATGAGATCACTTTGCGTACAAGTATCATGTACATGCCGGCGGGCTCAGGCATGATCGCTTCGGTCGAGGATTGGGAGAAAACCTTCCGAACTCTCGGTGTCTCCTCCGGCTTCGGCGACGAATGGCTCAGCTTTGCAGCAATTGGCGAGATCGTCTCCGATGGAGGCATGACGCTTGGGACCGCGTTTCTGCGTGATGCTTATTCCGGGCAGCCCAACAATCGGGGATTTCAGCCTATCTCCGGTGACAAATTGAACCGGCTTATCGCGGTTTGCAATCGGTATGGCTGGAGAGTGGGAGTTCACGCGGTAGGCGATGCCGCCGTCGACAAAGTTCTGGATGCGTATGAGCTGGCGAACCAGCAGAGTCCGATTGTAGACAAGCGCTTTATCATCATTCATGGAAGCCTCATTCAGGCTGATCAGTTGAAGCGTGCGGCCAAACTGGGAGTTCGCGTGGACATGCAGAACGTCTTCATGTGGGACAAGGCTGCGACTGTGGCGAGGTTCATCGGCAAAGATCGGGCTGACCGCGCCGTCCCCACCCGGCTCATGATCGACACTCTCGGAATCGGCAACGTCGGGGCCGGCACAGACTTTGCCGTTAATACGCTCGATCCCTTCGTTAATTGCTACATCATGATCACGCGCAAGGCCGCCGAAGGGACGGTGTATGGGAAAGGCCAAACCATCAGCAGGCAAGAAGCCGTGCGTCTGTACACGTCGTCCGCGGCGAGGTTCAACTTCGAAGAAACGAAGAAGGGTTCCATCGAACAAGGCAAGCTCGCCGATTTGGTCGTGCTTTCTGATGATCTACTGACCGTGCCGGAAGAAAAAATCAAAGACATAAAAGCACTAACTACCATCGTGGGAGGAAGGGTTGTCTACCAGCGCTGAACTGAGGAGTGATGCCGCTAGGAGAGATGCGGATTGCGTACCTGCGCTCCTTTGGATGGAACCGTTCGCCCGAACCGTCGACACGGCAAAGGCGTACGTCGTGCCGAGCACCCTGGACCGGGTCGATTTGAAGGCGGAGCTCGTGCGCGGGATCTAGGCAAGCCCGTTCAGCCGCTCAAGCCCGATTCGGGTAAGGGACTGCTCGTCGGAGGCGTGACGCTCCCGCTGCGGAGCTGGGACTAATCGACCAATTGAGAGTTCGTCGTGCATCCCAGGTTAGCCGCCATTTCTCACGAAGACGTTGAATCCGAATAGCCGTCGGCTAAAACTGGGAGCACGTGATAAATCGAGCTTCAGAAGGCCGCCGAAAGAGACACCAGTCGTAAGTGGGTGAAATTTGTTTTGGAGTTGTCAAAGAACGAGTGGCCACAGGCCGCCATGAGTTCAGCAGCGCAATTGCTGAAGAGCCTGGCTGAAGAGAGTTTGTAGCGGAAAGCTGCTGCTCATCTGGACCCAAACCTTGCGCACTG
>JBJMGK010000202.1:0-89200 GCA_045807925.1 Bryobacteraceae bacterium | reverse complement strand
TGAGGAGCTGAGATCTCGAACGCCACAGAGCGTGGCGGAGGTATTGCGTGACCATGTGGTGCTCGAACTGGAGGGTATCGACCGGATGTACCTCAATGTCTACGTGCCCGTTTTGCAAGCGGTGGAAGGGGTCCTGAAGTTCATCCGCATCCATCGCGGCCATTCGGTGGCCTCGACGGCAATGGTCGAGCCGATCACGCGCCGCTTTGTTGAATCGATCGAGCGCTACGTCCGGGATAACGACATCCCACGACCGCGTATGTGCGCGGCCTGGGAGAGATAAGTGGTCAATATCGCCTCGAAGACTATGGCCCCGAGTTGCTTGCGCAATTTCGGAGTGGTCGAGCCATCGCGTTTGATGATGTCGCAAGCGATTCGAGATTAACCGAGGCGCAAAAATCCGTGCATGAACTCTTGGAAGCCCGAGCAGACGTCAACGTCCCTTTACTCCGCGACCGGCAGCTAAGAGCCCTGTTGTTCGTGCATAGCCGAGTACGAAGGGTTTGGACTGCGGATGAGGTGACACTCGTCGAGCAGGTCGCGGCACGCATTTGGGATGCCGTCGAACGAGCCCGAGCAGAAGTGGCTCTGGATAGGCGCGCGGCGGAGCTGGAGGCCATTCTGGCCAGCATGCCCGATGCGCTGTACATCGGCGACCACACCGGCATCCATCGCGCGAACCAGCTCGCTCTGCACCAGCTCGGGTTCCGAACCTTTGAGGAGTTGGTGGCCGACATCGCTCATCTTGGGGAGCGCATTCAGACGCGTGATCTGAAGACCGGGCAGCGATTCCGTCCCGAAGAGGAGCCGTTCATTCGTGCGCTCCAGGGAGAGACCGTCGCGCGTGAGGTGGCCATCACTCACCTGATCACTGGGGACGAAGTGATCGTGCGCTGTTCAGCACGGCCTATTCGCCTGGAGGGACGCATCATTGGGGCCGTTGCCATCAACACTGATATCACCGCCGAAAAAGGGCCGAGGAGGCGCTCGCCCGGCACGCAAAGGAATTGGCCCGCTCCAATGACGATCTGCACCAGTTTGCGCATGTAGCCGCGCACGACCTTCAGGCACCGTTGCGGATGGTCAAGAGCTATGCACAACTGCTGCAACGCCGCTATCAGGGGCAGCTCGATGCCACTGCAGATGAGTTCATCCGCACGATCATGGACGGGGTCGACACGATGCAACAACTTACGGAAGGCTTGCTGCATCTAGCCGAGGCGGGTGAAACACTCGGTCAGCGTACGGACATTCGGGTGGAGACCGTCATCGATGGTGCGCTCACGAATCTCCGGCCAGTGATGGAGGAGACCGGGGCTGAAGTGAATTGGGGCGAGCTACCCACTGTGTGCGCCGACCGGCTCCAAATCCTGCAGCTGTTCAGAATCTCACGGTAACGCACTAAAGTACCGCGACCCAGAACGCCCGCCCCGCATTCGAATCGCAGCGGAGACTCGCGACCGTACTTATCGGTTCGCTATTGCTGATAACGGGGTGGGCATTGACCCCAAACACCACGAACGCATCTTCGCGCCGCTGAAACGCCTTGATGGGAAGAACATTCCTGGTACCGGTATCGGTCTGGCGGTGTGTAAGAAAATCATCGAGCGGCACGGCGGACGCATCGGGGTCGAGTCCCAACCGGGTAAAGGTCAGTCTTCCAATTCACTCTTCTCGCCAACTGATTAGCAGCCAGATCATCAGGCGAGTGAAGCGTTGATCGCAAAAACGCGGTCTGCTGCATCTACTGGTCGAATCCGACCTTTTACTTGCCCTTTTTGCAGACGGGTTCGGGTTTGACTCAAGATCAAGATAAGGATGGGTGGTCGTAGCGGCCATACCGAAAACGTTTATGTATCTGCCAAATGCATTCCGAAAAGAACACTTAGAGACTTTGCATTCGCTGATCCGTGCACATCCGCTTGCCACCCTCATCACGGCAGGGCCCGGCGGCCTTCTTGCGAACCTCGTACCGTTCACGCTCGCACATGGTGGCGAAAAAGGAATTCTTCGCGCCCATGTCGCCAAAGCCAACGATCAGGTCGGTGCCTTGAGTGCCGGAGCTGAAACTTTGGTCGTTTTTCACGGGCCTGAGGCATACATAACGCCCTCATGGTACGTATCGAAACAAGAACACGGACGCGTGGTTCCCACATGGAATTACGCAGTCGTACAGGCGTCCGGCACACCGCGTGTGGTCGATGACCCAGAGTGGCTACATGCCCAGATCAAGCATCTGACGACGACACAAGAAGAGAAGCGGTCAGCGCCATGGAAGGTCAGCGATGCGCCCGAGCCATTCGTCTCCGGTCAGATTAAGGCCATCATCCGTGTGGAGATCCCGATCTCGAAAATCGAGGGCAAGTGGAAGGTCAGCCAGAACAGGTCGGCGGCTGATCGGCACGGTGTAGAGAAAGGCCTCCGAGAAGAGGGGATTAGTGAAGAAATGGCGAGGCTGGTAGCGCAACGTGGCGCGCCCGCGGCGTTGAGCGAGACCTCGCACCGCTCGGTTGACCCACGCTCAGTTGAGTCGTAATTGTTTTCGGCAGGTCGTGACGCGCGCGCCTGGATCGAGGCGTGTGGCGTGGCGGACCTGATCTGGCTGGAGTCACCCTCGAATCCCTACTGACTATGGCTCACCTGGAATTTGTTTGCGCCGCAGCGCATTTGGGCCGCACCGCGCAGCCCGGCGCGATTCTCGACGCGAAGGTCGCCGGCTACGTCGAAATTAGCAGGTTCGCGTCAGGCCGGCTCCTAGTGTTTCGGAAAGTGGCGGTCGAGCCCAAGGTTGACCGCGAGAACATTGACGCGAGGTTCTCCCAAAATGGCTAGCTCGCGACCCTGTATTTGCGAGAGGAGCAAGTTGTTGATTTTTTCCGGGTCCGCATATCTTGCCTGGGCGACTCGCCCGGCTTGCGCCTGAGCGTTCGCAACGCTGATTTCCGGATCGAGCCCGCTGCCTGATGCGGTGAGCGCATCAGCCGGAATCGCGCCGGCAAACGTGGGGTTTTCTTTTCGGAACTGCGCTGCAGATGCCTTTACGCGATCGTACAGCTTTTGACTCGTTGGGCCGAGATTGGATCCGCCCGAAGCCGTGGCGTCGTAGCCGTCCGTTCCCGCAGCCGAAGGTCTCGGGTGGAAATATTCGGGCCGGCTGAAGTTCTGTCCCAGCAGAGCAGAACCTACGATGTGTCCATCTCTCCGCAAGAGACTTCCGTTCGCCTGGTCGCGAAACAGTATTTGGCACAAACCTGTCACGACCCCCGGGTAAACCAACCCGGTCAGGACAGTGAGGAGAATCATAGCGCGCAACGCAGGCAGGAGCTGTTGTGTCATTTTGTTTCGCCTTTCACGCCAAATGCAACGAGACCAGAAGCTGGTCCAGGATCCAGATTCCTGGAAAAGGAATAATAATGCCGCCGATGCCGTAGATGAGAATGTTTCTGCGCAGGAGTTCTGCTGCGCCCAGCGGACGGTACTTCACTCCCCGAAGAGCCAGGGGGACGAGCGCGATGATAATCAAGGCATTGAAAATGACGGCTGCCAATACCGCGCTCTGTGGTGTGTGCAACCTCATGATGTTCAGGTGGCCGAGTGCCGGATAGGTCGCCATGAACATCGCCGGAATAATGGCGAAATACTTCGCAATGTCGTTTGCGATGGAAAATGTCGTGAGTGCACCCCGCGTGATGAGCAGTTGCTTACCGATTGCCACGATCTCGATGAGTTTGGTGGGATTGCTGTCGAGGTCAACCATGTTTCCCGCTTCTTTGGCAGCCATGGTGCCCGTGTTCATCGCGACTCCGACATCGGCTTGAGCAAGCGCAGGAGCGTCGTTTGTTCCATCCCCGGTCATAGCTACAAGACGGCCTTCCGCCTGCTCCTTCTTGATATAGGCCAACTTGTCCGCGGGCGTTGCTTGAGCCAGGAAATCATCGACCCCAGCTTCTGTGGCGATTGCGGCTGCCGTCAGTGGATTGTCGCCAGTGATCATGACGGAGCGGATCCCCATGCAGCGCAACTGGTGCATGCGCTCTTTCATCCCGCCTTTAACGATGTCCTTCAGATGGATGACGCCCAATGCACGGTATCCGTCAGCGACAGCCAAGGGTGTGCCGCCGGCGCGCGCAATGCGATCTGCGGTCTCCTCGAAACCACCCGGCGTAGTCCCGCCATTCTCACGCACGAACTTTGCGATCGCGCTACTTGCTCCCTTGCGTAGCATGCGACCATCGATGTCGACCCCGCTCATTCGGGTGTAAGCAGAAAACGGAATGAAGTTGCCTTCGCCGTGCGCTACGGTTCGCCCCCTGAGCCCAAACCTCTCCTTTGCCAGCACGACCACTGAGCGGCCCTCTGGCGTCTCATCCGCGAGACTCGAGAGTTGCGCTGCGTCCGCCAGCGCTTCTTCTGTGACGCCGGCAAACGGAATGAATTCGACGGCTTCGCGATTACCGAGCGTGATCGTACCGGTTTTGTCCAGAAGCAGAGTATTCACGTCGCCCGAGGCCTCGACCGCTTTGCCGCTCATCGCCAGAACGTTGTCTTGCATGACCCGGTCCATTCCGGCGATTCCGATGGCTGACAGAAGGCCACCGATCGTTGTGGGAATCAAACAAACAAGCAAGGAGACCAGAACCGCCACGCTTGGAACTGAGCCTGTTCCCGCTGAGCGGACCGAGTAGAGCGCGAACGGATGCAGGGTGGCAACCGCAAGCAGAAAGATCAACGCGAGACCCGCAATCAAGATGTTCAGTGCTATTTCGTTGGGAGTCTTCTGGCGTTGTGCTCCTTCCACAAGGGCGATCATGCGATCGAGAAAAGTCTCGCCGGGGTTCGACGTGATACGAATCTTGATTTGGTCCGAGAGGACCTTCGTTCCACCGGTTACGGCACTTCGGTCACCTCCCGATTCGCGGATGACGGGCGCGCTTTCTCCTGTAATGACTGACTCATCGATGGTCGCGATGCCGTCGATCACGTCTCCATCGCCGGGAATAAGGTCGCCGGCTTCAGCGATCACCGTATCTCCGGATCGAAGTTGCGAAGCAGGAACACGCTCGATACGCCCGTTCACGATGTGCTTGGCAACCGCGTCTGTCTTGGTCTTCCGGAGGGTGTCCGCCTGCGCTTTCCCTCGAGCTTCGGCCATCGCTTCAGCGAAATTGGCGAAAAGCACGGTAAACCAGAGCCAGAGCGCAATCTGGAATTCGAAGCCCAGACCCGCAGCCCGGAAGAAGGTATCGCGTAGCAGAAAGACCGTGACCAGAGCCGCTCCGACCTCCACCACAAAGATCACGGGATTCTTCAGAAGCGTTTGTGGGTTTAGCTTGACGAAGGAGTCCCGCGTAGCGCGTTTGACAATTTCCGGATCGAACAGAGGCCGGGCGCGGCCTAGCTTCGGCGGAAAGAGAGAAGTCGGAGAACTCGGCGGTGCAGCGGTCGGTGTAGGTGTTTCAACAACACTTGCCATGGTCTAGCTCCAAACATTCATCAACAAAAAAGAAAACAGTTTCCCGTCCTGCATCAGGTAATGCTCCACGATGGGACCAAGCGCCAAGGCCGGAAAGAATGTGAGCGCTCCGATCAGGATGACGGTTCCGATGAGCAGTCCTACAAACAACGGTCCGTGGGTGGGCAGAGTTCCAGAAGTAACCGGGAGCTTACGCTTTGCGGCTAAGCTGCCCGCTACCGCGAGGAGGGGAAGAAGAAAGAAGAACCGTCCGATTCCCATTGCTAAACCGAGAGTCAGGTTGTACCAGGGTGTATTGGCGTTCAGTCCGGCAAAGGCGCTGCCGTTGTTCCCAGTTGCACTTGAATAGGCGTAGAGATCTTCGCTGAAGCCGTGCGCACCACCGTTGTTGAGATTGGCGGTTGCGGGACCGGGAGGATTCCAATAGTTATGCGCTAGCGCCTGACCTTTCGCACCTTTCCCCGGGTCCTCGAAGTGAACGACCGCTGAAAGTGCCGACAATACCAGAATGCTAGCTGCCGTGCAGATCAGAGCGAGCATGGCCATTTTGACTTCTTTCCCCTCGATCTTTTTGCCCACGTACTCGGGCGTGCGACCCACCATCAGCCCTGCCATGAACACGGCCAGAATCGCGTAGAGCAGGATGCCGTAGAGTCCTGCCCCTACGCCTCCGAAAATGACTTCGCCGGTCTGAATGTTAAACAGCGGAACTAATCCGCCAAGCGGGGTAAAGCTGTCATGCATGCTGTTTACGGCGCCGCAGCTCGCGTCAGTAGTCACGGTAGCGAACAGAGAGGAACCGGCGATGCCGAATTTTGTTTCCTTGCCCTCCATGTTGCCGCCCGGTTGCGTCACTGTGGCCTGGTTTTGGACGCCCAAATGAGAGAGAACGGGGTTGCCGTTTGCTTCGGCCCAGTAGCAGAAGAAGGCGCCGGCCAGAAACATGGCGGCGCAGGCACTGAACACGGCCCATCCTTGCCGTCTGTCGCCGATCATCACGCCGAACGTGTAAGTCAGGCCCGCAGGAATGATAAAGATCAGGATGATCTGAAAGAAGTTCGTCAGGGGGGTAGGATTTTCGAATGGATGAGCGGAGTTAGCATTGAAGAATCCACCGCCGTTCGTCCCCAGCATCTTGATCGCTTCCTGAGAGGCGACGGGCCCTTGCGCGATGACTTGCTTTGCGTCTTCGAGGGTCTTCGCTACCGTATAGGGCTCGAAGTTCTGGATTACTCCTTGAGAGCAGAGGAACAGCGCCGCAATCAGGGAGCCAGGCAGAAGAATGTAAACCACTGCCCGGGTCAGATCCACCCAGAAGTTACCAATACTATTGACCTTTTGGCGCGCAAAACCCCTGACCAGCGCGATGGCGACGGCGATGCCGGCCGCCGCAGAAGCGAAGTTCTGCACCGTCAGAGCCGCCATTTGGACGAAGTAACTGAGCGTGCTTTCGCCCGAGTACGCTTGCCAATTTGTGTTGGTAGGAAAGCTGAGGGCGGTGTTAAAAGCAAGGTCCGGAGTGACGTTTGTACTGTTAAAACCTTGCGGGTTGAAGGGAAGTATGCCCTGGAGACGTTGGAGCAGATAAACGAACAGAAAGCTGAAAACGCTAAATGCAAGGAGCGAGGCAGCGTATTGTGTCCAACGTTGCTCAGTCTCTTCGTGTACGCCGATCACCTTGTAGCAAAGAACCTCAGTCGGCCTGCAAAGGAAATGGAGAAAGGTTCTCTTTCCTTCGAACAGCCGTGCCATGAAGACGCCGGCTGGCTTGGTCAGCGCCAGTATCAAGAGAAAGAACATTGCAATTTGCAGAATTCCGTAAGCTGTCATGACTTTCCTCCCACAACGAATGACCTAGAATTTTTCCGGCCTAAGTAGTGCGTAGAGCAGGTAGCCGAACAGGAAAACGGTCGTCATTCCGCCAATGATGTAATCCATGCTGTGTCCCTTTTCGCTGCTACAGGCGATCACAAGCTTTCGTGAAGCTCCAGCAGGCAACGAAAAGCAAAATGGCAAGCAGAGTGTAAAGAAGATCAGCCATAGAAGCCGGGCCGCGCCTTTTATCGCCCGACAACTCGAAGATAAAGTTCTGGCCCTAAAGGCGGGCTTAAGGTGAAGGCGGAATCTTCTCGCTACACGGATGCGTCGCGATTCACCGCGCGGTACTGATGTGCCGTGTTTGTCGGCGGTTGCGGATTAGAAATTCCGGCTCAATCCGTTTCAACAGTGTGTGATGTTTCGGTACTAGACTTTTCGGCTGGCTTAAGGTGAAAAATTACGAGGTCAAAATGCTTGATATACTGCAAGCGTTGGGCATTTATGATGAGTGAACAGCGGCTGGGCGATGTTATCGACGATCACTGCATAAAGTGTCGCCGTATCACAAATCACTCCATTGTGTCGTTAGTAGACGGGCAAGCTGCGAAAGTTCGTTGCAGAACCTGCTACCACGACCATGATTACCGGCACGAAATCGCGCCGCCGACCAAGAAGGAACTGAAGAAAGCCGAGGCCGAAGCACAGGCACTTCTTGCCGCCCAGAGTGCGGACGGCGCAGGCGAAGTGGAAGCTCCCACGGAGTTAAAGAGCAAGGGCGGACACGCCTAACACCGTTCCGGGAACACTCGTTCCACGTTCGATCAGCATTCCCGTTCCGCACGATGCCCGATATCAGCCGAGAACGCGAAGCCTTAGCCGTTACCATCATCAAGACCCTACGGGATCACCATCGCCAAGCGTTTCTCGTCGGGGGCTGCGTGCGCGATCGGCTCCTTGGTATCGCGCCAAAAGACTTCGATGTCAGCACGGACGCTCGTCCTGACGAAATCACCTCGCTGTTTCCCGGCGCTCAGCTGGTCGGCGCGAAGTTCGGGGTGGTGTTGGTCAAGGCCAGCAACGAGGTCTGTGTAGAAGTTGCAACGTTCCGAAGTGAAGGTAATTATTCGGACGGCAGACATCCGCAAGATGTCCGGTTTGAGACAGACCCCGCCCGCGATGCTCAGCGCCGTGATTTCACCATTAACGGGTTGTTCGAAGACCCGCTTTCCGCTCGCATCCTGGACTTTGTCGATGGGCAGCGCGATCTCCGGGATCGTGTACTTCGGACGATTGGAGCGCCGGAGCTTCGATTCGAAGAAGACCATCTGAGGCTGCTGCGTGGTATTCGATTTGCCGCGCGCTTCGGGCTTTCGGTGGCGGAAGAAACCATGCGGGGTATGCAGCGCTTAGCCCCTCAAATCAAACAAATTTCGGCGGAACGTGTTCGAGAAGAACTGGCGCGCATTCTAACCGAAGGAGGTGCGCGATACGGTTTTGAGTTGCTGGACCGTGCGGGACTTCTCCCGGAGGTTCTGCCGGAGGTGAAAGCCTGTCAAGGTGTACAGCAGCCCCCCGAGTTTCATCCTGAAGGCGACGTCTGGACACACGTTCTCCTGATGCTCGATAGCATGAATCAGCCGTCCCGAACGCTTGCGTGGGGCGTG
This sequence comes from Bryobacteraceae bacterium, assembly GCA_045807925.1. Taxonomy (GTDB): domain Bacteria; phylum Acidobacteriota; class Terriglobia; order Bryobacterales; family Bryobacteraceae; genus Bog-105. The sequence goes on along the minus strand of JBJMGK010000202.1, from coordinate 80,245 downwards.
CTGCTGCACGATATCGGCAAGCCGCCGACATTCCGGGTTGCCGAAAGGATACGCTTCGATGGTCATGCGGAAGTCGGGACGGAGATGGCAAGAGGGCGCCTGGCACAGCTCAAAGCATCGAACGAGGATATTGAGCGCGTGGGTTCGTTAGTGGCGAATCACATGCGATTCAAAGACGTGCCGAATATGCGGGTCAGCACGCTCAAGCGATTCCTTCGTACGCCGCATTTCGAAGAACATTTGGAGTTGCATCGCCTCGATTGTCTCGCGAGCAACGGGCATACCGATGTGTATGAATTTGTAAAGTCGAAGCTCGCGGAATTCAATGCTGAGCAGTTACGACCGCCCAGGTTGTTGACCGGTGATGACCTGATTCAAGCCGGTTATCGCCCCGGTCCCGCCTTTAAGAGGGCCATAGAATTGGCAGAGACGGCACAGCTGGAAGGCGAGATTGAAAGCCGTGAACAAGCTCTGGCCTTTGCGCGCCGGATCATGAGCGAAGACGGTGAGGTAGTACCAGGCAAGGCATAAATTTGGCTCTTCGCAGCGGATACCTGCGTCAAAGGAAAGAGTCTACGGAGAAGGAGAACGGAGCCGGATGGAAGTGGTCGAATCAACGAAGACGAACTTGCTGGAAGAGATTCGAAATGCGAGAGTTGCAAGCGATCAGCTGTTTAAGGTTCTCAGGCCCGAAGCCATATACGACCGCCCCATTGCCGAACGGCATCGAGTGATCTTCTACATCGGACACCTGGACGGATTCGATTCCATACAGATCTGTCGTGAAGGTCTGGGCGTTAGGTCGAACGACGAAGAGCTGGATGCTTTGTTTCAGGCCGGTATTGACCCCGACTCGTCGCACTTGCCGACTGATACGCCGGGCGATTGGCCGACTTTCCCGCAAGTAGCCGAGTATGTACGTCGATCTCGTGAGCGCGTGGACGCTTACCTGGACCAGGCTTCTGAGGAGGTTGTACAAATGTCGCTCGAGCACCGCGAGATGCACCTCGAGACGCTGGCCTATATGTTCCACAACTTCGGCTATGACAGGAAGGTGGCTCCCGAGCCCGTGGATGCCCCGTCGCTCGGAAGCGCTGCCGTAGCAAACGACTGGTGTGAGATCCCGGCGGGTGAAGCAGTGCTTGGAAAACCAAACGACGGCTCATTTGGCTGGGATAACGAATACGAAGAGTTCCGAACTTATGTGCCGCAATTTCGCATCCAGCGGCATAGTGTGACTAATGGCGAGTACAGGAAGTTCGTAGCTGATGGTGCGCGTGCGCCGCACTTTTGGTTGCAAAGGGGCTTGACGACTTACTACCGCGGGATGTTCGGCGAGTTTCCGTTGCCGCTAGACTGGCCCGTCTATGTGACGCAAGAAGAGGCGCAGGCTTTCGCTGACTGGTCCGGGAAAGCTTTGCCCAGTGAATCGCAATTTCACCGGGCCGCATATGGGACGGCAAGCGGTCAGAACCGCGACTTTCCTTGGGGCTCCGCCGAACCAAGTCATGCGCACGGAAATTTCCATGGTAAACGTTGGGATCCCGAGCCGGTGACGGCTTCGTTACCGGGTAGCAGTGCGTTCGGTGTGACGCAAATGGTGGGGAATGGATGGCAATGGACGAATTCAAAGTTTGCGCCGTTTCCAGGGTTTGCCGCTAGACCGTCGTATCCCGGGTATTCGGCGAATTTCTTTGACGAGGAGCATTACGTCATGAAAGGCGCCTCGCCACGCACGCCAAAACGCTTGCTTCGGCGCTCCTTCCGGAACTGGTTCCGACGCGATTACCCATACATGTACGCGACCTTCCGGTGTGTGGAGAACTAAAGCGCCTTATGTCTGCTTCTACCCAGCAACAACTGTCCCGGTTTGCTCTGGACGTCGCCGAAGGCTTATTGCTGGCCGGACAAAAGAAGCTCGCACCTCGTTACTTCTATGACGATCTGGGAAGCAGCCTGTTCGAATCCATCACCCTGCTGCCTGAGTATGGACTCACACGCGCCGATGAGCGGCTGCTCAAGCGGCACTCGGGTCAAATAGCTGATCTGGTAGCGGGCGTCGTCACTGTTTCGGAGTTGGGCAGTGGTAGCGGCAAGAAGACCTCCCACATCGTTCGATCGTTGCAGGCAAACGGGCAAGTGGTTACCTATCGCCCGATCGATGTCTCGAGCCTTGCTCTTGCCTGTTGTGAAAGGGAACTCGGCGGCTTTTGTCATGTGGCGCCGGTTTGTGCGGATTGGCTTGGTGGGTTGGAGGAGATCGCCCGTGAACGTACTGGACCTGACCCCATGCTGTTGCTTTTCCTGGGTAGCTCGATTGGCAACCTGGACCGGGGCGAAATACCTGATTTTTTGAGTGACGTTCGGGTGCGGCTTCGGCCCAACGATTACCTGCTGTTAGGTGCGGATCTGGTAAAGGATCGCGACACAATGATCGCCGCGTATGACGACCCGACCGGAGTGACGGCGGCGTTCAACTTGAACGTGCTTGGTCGGATCAATCGCGAGTTGAGTGCGGACTTCGACCTTCGCTCATTTGGCCACGAGGTGCGCTGGAATGAAATCGAGCGTCGCATTGAGATGCATCTCGTTTCCTTCCGGAATCAGACGGTGACGATCAACGGAATGGACACTCGGGTGCAATTCACAGCCGGAGAGACGATCTGGACCGAATCGTCCCATAAGTTCACTGAGAGTGAACTCGATCAGTTCGGGCGGCTAGCGGGATTCGAACCTGTGGCTTCATGGAACGACCCCGAGTGGCCGTTCCTTGAAGCACTTTGGCGTGTTTGAAAAGATTGCTCAGAGTCGCCTAGAGTCCGAAAGCCGGCCTCGCGGAAAGAGGCAAGCCGACTGCGGCCGAAGCTGCTTTGGTCGAGAACTCCGGAGCGGTGGCGAGTTTCTTGCACAGGGTCAAAGCCTGACCAACAACTTGATCCATGTTGTAGTAGCGGTAAGTTGCGAGCCGGCCCACGAAGTGCACGTCAGGTTGTGCAGCGGCTAGTTCCGCATATTTCTTGTACAGAGCTGCGTTCTGGGGAGTTGGAACCGGATAGTAGGGATCCCCTTCGCTGCTCGGAAACTCGTAGACAACGCTTGTATGCCGGTGAGCTTGCCCGGTCAGGTATTTGAATTCCGTAATGCGCGTGTACGAGTGCTCGTTCGGATAGTTCACCACCGCAACGGGTTGCAGATACTCCTGTTGTAGTGTTTGGTGCTGGAAGCGCAACGAGCGATACGGCAATTCTCCGAACCGGAAATTGAAGTACTCATCCACCGGTCCCGAGTACACGAGCTGTTTGAATCGTACGCTGTGCATCGCGTCGCGATAATCCGTGCCGAGCTGGACCGTGATGTTTTTGTGGTCGAGCATGTTTTCGAACATGCGCGTGAAGCCATTCTTCGGCATCGCCTGATAGCGATCGGTGAAGTACCGGTCATCGCGATTGGTCCGCACAGGGATACGCGCAGTAACGAGTGAATCGAGCTCCGAAGGATCTTTGCCCCATTGCTTGCGCGTGTAGTTGCGGAAGAGCTTCTCATACAGATCCCGGCCTACCTTGCTCACCACAACGTCTTCGGAAGTCTTGATGGACGCGCGAGGCTCCGCGCGCTTGGCGAAGAATGCTTCGACCTCGGCCTCGGTTGTGAGTTCCAGGTCATAGAGCATGTTGACGGTATCGAGGTTAATCGGTACCGGAACCAGTTTGCCGTCTACGCTTGCCAGAACGCGATGTTCGTAAGACCGCCACGTGGTGAATTGAGACAGGTATCGAAACACCTGTTCGGAATTGGTGTGGAAAATATGCGGTCCATAGCGGTGGATAAGAAGCCCGCTTGAGTCGTAGTGATCATAGGCATTGCCGCCTATATGAGGCCGGCGGTCTACGACGAGGACCTTCTTTCCATGATTCCTTGCCATTCTTTCGGCTACAACCGAACCGGCGAAGCCAGCACCAACAATGAGATAGTCAAACATTTTTATCCTCTTCGCAGAAATTCAATTACATGGCCAGAACCGAACTTTGTTGTGACCGCTCGAGCGCTTTCGATGACAGGACTCCTTCAATCAGCTGATCCATGGCGCTCCAGGTGCGATCCCACGACATTTGATCGAGAAAAGCGCGTACATTGTTTTGCCACGAGACGTCTTCGGCCCCCGCAAGAATCCTTTCTGCGGCAGCGATAAACTCGTCCGGAGTTTCGGCGATACTAACGAGGCCAAGTTGGCCGTAGGGAGCAACAACGTCGCGGATCGGAGTTGAAATCACGTGCAGACCCGCGGACAGGTATTCGGGAGTTTTTGTGGGGCTGATGAACCGCGTGGCTTCGTTGCGCGCGAACGGAAGGAATCCGATCTGCCAACCACTGAAGTAATTCGGAAGCTCGGCGTACGCCTTCATTCCCAGCCAATGGATGTTGGGCGCTTGCGGAAGTGAATCAGGGTTGATCTTCGCCACTGGACCTAATAGCACGAACTGCCAGTTGGGGCGAGCTGCTGCGACCTGACGTATAAGGTCGAGATCCATGCGTTCGTCGATCACACCGGCATAGCCGAATCTCGGGGTTGCAATCGACTGTTGATCTGAGGGATCGGCGACACCGATCCGGGCTTTGGCGAAATGTTCCTTGTCGACGCTACTAGGGAAAGCGTGAACGTTTCTATGCTGTTTTCGTTTCGACTCGTACAGGCTTGCTCCACCCGTAAACACGAGATCCGCGGTACGAAAGAGAGCTTCTTCGTTCACGAGCATGCTCCGAGGCGCACCAGCGAAGGCCGACAGTTCATCCATGCAGTCATAAACGGTCACGCTAGGGTCTAGCGCTCCGGTGAACTCCATGGCCATCGGAGTGTAGTACCAGGTCAGGTATTTCGAAATGTTGTTTTGCTCAAGAGTTTCGTTCAGCAGTTGCCTCATGAGTGCGGTCATCTGCGGCCCAATAGTGCCCTCCGGGAGAACCGGTTTGATGACATGAACGCCCGACGTCGGGCAAGTCTGTTGTCGAATGTGCGGCTCAGCGTTCTCGAACACTGGCTCTTCGAAGAAGAACACCCGGCGGTTCCGCGCGAAGCGAGTCATCAGATGTTGCGGACGCTGCAGCACGAAATCCCATCGAAGATGGGAAAGGCAAATCAAATCTATTGGGGTCGTAGTCATGAAAGTTCTCCGGGCTTCGCTGAATGATGTCTTGAAAGCTAGTGATCTCGTCTAATAACGGCTGGAAGGGCACTCGATTACCCGTTGGATCGGCGTAGTCGAACAGGCCGTTGTGGCAGTGGCGCTCATCTTCCCATCCGGGGTGATTCAGGATGGGATACAGGCAGATACCGTGGACAGGAACGCCCCAACGCTTCGCGATGAGCACCTCATTCGAGATGTATTTGAACCACGAGGAACGTGCCTCATCCTCGGTTCCTGTCTCCGACACAAAAAGCGGACGACGGTAGCGCTCCCACACTTCGCAAAGAATCTGATGGAAAGGGCGATAGCGCGAGTCTCCTGGCAACAAAACTTCAGAGTTATGAACCCATTCGTTGCGGTCATAGAAGTTGGTGCCGATGACGTCCAGAAACTCAGGCCTGCCTCCCAGCTCTGGTGCAAGCCTTCCTGAAATCATGTCCCAGGCCTCGAATTGTGCTAGGCGGTAAGCTTCCGCTTCTGCCTGGTCACCGGGGACAGCGGGATTTCCGGCAATGTATATGACAGGCTCGGGCGAGATGATCCGTACCGACGGGAGTTCATTGAGCAGAACTTCACTCGCCGCGATGAAAGCTCGAACAAGAATTCTTTTCAATTCCGCGCCGCGGTCGCGCTCAAATGGATTCAGCGCAGCAACGTCGCCTCCCGCCCAGGAAAGAAAACTAATTTCATTCACAGGCGCAAACATGTGACACACGGCCGGCCACCGTCGCGCGTACCGCGTCACCGCTCGAACAAATCGAGCAAAAGCTGGCACGAACGACCGTCCGAAGATGTCCAGATGGTCGGGCCAGCCGAAATGCAACAGGTCCAACAGAATCTCGATTCCGTTTTCGGCGGCGGCGGAAAAGATAGACTCCAGGGATCCGAAATCATACGTGCCATTCGGTTGCTCGATGAGGTGCCATCGAGCTCCCGTGCGAACACTCTTGATTCCTAGTTGAGACAGCAGGGCGAAATCGCTATGGGTGAATTTGTCGTGCTCAGTCGCGCGCAGCAAATCTAAGCGTCTGCCGTCGCGTAGCTTGTGCGTAGAGCACTCAAATCCGGCCTGTACGAAACTACGAAACAGTGAACGCAATGAAAACGCACTTGTCCTTCTATATTTTCAAAACACTAACGCAACTCTGCACGCAAGAATGGCAATCCGTGATGAGAACACTGGCCAAACTTGACTGGCGTACTTCAAACGGGAGAGAGCGAATCGGAAGAGTCGCCGCGTAGCACCCGTCGCGATTGTAGATGCTGCTACGCAGATTTGGTTACCTGTGTATTCTCGCTTCCGGTTTAAACGATGTTTACGGTACTCGTACGAAACCGAAGACCAGAAATTCTGCGAGTAGGGCTAGTGAATAGTCGTCGGGGATGCGGCAGACTCTCATAAGCTTCAGAAAAATCTGACTAATAAAGTGAACAAAGCGCGCACTACATTTGGGAGAGATGAGAGTTGGGTTGTCCTTTGATTCGGCGCTCGTCTCTTAAGGACTTCAGTTGACGGACGCACTCGAACATATCGCGACAGGAAAGCCTATCTCCGGCATCAAGAAAGCTGCCATTGTGCTGGTAGCACTGGGACCCGCCGACAGCGCAAAAGTACTCAAGTACATGCCGGAGGAGGACGCCGACAAGGTCGCCAAAGCGATCGCTCAACTGGATAGAGTGGGCGCTGACGAAGTTGAGCTTGCACTGGAGGAGTTCAACCAGTTCACAACCTCCGAGAAGCTCTACATGAAAGGCGGCTTGGATTACGCGACCAAGGTGCTCAATGAGGCTTATGGACCGAAAGTGGCCAGAACCCTCCTGGAGCGCCTGGTGAAGACAATGAGCCAGCAAGCCATCGACTTCGACAATTTCCGTAAAACCGATCCGCAGCAATTATCGAAGTTCATTCAGGACGAGCATCCGCAAACGATCGCGTTAATTCTGTCGCATCTCGATCCGTCGCAAGCGGCCGCCTTAATTACGTGTTTGCCTCCGGAGCTTCGCACAGATGTTGCGACGCGAATGGCGGATCTGGAGCAGATCTCTCCTGAAATCGTTCGGAACATAGCGTCCGTTATTGATCAGAAACTGAGGAACCTCGGCGAACTCAGTCGCGAGGCGTATGGAGGCGTGAAAGCAGTCGCGAACATTTTCAACCGCCTTGATCCGACCACGTGCACGAACTTGATGACTGCGTTTGAGCAACACAACCCTTCACTCTTTGAAAATATCCGCAGCTTCATGTTCGTGTTCAGAGATCTCGAGGAACTGGATGGAGCAGCGATCACCGCTTTAATTGCAAGGGCGAACCGTAGCACTCTGATCGTTGCGCTGAAAGGCGCGAACGAGTCATTGCAAAAGAAGTTTCTGTCCACTCAGTCTCAGCGCGGAGCGGCAATGATGGCCGAAGACATCGCGGCTCTCGGCCCCACAAAACTGAAGGACGTGGATGCGGCACAGCAAGAGATTGTGTCTCTAGCGCGCGAGATGGAGAAGGAAGGAATCATCAGCTTGAAGAATTCGGCTGACGAACAGTACGTCTAGAATGCACGACATAGTTCGGCACCAGGGAAAGAGATTCGTCCGGGAAGAAAACTCAGCATTCGACCATTTCGTGGAAATGTGGTCGAAGCAGCTTGCACGATGCATCCAGGTGTTTAACGGAACAGAACCGACTGTCACCTGGAGCCGAGTCAACGACCTGCCTCCTGGCGAATCGGAAGATCTGTTCTGGTGGAAACAAGCCCTGCAAGGCGCTACAAGATTCACGATGTGGATTGGCGCGCACGAGAGCACCTGGAACGGTATCGGTCGAGCATCGGAGGACGCGGATTCAGACGATGCAAAGGCAGCCTATCTGGAGATAATTTCCCAGACTCAGCAGGCGACAGCATCCCTGGTTAGTTCTGCGCTTCCTGAGCACCTTGAATGCCGGAAAGGCCAGGTCGGGAGTGGGCCGAAGGCAGAGTCGGTGATCTATGCGCTCATCGGCATTACAGTTTCGGGCGAACAGCTTCCCGCGCTTGTCTTTGTCGTTGACCAATCAATACTCGACGTGCTCGGCGGAGCCGCAGATTTCGGGGAGAAGGCGGCGTGGGGAACAGGCGGGTCGGGTTTGATGCTGGATCGATTGCTCAATCTCGAGATGCCCATCTCCGTTGCTTTAGGGCGAACAAAGATGCCGATACGAGATCTGTTGAAGGTGGTCTCCGGTTCGGTGATTGAACTCGATCAGGGCGTAGACGATACGGCGGATCTGATCGTGCACGGGACTGTTGTGGCGAAGGGCGAAATTGTCTCCGTGAAGGGCAATTACGGCATCCGCATTAAAGAGCTAATCAGTCAGGCAGATCGCATCGATCTTCACGGACTTGGGTAAAAAAATCCCCCGCGTGTGAGCAGAGGCTCTACTTCGAAACCTTCTTCGAATCCAATGCCTCCGCACCTTTCATTCCTTCGATCAACGGCGTCCGGCGGACGTTTGATTCAATTCCAGGATCGATAGGGATGGTCTGCGTCCGCCATTCTTGGCTATCTTAGGATCGCCCTTAATCCAAAAGCTGAGGTCCTCATCTCGAGTTGCGATAAGCTGTGCACGCAAATTCACGTGCCGAGGTTTCAATGAGGAAAATGCCGAGTATGTTTGCTTTGCGGCTCTGTCCGCCGCGATCGAGACGAAAGGGCTTATCTGGTGTTCTCCTGCTAGGGATCGCGCTCGCGTCGATCTTGTTATTCGCCCAGCAAATAAAGGCCGCCGGTCCTCATTTCCTTCCCGACTACACGCTGAAAGGCTCGACCACTCAGGGCTGGCACGTTTTAGGCGACGCGCAATGGCGCGCTACAAACGGCGAACTGGTGGGTTCTCCGAGGCAGCCGGACGGCGGCTGGTTAGTCCTCGACCAGTCATTCGCAGATGCGGCATTCTACGCGGATGTCCACTGCGCTTCGCCGTGCGAGGCCGGTGTTTTGTTCCGCATGGAAAAGACGGCAGACGGCTTAAAAGGCGTTTACTTCTCCCTGAAAGAAGGCGATGTCGCTCCCTATGCAGTGCGGCTCGACAGTAGCGGGCGAATCACCGGCCGGGAGAAGTTATCGCAGTCACGCACCAACGAGGCGTTTGGTAACAGCCCCATAGGCAAGAACGGAGTAAACCGCGATCCCCGGGCGCGAGGCTTTACCATCGGCGTGCTTCCTTTGCCTTCGGGCATCAACCTGCCAGAGCTAAAACGTCCAGTGAATGAATATCGCCCCGGAGGCTGGAACGGAGTGGAAGTCGTTCTCTCCGGCAGGGCGCTTCGTCCTGCCTTGAACGGAGGCGCTCTCGATGTCGGCTCAAATCCATTCTCTGGTGCGACCACGGACGAGATGGGCCGCTACGGCCCGATCGCGATTCATGTCAGCGGGACTGGCGAGGTCCGGCTGAAGAACGTTGCGTACAAGGATCTTTTGCGGAGATCCGTCCCCCACGAGTATCTCTCCGACAAATACCGAATCCAACGGCTCGACACGTTCTACTTCTCATGGTCGGCCGCGGTTGCGGACGTTAATCGCGACGGCAAGCCCGACATCATTGCAGGTCCGTATGTGTACATAGGGCCCGACTTTACGCAGGTTAGAGAGATCTACACCCCTGTCGCCTATAACCCGACGACCGAGTATCCACAGTTTTCAATGGTGAATCTTGCTTACGACTTCACGGGCGACGGTTGGCCGGACGTGCTGGTTATGAGCGGAAACGCCGGGAATGGCACCGGCACTTTGTATGTGAACCCGAAAGGCGAATCACGACATTGGGATCAGCATGTGGTGATTCAACCGATTGGCAACGAAGATACCCTCCTGAAGGATATCGACGGCGATGGGAAGCCGGAGATCATCCACGCTGGCAATAACACGCTGCAGTACTCGAAGCCGGATCCGAAAAATCCAACGGAACGCTGGATCACGACGACCATCTCTGAGCCGGGACCGTGGGGGGCAAATATCGGGCATGGCCTTGGTGTCGGTGACCTGACGGGAGACGGCAAAATGGAATTCCTGAATGCATACGGCTGGTGGGAGCGCCCGCCTGCCGGAACCTCACAGACTTTGTGGACGTATCATCCTCAGGCGTTCGGGCGTTGGGGGCATTCGCAGGGAGGCGCAGGTGGCGCGGAGATCGGCGTCTACGACGTGAACGGCGACGGTCTCAACGATGTCGTGACGGCGCTGGAGGGACATGCGTTCGGGCTTGCCTGGTACGAACAGAGGCGCGATGCGGCAGGCAAGATTTCCTTTGTGGAGCACGTCATCATGGACGATTTCTTAACGAAGAACGCGGGTGGCGTCATCTTCACAGAGCCTCATGCAACCGCCTTTGCCGACATGGACGGAGACGGCATACCGGACTTAATCACCGGCAAACGTTCGATGTCCCACCTGTTCGGATATAACGATCCGGACCCCCACGGTCCCCCCGTGTTGTACGTGTACAAAGTAGTCCGGAACCCGAAGGCGCCCGGCGGGGCGGAATTCGTTCCCGAGTTGGTTCACAATCGCTCGGGAGTAGGGTCACGTCTGGCGGTCTTGGATCTGAATGGCGATGGTTCGCCCGACATTGTGACGTCGGGCGTATACGGCACGTTTGTATTCTTCAACGGAGCGCGCGAGGCGCACGGGCAGAAACTCTCGGCAGCGCGGACGAAGTAAGCAGACCTTTATCGCTCTGTGTGGCTTAATCGGGGAGGGCGAAGGCGTACATGGCGCCCTCGCCCGTGCCGATGATGTACTGCTTCCCGTTTACGGCATAGCTGATGGGTCCGCTTGCATTCGGTCCGCCCAGGTTGACGTGCCACAGCACTTCACCGGTCTTGGCATTGAGTGCGACGAAGTTACCCTCCATCCCGCCTCCGAATACCAGGTCGCCGGCAGTCGAAAGTACGCCTGATTCCGTGTAGCTGACCATCTTGAAGTCCCATTCCTTGTCACCCGTCTTGGGATCGATGGCGCGGATGGCACCGTAGCCTTCCTCTTCCGTTTTGAAATTGTTTTGAGCCCTGACCCGTGGGGGAAGATTTTTCGAACGAACTCCTGTTCCATCTCTTCCCGTGCCCGTATAGCGTTGACCTTCAACCCATTTGCCGGCATCGCCCTTGGTCGAGATGCCGCCTGAGTTCTCCCAGGTTGGAATGTACAACAAGCCGGTGCGCGGGCTGTAAGACGGCGGATACCAATTCGTTCCGCCTTGCGTTCCGGGTTCAACGAAGATGCCTCCCATCGGCTTGGGCCAGTGTGCGGGATCCTTGATGGGCTTGCCGTCTGCCGTCAGGCCTAAGTTCCAGTTCTGTTTGACGAAGTTCTTCCCCAGCAGGAATTCGCCCGTGGTGCGATCGAAGACGTAAAAGAAGCCGTTTCGGTTCGCCCACAGCATCAACTTACGGGGCTGGCCCTTCCAATCCATGTTGACCAGAAGAGGAACCTGCGTCGCATCCCAATCGTATTCGTCGCCGGGCGTGAACTGGAAATACCACTTCAATTTGCCAGAGTCGGCGTCGAGCGCGATCACGCAATCGGAGTAGAGATTATCTGCAGGCAGCCGAACATCTCCGTTCCAGCCCGGATTCGGATTCCCCGTTCCCCAGTACGTCAGGTTTGTTTCGGGGTCGTAGGCGCCTCCGTTCCAGATCGGCGAGCCACCGTGCTTCCACGAATCTCCGGCCCAGGTTTTCGCCTCCGGCTGATCTGCTGAGGTCGGAGCCGTATAGAAACGCCACCGTTCCTCCCCGGTTTTGACGTCATAGGCGGACACCCAACAGTTGGCGCCCGCTTCATTCGTAGCGGGACCGAGAATCACCATATCCTTTACGACCAGGGGAGCCACGTTGAACTGGTAGCCCTTGCGCCAGTCAACCATCACTTTGTCCCAAATCACCTTGCCTGTTTTCGTGTCGATGGCGAGCAAGTAGCAATCGACCGTTGCCCAGAACAGCGTATTTCCGGAGATCGCCATCCCTTTATTTACCTCGTATGCGTTGTAGTACGCATTCGGATCAAGTGGATGAGGCAGCTTCCAGAACTGACGTCCTGTCGCAGCGTCGAGGGCCACAGCTTCGAGAGCGCTTCCGGTGTAGATGACGCCGTCGACCACCAGAGGCGTGTTCTCCATTTTGGACTGGTTATTCCGAGTTTTCGTGAATGAAGGACGGTATACCCATTTGACCTGTAGGTCCTTGACATTCTCCCGATTGATTTGAGACAGCGGACTATAGCGAATGCCGGCGTAGCTGCCGGAATAGGTGAGCCAGTTTTGCGGCTCGTTGTCCGCATGAAGCATCCGGTCTGCAGTAACTTGCCCGGGAAGCAAGCCCACCGTGAAACAAACGAGTAACGAAATTCGAACTTTCGCCATTCCACTCCCTTTAGCCGGGTCGTGTTTTTCGGGGGTGGCGCCCGTCAAGGCCCCGGAGCCCCCCATTTGAACTACGGCCTGCTTTTTGAACCCTCTGTGTATATCACAACCCAACCGCGAGATCCTGGTCCGCTTACTCGTTGAATTACGGGGTCGGTGGGACCGAAACTCAGCCGTTCGCATGCCCTCTAACGAAGGGGGTGTCGCTTACATCCTCAGAGGTATTGAAATGGGTTTGCTTACACCGAACGATATCAAGAACTTCCAATCTTTGTACACCCTGCAGCTGCGTTATCTGCTATCGACAGAGAACCAGATCATCAAAGGACTTCAGAGCATGATCGAACATTCGAGCGACCAGCAACTGAAGCAGGCGTTCCAGTCCCATCTGCAGGAGACGCAAATACATGTCAGCCGCCTTCATGAACTGATCGCCGAAGTGAATAACGGCGACGTAGATGATAAGAAGGATCCGATCATCACTGCCCTGATCGGTTCGGGTGAAAACATCGTCAGCGAGTCAGACGAAGGACCGGTGCGCGACGCGGGATTGATCGCGTCCGCGCAGAAGGTCGAGCACTATGAAATGGCGTCCTACGGTTCCGCTCGCGACTGGGCAAGAATCCTCAATCTTCCGCGTCATGCGGAAACCCTACAAAAGACGCTTGATGAAGAGAAGCACGCGGACGAGCTATTAACCTCAATATCACAGCGGACGAATACCAGCGCCGCTGCCAGCGCTTAACCTTGCAGCTTACAGCCGGACAGGAACAATCTCCTGTCCGGCCGCTTTCTTTTCCCGATGGAAGGCCGCTAACCCTTATTTGTCGGCGTCGTTTCGCGGGTGCGGCGTCGCATCCTCCGTTGCCAGGCTTTGCCGGCCAGTGGTCGTGGCCGCCTTTGTCAACCGGCACTCTCCTTCGTGTGAGGAGAGTTCAGTGTGGGAGTTGAAGTACCTGCCGCAAGCACTACACCGAAACTGATTCGTATCGGGGCCGGCGAGCCGACCGGTGACGTTGTGATCGGGATCGTTGCCGAACGCTCCGTCTACGGGTTTGGCACCCGCGCTCGAACCAAACTCAGGCCGCGAGGCTGCGAGCTTCTCAGCGGAAGAGTGTTTACCGGTCTTGTTAGACGTTTGCAGCCCTTCGATGTTCTGACTCGCGTCCTCGATTTGTTCGTCGCCCGCGTAAGGGTGTTTTCCCCGAGCTGTTTCGTCCGAGTCGGGAAGGTTCGTCTTGGGAAGGTGTGGAGTATTTGTTTTCATCGATCACTACCTACAGTTCGGAGATCACGATCAGGAGAGGACCGTTACTCTCCGAGGCGAACTGGCCTTCTTTCGGGCCAGTTCGCTCGCTCTTTAACGGCCCGTTGTCTTTGGTTTCTTACTCCCGAGCGAGGCGCTGTCCTTTTTGGCGCCCTTACCGCCTCCCCCGTTCTCTTTCCTGGAAGCCTTGCTGCCTCCGCCTTGGTCAGTTCCAACACCATGGGTCGTTTTGTCTGGCATGTTATTTATTTGACTCGCTCCGGCATTCTGCCCACACCCGAAAATTTACGGAAAGCGTGGTTGCCTTATATCGCGCGTCCGGTCCGGCAGCGCGGACTTCGGCGCGCACAAGTCGGCCGACGACCCTCCGGCCGCAGAGAACGGATACGGAACGACTTGTTGGGGGTAAACATCAGCCTGGACCAGCCAGGCATGCCGATCTTTGTAGTAGTTCAGGAGTTCGCGGTCAGAGCTATCACTGACTTCCCGGGCCCAAACGATCTTGCTGCCGGCCAGGTCGGCTCCGTTGTACACCCATTCCTGATTCACAGGGTGGTTACTGGCGTAATGCACAATGACCAGATGTTTGCCGGGCCGCCGGCTCAGCCACCTGGTGATGTCCGCTCTGGCGTCTCGCTGCCATTCATATCCGCGTTCCCAGTAGGAGGATTGCGGGATGTCGATTCTTTCGGAAAACAGTTTCAAGCCTTGAGTCAGCAGCACCGCAATTGGAAGGAAAGTAACGAGATAGTAACTCCGCGCTCTCGAAATGCGTTTGAGGAATTCGTACAGATGTTGCACACCGAAAGCGATGAGGCAGAACAGTACGGGAACAATTGGCGCAAGATGATACGGGTACAGCAGCAGTTGAAAGAGGTTGACGATTATCATGCCTGCGAACAGGCAAATGAGGTAGCGAGTCCTTCGGAAACAGCGGGTTAACCCAAAGAGAAGAGGAAGGGTAAGAACGGGACCGATGAGATACGCCCAGTTGTCGAACAATCTGGTCACCAGGTTGTCGATGATCGCAAAAGGGCTGTTGTAAATTTCGTGGTGAGCGACCTCGATGGTATACATCTGCTTTAGAACCGGGTCCCGAACCGAAACCTTTAGCGGCCGCAGGAACGCAAGATTTTCCGGCCACCCGTAAGTTCGCCGGTTCACCTGGTATGGCATCAATGTGGGCTTCCCCGCGACGCGATAGCAATAGTAGCCAAGCCCTGCAACACCAAGGGCAAGAACAGTAACTGCGGGGACGGCGAGTTGAAATACAAATTGCCGGGGTTGGGCTTTTAAGCGTCGTAAAAGAGCCGGGATCGAGATCCCTAAGGCGAGAATGGTCAGGATCGCTCCCTCAAAGGGGCGGGTGTTCATCAAGATCACAGCACCGAGCCCGAACAGCAGAGCATCCATTTTTCTGGCGCTGCCGTTTCGGAATCTCGGAACGGCGCCAACGATCAATGCACCACCGATTGTCGGCACAGCGGCACTGATGTAACTGTCAACCCAGAAGCCCGTCAACGTCAGCTTGAAGATGGCGAGCAGAGTGCCAAAAAAGGCCCAACTCGCTGGAAGCCAGGCCTCAAACATCCAATACATGGCCGCACACATGAGAGCGATGGCCACTTCAACGCCCACCCAAGGCTCATGAAACAGAGCTTGGCCAAAGGCGAGAAAAACACCGTGCCCGGGCGGGTACATGGAGTTGTACGTGGGCTTCTGAATGATGTGAATGGATTCGAAGTGCTGCCACATTGCCGGCGTGGGATTTGTCAGGCGGCCGTGCGCCAGCGTGTCGCCGAGTAGAAGCTGGCTGAATTCGTCGTGAATGCTTGGATCGGGAACGGGACTGACCGGCAAAACCAGAAGTCGAATCGCGACGGGCAATATTGCGCAGCTAAGCAGCGCGATCCGCCGGGACGAGGCAATGCGCTCTGCAGCCCTTTTCAGCGGCAGGAGCACCTTGGCCCAGTTTGCGGGAAGGACTAGGATAGCCAGGGCAAAGAGAGCTAGGAGGAGCCACTCGAAAGCAACTCCAACCGGCGTGATGAAGCGAATAGCTTCAGAGATTGCAAAGTGTATGGATTCCGGAAAAGTCATTGAGCAAAGAGCCCGATTTCGCTGAGTGTCGCGACGGGATCGTGTTTTATGGCTGGAGCGAGGGGACCGGCTTTTTCGAATTGGAAAGCGACGGGCACTACTGCCCAGAAAAGAGCGTCGCTCGGAACATTGCTGGTGTAGCGGTAGCGGCCCGCCCTGTTCAGTTTCATTGACGGCATGCGATGTCCTCCAACGTAGACCGTCAGGTTCATAGGCCCGGTTTGCCCGAACTGCTCGTTGGAGATTACGAAGTTCATTTCCAGGCGAGAAGCATGCTGGCCAAGTGGCAGCGAAGGCCGCTGAAGATCTACTTGGCCCGAGTGTGCGATCTCCCGACCTTCAGGTGTCGGTGCCCCGGTGATCCCTGACATAAGCTGAACATCGCCTTTCGGTTCACTTAAAACTATTTCGCTCAGGAGAGGGCTGTCCGAAACCTGCGAACCCGGAGCGAAAAGCTGGAAGTTTTCTGGTTGGAACGCTCCCGTACGCCAGAACAGATTTCCCTCGGTGTGTGCAACCTGATGGTAGCCACTCTGGGTGATCAGATGGCCCCACAGCTTTTGATCAGAGTCGCTGGAATATCCCAACACAACCAGATCAGGATGTTCCGTACCGAGGCGCTCCGCCGCATCATTCGCGTTGTTTTCTTTTGACCACGCCCAGAATGATTGATGGGGCGCTCCCGCCCCATAATTAGCGTAAAGATTGGACGGGAAATAAGGCTGAATTCCGACTGTCGGGAAACCGATGCCGAACACCTTAGAATGTGGATGCAGTCGGGTTTGCAGAAGCCGCGCCATCTCCCGGCTGCCCGAATAGGCGTTCTTCCGATCGTAACGGACCCCGTTCCATGTCCAGGAGCACTGCAAAAGCATAAACAGACCCAATCCCCCGAGAGCGAGATAATTCCGCCGGTCAGGGTGGATCGAAATCCATATTGCTGTCAGCCAGGCAAGTACAAGGTACCCGTGATGCCACACGTTCGAATAAACGACAGATCCGAAAATACAGAGGGAAAAGCTGGACAGCACAAAGAAAAACAGACCAGGACCCTTCCCGAGCAGCGGAATCGTGAGTGCGATTAGGCAAGCCGGCCAGTACGCATCTCCGAACGCCTGTTGAAAGCCGTAGCGTGACACGGTTACGAAGTTGGCAGCCGACCAGTTAGGGCTGACGAAGAAGACCGTGTGACGATTAGGCCAAACTGCAATGACGATCAGGAGCAGTGCTGCCACATACACGGCGGCACGCATGGCCATGTTCTTTCGTTCAGCCCATTCTGCGGACTGCCAGTCTCGGCGGTTTTGAAACGCGATTGCCGCAGCAAACGCGACCGATAACAGGAGTGCCTGCGCGCTAACCAGCGCGAGCAGAATCAAAAGGACGAGTAGCAGCCGATTCCGGTTGGCACAATAAGCAGCCGCCGCGGAGAACAGTAGCACCGGAGCTAATGAGTAATTGCGCGCGATGATCTCGTATTGAAAGCAGAGGAAGTAAGTAAACGGCAAGAGCGCGCGGATAACTGCCGGGAAAGGGGCAAAAAAGAAAACAACTAATGCAGCAGCAAGACCAAGGACTCCCGACAGGTAGTTTAGAGCGGAGTAAGGCAATCCCAAAGAGATCAGGAAATGCAAAAGCGAATGCCAGAGGCCTGGCGATCCCTCAAGACGCACGAGTTTTGTCCAGATCTGAAGGAGGCTCGCATCCCGCGCTATCAGCCAGGATTGAGCCTCATCGGCCCAAGGCTCGTGAGCGTGGGCCGTAACGGCGACGATGGCCGAATAAACTCCGGCGAGAACCATGCCAATCACAAGAATGGAAGGGCGTGGCAAACGGCCCCTGCTACCAGGTTCAGCCCCGCTCAAGACTTTTGTGATTTCCGAATCAGCTTGCACAGCTAATTCCGCAAGCTGATTCGGTTGACAACCACGCCCAAATCTCTTACGTCCGCATTCGAGCCGTGCAGGTATTTGTCCAGGGAAAAGGTCACTGGAAGTACATTCGTGCAAAGCGCTTCAGGCGGAATCTCGACGACAAAGTCATACGGGCCAGGCTTGTCGTAAGTGGCTTTCCCGAACTGGTAATCGGAGCCGGTGGCCGTAATCGTGATAGGCCCAAGCTGATCGATTTCGTTGGGCGGGAAAAAAAGCGAGAGCGTTAGCTTAGCCGGTTTCAGTGGATCGGGGCCAGTGCGCGCCGGTGGCGGCAGAGCGAAGGTAAAAGTGGGGCCGGCCCAGCGCCAGCCGTTCTCGCTCGCGTAGAATCCCGAAATAAGTTGCCTGGAGATAGTTGGGTCGGTAATAGAGAAACTGCTGGCGCGCCACGCTGTCGGACGGTGGCAGCCTGCAAATAAGGAAGCGAACAGAGCAACGACGAAAGCTCGAGTAGAAACGGCAATCACGGATGGGAAAAGTTGGGCCAGCAGTTTACGATTAACGCCATCGCGTCATAAATACCTGATAATCGCAGATTGCCGCACCGACATGCTACCCGAAGAACTAGACTGATAGTTTCTGTTACGTAGAACCGCTAGAAGAGAAATATCAGTAGCTTACAGAACAATTATCCTGCTGCAATAGCTGGAATGAGTCAGTTGGGTACGCCGTTCTCTTCGGGAGATCTAACGACCCCTCAAGCGAGGGGGAACCTCTACTCAACCGATTCCAATCGCTGTTCGGATAAAGCAAAACGCTTTCGGGTTGTGGGCGGCGGGGACGAGTTGTCCGATCTCCCCACGAATGATGACTTGTTGCGAGTAAGTCGTCTGAGGCGCGAGTCCAATCTCGCCTTCACAGGGGAGCGCGTCGTTCCGGGCGAAGTTGAGACTCAATTATGGAACGAGCACGTCGCAAGATATCGATTCGCCTGTCTGTTCGCAGGGGGGAGACGGGTTCTGGATGTGGGGTGTGGAGCCGGGTATGGGACGAGTTTGCTTGCCTCGGCCGCCCAGTATAGTGTTGGCTTTGACGTGGCCGATGACGCCGTACAGCATGCTTCAAAGGTCTTCGATAACTCCGATTTTCTTTGTGCCTCGGCGGGCAGCTTCCCGCTGCCGGATGGCTCGTTCGATCTGGTAACTGCCTTCGAGGTCATCGAGCATCTCGAGGATTGGAATGCTCTCATCAATGAGTCCGCGCGAGTTCTATCTCCGGACGGAGTGTTCCTTGTCTCCACTCCGAATACGAGCTACTACGCGGAAGCGAGAGGACCATCGGGTCCGAATCCTTTCCATGTACACGAGTTCGAGTTCTCCGAATTTGAAGAAGTGTTGAAGCGGGCATTTCCATTCGTGGAAATGCTCGGACAGAATTCGCAAGAGACGATCACGTTCTCAGGCGAGTGGCGCGCTGAAAGAATGGCGGGGTTTGTGCCTTCTTCGCACGACGTGGCGGACGCTCATTTCTACGTGGCTGTTTGCTCGTTCCGTGCGCGCCAGATTCCGTTCTTTGCCGATGTCTCGAGTACGCACAATCTGCTTCGCGACCGAGAGCGGCATATTCGGGGCCTGCAAGGCGAACTCGCGGAGGCACAGCGCCAATATGAGGCGCTGGTGCAGGTGCGAACCGAGCACAAACAGGCGGAGTTGCTCGAATCAGAGCTGGACGCTCTGCGCCAGAGGGTCCGGACGCTCGAATTCGAACAGCTTCAGATTAGAAGTTCAGCGTGGATGCGGCTGGGGCGGGTCCTTGGCGTAGGTCCCTGGAGCGACTACCGCGCCCATGTGAAGCTCTTCGCGAGGCGTCGGATCGACGCCGTTCAATCGGCGATCCGCAAATTTAGTGCAGCGCTCTCGGCGGTCTTCTTGGCTCTGCTGACCGCTTCCGAGGTGTTTACCCTTGCCATCGCCTTGCTTCTCCTGGACGTTTGCTTCGCCCTTTTTGGCAGGAAGCGGCTGCCGCAGGACAAAGCCCGATCGCATCAGAACGCCTCTATCGTCATTCCAAACTGGAATGGCTTAGAGCTTCTTCGAGCCAATCTCCCGTCCGTAGTGCGAGCCGCGTCTAAGGCCCCCGGCACGGAACTTCTGGTCGTAGACAATGCGTCGACGGACGGCAGCGTCGAGTTCATCAAGGCAGAGTATCCGGACGTCAATGTTCTCCAGCTCGAGGAGAATGAGGGCTTCGCCGGTGCCTGTAACCGAGGGTCGCGCGTGATCAAGAACGACATCGTTGTTTTTTTGAACAACGACATGCGGGTGGAAGACAACTTTCTACCGACGCTGCTCGCCAATTTCTCGGATCCTCAGCTTTTTGCTGCATCCTCTCAGATATTCTTTGCAGACAAAGCAAAGTTGCGGGAGGAAACGGGACTTACCGAAGTTTGGTGGGACAAGGGCTCATTACATGTGAGCCATCGAAATGATCCGCTCATTCAGACCGCGTATCCGTGCGCTTACCCGGGCGGAGGGTCGAGTGCGTTTGACAGAGCAAAATTCCTGGAGCTCGGTGGCTTCGATTCGCTTTTCCATCCCTTCTATTACGAGGACACCGACCTGGGTTTTCGCGCCTGGAAACGCGGGTGGAAAGTACTCTACGAACCCCGGAGCATCGTTCACCATGAGCACAGGGGTACCATCGGCAAGAAATTTTCGCCCCAGTACATCGATACGATCGTGCGCAGCAACTCCCTGCTGTATTGCTGGAAGAATATTCACAGCTGGAGCTTGTTGAGCGGCCATCTGGGACGCTGCTTCATAAGCTCGTTTAGCTCACACAGACCGCCTATGCCGGCGCCTTCGTCCGACGCGGTTCGAAGGGGTTTCAGAAAGCTCGGAGAACTGCTGCAATCCCGATGGCGGGCTCACCAGGGCCGGAAAGTAACAGATCAGGAGGCTTTCCTACGACCTCTCGGCGGATATTTCCGTGATCGCTTTGCTTTACCGGAAGAATCATCGCCCCATCGGCTGAACGTGCTGCTTGTTTCTCCGTATCCGATTGAGCCTCCGACACACGGAGGAGCGGTGTTCATGAAGGAAACCATTCGCGCTCTCCACCCGCGAGCAAACGTCCATGTGGTTTCTTTTGTCGATCACGAAGGGCAATTAGACGCTCAAAAAGCTCTCGTTCCGGAGTGCCAGTCCGCTTCGTTCCTGGTGAGACCTCATATCTCACTCGCCGACCAGTGGACACTTACACCGAATGCAATCCGTGAATTTGGGGTACGAGATTTTGCCTGGGCCGTTCACCGGACGGTGTTGCTAAACAAGATCGACGTGGTGCAGCTTGAATACACCACGATGGGGCAATACGCGGGTCAGTACCGAAACATTCCGTGCATACTCTTTGAGCACGACATCTCTGCGCAATCATTGTGGCGGCGCATCAGAGCGGGGGATCGAGATCCGGACACCCTACTTGAATATGTCCGAATGCGGCTCTATGAGCCGAAACTTTTGAAGCGCGTGGCCCGGGTACAGGTCTGCAGCAAAGCTAACGCGAAGTACCTCCGAACTCTGTCAAGGGCGCTCGAGGACCGGATCGACTCCGACGTCCGTGCCACCATCGATGTCGGCGGCTACCAGTGTTCAATGAATGGTCGCGAGCCTGACTCTCTCCTGTTCATCGGGAGCTTCCGTCATTCGCCCAATCTCAACGCCATTCACTGGTTCATCGACGAGGTGTTTCCGCTGATCCTCAAGGAGCGCCCCCAGACCTTGCTTTATCTGGTCGGCTCAGATGCTCCTGAGGGATGGAACTGGCACCCGAGCGTCCGATTGCTCGGTACGGTGCCGGACATCAAGGTTCCGCTGCAGAGCTACTCCGTGTTCGTTTGCCCGATCTTGAGCGGTTCCGGTATTCGAGTGAAACTGCTTGAGGCGTTCGCATCGGGGATACCTGTTGTTTCAACTAGCGTGGGCGCTGAAGGGCTCGCCTCACACTCGGTGCCGGTCTGCGAAGTGGCCGATTCCCCGAGCGATTTTGCGAAGTCCACTCTGCGTCTTCTATCCGACGACGACCACGGAAGAGCGCTCGCTAAAGAGGCGCGGCGTCTGGTGGAATCAGATCGGGACTCGCGGACCGCTGTGACAAAATTAGAGGCTCTTTACCGCAGCGAAGTCGGCCGGATGCGGGGAGCGCTCTCAAATTCTCATATCTCGCCGGCTACTTAGCGCCGGCTTAGGACTGGTTGTGAAGACTTACATCGTTACTGGCGGATCCGGATTCTTCGGGTCCATCTTAAAGCGCCGCTTGCTCGAGAACGGCGACAGCGTGGTGAACATCGATATTCATCGTGACGAGGATGAACATCCGAACCTCGAATTTGTTCAGGCCAACATCGCTGACCATGAGCGCATGGCGGAGATATTCAGTCGGCATCGTGTCGACGGTGTATTCCATATCGCGGCGGAATTGGCCCATGCGGTTGAATGTGAAACGTCACTCTGGAGAAGCAATGTTACAGGTACCGAAGTAATCGCCGAAGCGACTCGGAAGGCCCAAATTCCTTCCTTCGTGTTCACCTCTTCGAACTGTCTTTGGGGCAAGGCCTTTTCACGTCCCGTTGTGGAGGAGGATACGCCCCATCCTGTCGAGACCTACGGGTTGTCCAAATGGGAAGGCGAGAAAATTCTCAGCCGCTACGAGAAGGACTTCAACGCAATCAGTATTCGATGTCCCACTATTATTGACTCCGGAAGGCTTGGCCTGTTAGCCATCCTGTTTGAGTTCATCCAGGAGGGGCGCCGCGTTTGGACAGTAGGGCAGGGAACGAACCGCTACCAATTCATCTACGCTCAGGATCTGGCATCCGCCGCAATCTCGGCCATTTCTCACGAGAAATCGGCAGTATTCAACATCGGTTCCGACAACGTACGGTCGATGCGCGAGATTTATGAGTATGTGATCGCGCGTGCAAACAGTACGTCCAGGGTTGCTGCATTACCGAAAAACCTGACTCTGGCCTCGATGCGAATCGCCCATCATTTGAAGATCTCTCCTCTTGGTCCGTATCACTACAAGATGATTGCGGAAGATTTTGTCTTCGATACCACAAAGATCAAAAAAGCGCTAAACTGGGCTCCCACGTTGACAAACGAGGAGATGCTTTGGCGAGCTTACAACTACTATTCGACGAATCACCAGGAGATTCAAAGCCGGACAAATGTGTCCGCGCACAAGCGGCAGGCCTCGATGGGAGTCATTCGCCTGCTTAAATGTCTGTCATAAGCACCGCAAACCCGTTTGAACCCAAACTTTCCAGTTTCGGAGGCGTAAAACGCCCCTGTGTAGCACCAATTCTCTACATCTGTCTTCTGGTTGCCGCTTGTAAGTTGGCCTTTTATATCGCGGATCCGTACCCGTCTTTTCACTTCGGCGATTCCGGCGCATATCTTGCTACGGCGCTTCTGAAATGGATACCGCCTGATCGGAGTTTCACGTACGGTTTTCTGCTGCGTCCACTCGTTCTCCGAACTCACTCATTCGGGCCTGTTCTAGCGATTCAGATCCTGGCCTCGGGACTGGCAAGTGTTGTTCTCGGAATCCTGCTCCTTTGTTATTTTCGAGCCAAGCCGTTGGTCGCATCGGTCTTTGCTTGCCTCTGCGCCGTCGAGCCGCTGCAACTCATGTCGGAGCGCTTCGTGATGACAGAAGCTATCGCAACGTTCGGGTTTGCGATGTACCTGTGGACTGCGTTTTCCTTCATCAGGTTCAAGCGGATATCGACTCTGATTGGGGTTCAGATGCTCGGAGTTGCGCTGGTAAGTCTCCGGTACAGCTTTCTCCCGCTCGTCTTGTTGCTCTCGGTGGCGCTACCGGTCCTCGCTTTCTACAAACGGCCACGAATTAGCTGGAGACCGCTGTTGCTTCGGCTCGTTGTGTCGGTTGTAGCCGGCCAGTTCCTGCTCTCCGGCTATCGCCATCTCTATGGGACCCTTGCTCAAACAAAGCCGGCATATCTGTCCAGGGACGGCGAATTTCTGCTGGCAGATATGGCGCCCATCATTACTCCCCAAGACTTCCCCGTCCCAGGGGAGCGCGCGGAACTGTTCCAGAGAATCCGGATTCCGCTGAACGATATCAATAACCGACCGTTCCACCGCTGGGGGGAACTTGGTCTCTGCCAGGCGCTCTTGGCTGTTTCACACCAAGACGAGGATTTAGCTAACTCGCTCGCGAGAAGAACTGCGCTTCGGGCAATGAGGCGCGATCCACTCGGTGTTGTGGCTCTTGGTTTCCGCACTTACATGCAGTTCCTTACATACCAGAAGCTGAGTTGGGCGCTCAAATTGAATCAGGGGCACTTCAACGGGCCCACTTACAAAGACATCGACATGATTCGGCGGTGGTTCGGGGTAGATGCTCTCGATCGAAAATACGAATCGATCACCAAAAATTGGCAAAGTGTTGCCGTGCCCTGGTGTTGGTTGATTGTCCTGCTCCCGTGGCTCTATGCGGCGGAGATGTTCTGGCACCGAGATCAAGTGAGCCGGCTCGACTGGGTTCTGCTTCTTTCCGCTCTTTGCACGTTGGGCTGTGCGATCGTTCCGGTTGAGAACCCGAACCCCCGTTATCTGTTCCCGCTACCGTGGCTGTCAATACTGATTTTGGGCGTCATGACTTGCCGTCTATATTCAAAACCATCTGAAGTCGCTCGTCGCTAGCTTGGCCGCTACGTCTCACTGCTTTGCTGCGAGGGTGTAATCACAGGCTTGAACATCAAAATTAGGATTGTAGTAGGGATCGCCTGCCTTGATCAGCGGTTCCCAATAGTCAAGCAGCAAGTTGCGGTCGACGAAGTCGTAGTAACGCCCGCGGGAGACGGACTCATGATGCACTAGCTTTGCATGGGGAGTGAAGATGATGCGCTTACCGAGCCGGCGAAGCTTGAGGCAGAGATCCACATCCTGATAGGCCGTAAAGAAGTGTTCGTTGAATCCCCCCACGGCATCGAAAACCTCCGCTCGCGTCATGAGGCAGGCGGCCGTCACCGCGGAAACTTCACGGGCGCAGGAGAGAGAGCCCGCATAGCCGTCGGAATTTACGGGAGCGTGGCGCAGGACGTGATCCGCGGTGCCCCTGCAGCCGAGGACGACACCGGCATGCTGAACCCGCTGGTCGGGATAAAGCAGCATTGAGCCTACAGCGCCCACATCGTCCTGCTCCGCGTAATGTAGCATTTCCTCCAGCCACTCCGGCGTCACAACTTCCACGTCATTATTCATGAAAACGAGATAGTTGCTCGAGGCAAATCTCCGTCCGACATTGTTGGCTTTCGAGAAATTAAACTTACCGCTGAAGATGATTCTCTCTACGGGCGCCAGCCGCATCTCCTGGAGCGCACGCTTGTCGGTAGTCTCGTTGTCAATGCAAATTACGTCGAAATTGCGATATGTGGTTTTAGAGAACAGGCTGTAGAGGCAAGTGGATAGCAGATCGGGCGCATCTTTGGTCGGAATAATGATCGTTATCTTTGGCCAACTCGTACGTGCCGAAGGGGCCACACGCACCCGGTGGGGGTGATCGCCCCGTCGAGCGACCGCATTGACTCCCAGCCTGGTCAGCTGTTCCTGGACAGCCAGCTGCTGGAGCCGCCCGACATCTCCCTTAGCATCAGCCGAAGCCGCGACGCTGCCGGGAACAGTTCGCCAGTGATACAGGATTTTTGAGATGTGACCGATCCTGCCGGTTCGTTCCGAGAACCGGAGGAAGAACTCATAATCCTGCACACCGTCAAAACGGGAATCGAATCCGCCGGCAGCAATCGCGAGTTCGCGTCTGACCGACAGGAGATGGCCGACATACATGACGCCGCGAAATAGCTCGGGCGACCAATCGGGCTTGTAGAAAGGTTCGCTCCGGTTACCCGACTCGTTGATCTTGTCGGAATCGGAGTAGACGGCCTCGAAGTCCTGTTCGTGCTTCTCTAGAATGCAGCCAAGTGCATCACATGTGAGAACGTCGTCGTGATCAACAAAGCAGACGTAAGGTGCGGTCGTGAGCGCGAGACCCCGATTTGTTGCACCGCTGATCCCATGGCTCCGATCGAGCTTCGTGACATTCACGTTCGGAAGTTGACCCAGGCGGTCGAGGAGGTCGTAAAACGCCGTGTCTGATGAGCAGTCGTCTACGATGCACCACTCCCATTCGATGCACGTCTGCTGTAGAACGGAAACCGCCAGATGCTCGAACCAGGAACACTTCGTATTCCAAGTAGGCGTGATGATGCTGATCTTGGGTTCGATATCAGGCGAACACGCAAGCCGCTCAGCGATCATCCGGGCGAAGACGCTTCGGTCTTGTGAATCTCTGTACATTACAGCCAAGAGACCATTTTGATTCCCTTGCCTCACCGTTGCAAGTACCAGCGTAGAATAGGCAAACGCCATGATTGAGCAAGGCTTTCATCTCTCGGCATCGCAACGGGAAGATCTGCTGCGGCGGTACCGGAAGACCGAGGTTCCGCCACTAAGCTATGGAACAGTTGCAGACTTCTGTGATAGTTGCGACCATCTGCCGTACCTCAGTGGCATTCAAGCAGACCTTAAGGATCTGCAGAGGCCGGCGGCCCTGAAGATGATTGTGGGCGCCTGTTCTCCCGGGGCATCTCTGCTGGAAATCGGAGCCGGCGAGCCATATGTTGCGCAAATGTTGGTGGACCTGGGTTACCGGGTCACGGTTGTCGACCCATATGACGGCTCCGGAAGAGGGCCCACGGAGTTTGACTATTACCAGAGCAAATATCCGGACCTGCGGCTGGTAAGAAGCACTTTTTCCGATGAGGTCGACTTGGGCGAAAGCCACTCTTTTGACTGCATTTACTCCATCAGCGTGTTGGAGCACGTGCATCAGCCATTCCTTGGTAGTCTGTTCCGAGGTGTGAGCCGGTTTTTGAAACGGGGCGGCTACTCGCTCCACCTGATCGACCATGTTCTTTCCGGCGAAGGCGCCGATTTTCATCTTATGCAGCTTGCCGATATCGTCAGCCTGCAAGCGAACCTGAGCGGCCGTAGCAATGCAGAAGTTCTCGCAGGTTTCCATCGCGTGATGGCGAACGCTTCGACCGACGTAGAAACCTTCTTCCTGAGCCCGGTGGGCCATAACCAGTGGCGAGGACAAGTGGCATACTCGGCGTTTCCCTTTCGTAGGGTTATTTCGATTAACTCGTGCGAGCGATACGAATCTCCAGGCCCTTCTTAACTTTCAGGCGCACGTGAACAGATGTTTCGCCTCGCAGACCTTGCTAGTCTGCAGGTAAAAATTGTTGAGTTTTTCCGCGCTGGCCTGCCAGCTGAGCCGCTCGTTGAAGAACTCAAGGGCTCCAGCGCTCAACGAGGAATAGAGATCGCGGTCGGACATGATCTCCCTGATTGCGTCGGCTATTGCGACGGCGCTCGGCTCCTCGAGTACGTAACCGTGTTTGCGATGGGTCATGTGCTTCGCGATGTTCGCGTTCGGAAGAATGACGGGCCTGCCGACGGATAGGAACTCCGGAACCTTGCTGGGGAAACGGTAGTCGTTGAACTGGTCCGATTTGCCCGGCTGCACCAGGACATCGGCAAGCGCTAGAACGGAACGTACCTCGATGTGCGGAACGAGTCCCAACTCGATAACGTGAGGCCGGGCCCAATCGTCATTCGGAGCAAGAAACGGATAGAAGTCGCGCCCGGCTCGAACAAGGGTGGTGGGAAAGCCCTCGCGGTTCAAAATGGCCACAGCCAGATACAGACTTCTCATCTCGCACGCGTTCGCCGCGTGTACGTTTCCGGTATAAGCGATGACGATACTGTTCTTGGCGATGCCTCGGCCGGCCCTGCTGGATTCGGATATCGGCTCCGCAAAGAAGAAACCCGGATTGGCGGAAGGCCATATTTCGATGCTAGGTACTCCCGGGGGGGCCAGCTCGGCCAGGCGATCGATGATGACGGTAACCCCATCAGCCCGCTCCATGAATTCGACCGCCTTACGGGGATGAGAGAGGCCCGGCCCAACTAGTTTATCGAGCTCCTGACGCGTCAAGGCAAAGATCTCCTTCACCGGACGGTTCAGCGCGCAAGAAAGGATGTGCCATTCGTTATCTTCGAGATGAACGAACAGGCGGCACTGAAAGTTCTCGAGCACCGCTGCTGAAAAGGTTCGAACGATTTCGCGCGGCGTCCAGGCATGAACGACGTCCGGCCCGCGTCCGTCACCAAAGCACTCGTTCAGTTTTGGAAGTTCCGAAAACTCTATCGCCCGGAAAGTTGTCGGACCCAGGCATGAGATCGTATCCTTGTTTGCCGGAACAGCAATACAGCACTCGTGTCCTAACCGCTGCAGTTCGTGGGCAAACGATGCTGTATGGGAAGCGCTGTTCGCGGTGAAATCATGGTAGAGAACGAAGAGAATGTTCAAGATTGCGATGTCCGGGCCTGATTTCGTCCTAGCAAGAACGTTATAGCAAATGGCAGCTCCGGCGTGTGGCCCGTGACAGTTTATACTGAAACCTGTTTACGCGGTAAGGGTGTCCATTTCTTGCGCCAATCGAGCGAGTTTGCCACCTGAGAAGTTCCGCATGTTCAAGACTGATGAATTGTTCAGAGAGATGGCTGCCGCGAGGAGGCTTTGAACCCCGGCGTTACAGGCCGGGTGGAATCGGGAACTGGTCAGGGCACCTGCCATTCGCGAGCGATCTGATCGCGTCGATCCGCCCGGAAATGCTGGTTGAGCTGGGCACCCACTTCGGAGAGTCATACTTCGGGTTTTGCCAGGCCGTCGCTGAAAACAATGTCGCTTGCCAATGTTATGCAGTTGATACATGGGTTGGCGAGATTCATGCCGGTTTCTATGACGAGACTGTTTATCAGGACGTTAGCGCCTATAACGAAGCCAACTACAGTTCTTTTTCTTACCTTTTGAGAACGACCTTCGACGAGGCACGGGCGAACTTCGCAGACGAGACTATCGACGTCCTTCACATTGACGGTCTACACACTTACACCGCGGTCCGGCATGATTTCGAAAACTGGATCTCTGCCGTGAAGCCTGGGGGGCTTGTGCTGTTGCACGATATCTCGGCAAGGCATGCGGACTTCGGTGTTTGGCGGCTCTGGGAAGAACTGGAGACCCGCGGCGAGTGCTTTAGCTTTCCCCACAGTTGGGGTCTTGGAGTTTTCCGGAAGCCGGGAGGCGTACAGGCAAATCCGTTCTTGACGGCGCTATTCGGCGGCGTGGAAGAAGAGCGTAATCACGTCCGAAAGTTTTATGCGTTGTGCGCGCAAAGCCTTGAGCACGAGCAACTCCGGCTATTCGTTAAGCAAGCTCAGAGAACGACGGCCGTTGTCCGGGTATACCCGGCAGCCGAAAATGGCTACTCTTCCGACCTGGCTTATGACACACAATTCAAAACACGGGAATGGGAGCACGTTCGCGTCGATCTGATCTCGGGTAGCCAACTCGGCAGATTCCGAATCGACATCACGGAGTATCCGGGAGTTATTGATGTCGCAGGAATCGCGGTTCGAAAGGCGGTCAACAACGAAGAGATCTTCCGCGCTGCTGGAGCCGAAGAACTGTTCCACCTCGAGGTAGGCGGAACCATGACCCGGTTGGAAGAGAGGGGAAACGGGCAGTTCTGCCGGTATATCAGCACCGGCGTCGATCCGCAACTCCTTATTGCAATGGATCCGGCCTTGGCTGACCAACCGCTCGTTCTCGATTTGTGGATCCGGGTCGACTCTGACGTGACGATCCTGCTGCCGATGCTGCAGGAGCAGCGAATTAGTTCAGCGAAGAATGAGATGGCCGAGGCGGACGAGCGGCTTCGCGAATTGGAGAATCGCAACCTCGAATCAAATGAGCAACTCGAGGTGACGCGCCTGGAACTCGAAGCGACACGACGGGAGGCCGAGGCGAGGCAGTTGGAACTCGAGGCGACGCGGCGGGAACACGAAGTATTGACGGCCGCACACAAGCGTTCCCAAGGTGAAGTATACGTGCTGAAACGGGATCTGTTTGAAGCCCGGGAAACCAATGAGAAACTAGACGCGGAGATCAAATCCATTCGCGAAACGGTCAGATCCCTTTCGGAGGAGTCGGCCCAATTTCGAGAAGCGCACAGCGAACTCTTGCAAGCGCACCAGGCTTTGCAACAATCTCACGCAACCCTGGACGATACGCTACGCGGCGTATTGGTTTCGCGTTCATGGCGAGTCACTCGGCCAATGAGACGAGTGATGGAAGTGTTCAAGACGAACTGATCGGGTTTGTTCTGACCGGGCCCTCGTGTTTATGCAATCGCGGTTCGCACAGATCGGAAGAGAAGCGAGCAGGGTCATTATTTGCGGAGCCTGCTCACTTGCCGTCCTGCTCCCTGTCTCCTGTTCAAGGAATCAGGAGCATCCAATGCTTCCTGATGGATTTATGGACGTTCCGGTCAACGGGGCGGTGGTTCAGAAGATTACTCCCGTGATGGGATGGGCAATTTCGGAAGTCGGAAAAGAGGGTGTAAGTATCTATGTCGACCGGCGCTACGTGATGGATGCAAAGACCGGATTGTCGCGGCCCGACGTTAAGCAAGTTCATCCCGAGGTGCCCGGGTCCGAGAACTCCGGTTGGGAGGCGGACCTGAAATTGGATCGCGTTCCCAGCGGCCCTCACACGATTACGGCTCTGATTCGCTCAAAGGAACGGTCAACCATGTCCCTATCGAGTAAGGTAACTGTTCCGTAGCGCATTGAGCTGCAGAAACTGCGACGATAAGATCATTGGAAAGTTCAGATCGTGAAGGGGTGGCCACGGTAAAATGTATCTTCTTGCTTATTCTGGCCACAATCCACGTTATCGAATTTGAGCGATATTTCGCATGGCTGGCGCCGGAACATCAAGCAAGCTCCGGGTCCGTATCGACCCGCAGAGGAGCCTTCCAAGCGGTTTAAGGATTTGTAGGAGTGCCGAAACAAGGTCGACTGAGCGCGGCGCAAATTTCCCTTCCATGCTCGATATCGCAAGGCATCCGCCCGCCACTCTGGACACGCCGGGTGTATTGGAATTCCCGCTTGCGTACGCGCTGGTTGAGTAAGCAGCTTCCGGTAATCGGCGTCCAATTCGAGTGACTGCTCCCATCGAGCTGTTGCTCACCACGTAGTAAGCCAACCCGCAACGAGATGACTGACATTACACCAGCGCCAACCCACACCGCATCCAGGTACGGGGCGATCGCGCAACTCTCACTGGCAATTATTTCGCTACTGGTCGGTGCAGGGTCATTGACGCTCATTTTTTGCCTGACGTTTAGAGATTCAACTGTCCTACCTTTTTGGGACCATTGGGCATTTATCAATGTTGTTGCTCGAAATGCCGGACATTATCCTTTATCGCAACTTTGGGAACAACATAATGAACACCGGATTTTGTTGCCGAGGCTGTTGATGCTCGTTGACCTCAAGTTCTTCCATGGCAGGAACAATTTTTTACTGTGGAGTATTCTCACCTTCCAAGCGCTTCACTCACTACTGTTCTTTCTTGTATTGCGAGCGCTGCCTTTCAACCGGGCAATGAATTTGTTTTTGCTTGGAATCACTGCAACTCTCCTGTTTTCGCCTGTCCAGATGGACAACTTTGTCTGGGGCTTTCAGATCACATTCATTCTGGCCGCCTTTTTCATATCCCTGGCACTCTACTTATTTTCGAAGGCAATGAGGGGCGGCGTAACGACTCAACGCAGCTCGACTCGGCGCTGGACTTTCGCCGGGAGTATGGTTGCTGCCATTTGCGCAATGCTCTCCTTAGCTAGCGGTATGTTCGTCTGGCCGATTTTGCTTGCGGCGGCAGTGATTCTCAGAGCTGGAAGACGACTGTTGGTCGTGCTACTCGCCGTTTGGATCGGTGGTACAGCGCTGTATTTCCACCATTACGAGTCGGTGGTCAAGCATGGCAGCCCTCTTGACTCGTTGCGACATCCGATAGAGATGGTTCACTATCTTGCCCTGTATGTGGGTGGATGCTGGGTTGCTTTTGGGCAACCGTTTGCCACGGGAATCGGACTGCTCGGAGTCGTTCTGGGTATCGTACTGCTATCCGATGGAGTGCTGCGTTGGCGTTCGCTTACGTGGCCCGAAGTCTTTTTGCTCACCTTGACGGGCTGTGTGCTCTTCACTGCGACGGTCACGGGCATGGGAAGGCTGAAGTTGGGTGTTGCGCAAGGGTTCTCAAGCCGTTATCAAACGGTCGCAGTATTACTTTGGGCAGCGACTATCATCCTTACGATCTATCGGTTACAACGAGCACAGCGAACTCGGCTGTCGTGGGCCGCAGCCATTCTCTTGGCGAGCGTAGTGTGGAGCCCACTGACACGTTTGCACTCAACGATCGGTCCTTACGCGGCGAGAGCCGGACAATGGCGGGTAGCAGAAGCGGCAATACTTTCCGGTGTGATGGACAACGAGATGGAACGGAGCCTAACCGAGGATTCACGGAAACTTGCACTTCCGTTGGCTTTTCTTGAGGAGCGCAAACTATCCCTGTTTTCCGAACCGCTGACAAGCCAAACGGGATCGACATTGTCAACGTATTACCGATGGAGTGGCGCAACGTGTGTCGGCGCGATCGAAGGGGCACAGCTGGTTAGTGACCTGTCGCATACCGGGTTGCGGATTACAGGTTGGGCATGGGACTCGCGAGCCGCGGAGCCTGTAAGGCGGATCTTGATCACTAACCAGGCGAACAAGATCATCGGCTTCGGTGTGACCGATTACCCGAGTGCGGAAGCTGGGCGAGTTGTTGGAGCTCAAGCGGCAGGACAGGCAGGTTGGTTCGCCTATCGGCCGGTCCAGCGCGGCGACAATGATTTTCGAGCATATGGTGTACTCGCGGGCGGGCGAGCTGTTTGCTCAATCGAAGCCAAGATCCCACCGGTGCGGAGAGTCGGGTACGGACGAGAAGTGTCACAGGCACTCGGCGCACTCAGCAACACGGTAATCGGCGTCTTCCGAAATGGGCAATGGTGGCGCGATCGTGACCGCAACGGGACCTGGAGTCCTGGGACTGATCAGCTGACTTTGTTTGGCCAAGCGGGCGATCTTCCAGTAATCGGAGATTGGGATGGTACGGGCAAGCTGCGGATCGGCGTGTTCCGCAATGGCCAATGGTGGTTGGACATGAATGGCAATTTCAAATGGGACCCCGGGATTGATCGGCTTAGCATTTTAGGTCAAGCGGGCGACGTTCCGATAGTCGGAGATTGGGATGGTACGGGCAAGCTGCGGATCGGCGTCTTTCGAAACGGGCAATGGTGGTTGGATATGAACGGGAACTGCAAATGGGATCCAGGCGTGGATCGCTTAGTGATCTTGGGCCAGGCAGGAGATATTCCGGTGGTCGGAGACTGGAATGGCACGGGTAAGCTGCGGGTCGGCGTCTTCCGCAACGGGCAATGGTGGTTGGATATGAACGGCGATCTGAAGTGGGACGGAACCAATGACAGGGTCGTCCAATTTGGCGACAAAGGCGATTCGCCGGTGATCGGAAACTGGGACTCGGTCGGAACTCTGCGGATCGGCGTCTTTCGAAATGGCCATTGGCTGCTTGACATGGACGGGAACTACGCATTTAACCCGGACGTAGACGCAGATGTGGTTTTTGGGCAAACGGGTGATTCTACATCTGTCCTTCAATGGCCGAATGAGCCGGTTCAAAAGGCCGGCTTGTAGGCATTCGTGTGGTCCGCAAACTTTCCAATGTGACGAATGTCCTGGCTACAGCGACTATCCCGGTCGAGAGTTCACTCCCGCGTTACGCATTCCCGCTTGCTGGCGGAAACCACAGCCCTGCACGAAGCAGATGCGGCCATTCGCTCGACAAGGTACTCTCGGAGCGTCAGCTTGACGTCGGAGATGGAATCGCCTCTGCCGAAAGCCTTAAGCAATGCTTTCGAGCAATTCCAGACTGCGGCCGAGCCCTGGACCAGCACGCTGAACGACGGGTGGCTGATATGAAGAGTTGCCGGATTGAAAGCTCGGTCAAAAGAGGCCGTCAATCTTATTGACAGCCTCTCGCAGAATGCCTCTGGGCATCAATGAGCGCCCGAAGTTACTCTTCAATCTAAGATCGAAGCCCTCCCGCTAAGCGCCTTCTGAACCGTAGAGCTTCACCATCTTGTTGTATAGGCCCAGGATCAAGAACGTCGGCGCCCACTGCCCTACAAATAAGGACGCATGATCCTTCCGGCTAAATTTGAACGCAAGCGAAGCGGCAATGGAGCCGAACGCAGCCCAGAGGAAAAGATCGGATGGCAGTTTGGCTGTTTGCTGCTCGATGCTGCGGGCTACTGGCCCTTCCCGATGTTGCTTGCGCGGTTCTGTTTGAGGGTCGCTGTGTACGAGATTTTCAGGCACGGTAAGTGGGTTCCTTTCACACTTGTTCAAATCGAAACAATCCTCCGAGGTCGCCTCGTGTTCGTTTCGTCATTCTGTTCGATTAGTCGCAACTCGCGGGTAGGTCAAAAAAGTTTTTCTCTCTCTAAAATGTTTTCGAACTCTGCCTGTCGGAGGCGATGCGTTGTCGCCCGATAAATTACGGGCTCTGTTTTGTTGATAGGCTCTCGTCTAATCGACGTCCACAGTACGAGGAACGACACTATGAATCATTTCACTCGCTTTGCGTGTTTAGGATGTCTCGGGATCGCCAGCTTTGCCCAGACCAATGGGTCTGCCCAGGGTTCGACGAGCTCAACAGTCCCGGCATCGGACAAGAAGTTCGCCATGATGGTCGCTCAAACCGATCTGGCCGAGATTGAAGTCGGCAACATGGCCCTTCAGAAGAGCACCGATCCACACGTTAAGCAGATTGCTCAAAAACTCGTGGATGACCACACAAAGACCTCGACAGCGATGAAGGAAATCGCAACGAACAAGGGGCTCACGCTGCCGACAGAAACAGACGCTAAGCACAAGGCGCTTGCAACCAAGCTGCAGGGTGAAAGCGGAAAGGACTTTGATAAAGATTTCCTGGAAGCCAATAGCAAAGACCATCACAAGGTAGTCTCGGCATTTGAGAAGGAAGCGAATGGCGGAAAAGATCCGGACATCAAGCAGTTTGCTACTCAATTCTTGCCGGCAATCAAAGAGCACACCACGATGATTGACCAAAGCAAGGGTCAAACGGCCGGGGCATCCCTCTAGTGCCGCGTTGTCAGTCGCTGTCTAGATCTGAATGGAGCACCAGACGAGGTGCTCCTACGCTTGTCAGTGGCTTCGGTAGAATCCCGTTCGAGTTCTGCGCTTGACAACACCGCCACAACGGACTGATAGGGACGGGGCTCCGCTCAACGGACACACAGGTCGCCCCGGTCTTCCACCGATCTACGCCCACCTCGGCGGATTTGAGAGCACACTCATCTTCGGAACGGGCCAGGACATCCTCGAGACCACTCGGCACATTGAGCAATGGCGAGAAGATCTGATGATGCTCCTTCAATCGGGGATCCGGAAACTTCGGTACTCGATTCCCTGGCACAGGATTGAGAAAAGCCCGGGTCGGTTCAATTGGGGCTGGATGGACGGACCGATGCAATTTATGCGCGATTCCGGATTGGAGCCCATTCTTGATCCTCTTCACCACACTTCGTTTCCGGAGTGGCTCGAGGATGGCTTCCTGCATCCTGACTTTGTTCGACTCTACTCCCGATTCATTGACGAGATTTCGAACCGATATGAATGGGTTCACCGTTACACGGTTTTCAACGAACCGCTAGCGACGACCATATTCTGTTCGTCTACGGGCATGTGGTATCCGCATCGCGCATCTGACCACGATTATGTGGCGATGACCTTACAGGTGGCGCGTTGCATCTCCCATTGCATCGCGCTTCTGAGGCGAAAGAACAAACGCATACAGATTGTGCACGTGGATACGGCCGAACATCACCGAGCCACAGACAAAAAATCGGAGGATTGGGCTGAATTCGCGAACCAGCGACGATTTGTGATCGTCGACCTCGTGCTAGGTCGGATCAATGCAGATCACCCTCTCTACCCCTACTTAAAGAGCAACGGAGCCACTGAGGATGCGCTTCACTGGTTCGAGGATCATCCGGAATCGATTGATCTTCTTGGCCTCGATTACTACCTTCACTCGGAGATGGAGTGGTTTTGGTCGAATGACAAGGGCCGGGCGGATATACGCCCTTACAACGACGATCCGCGCGGGTTTGCGGCCGTCGCTGAAGACTACGTCGAGAAATATAGAAAGCCAATCCTGCTATCCGAAACGAATATCCGAGGGACGGTGGAAGAGCGGCTTACATGGCTCAAGTTCATGGAAGAACAATGCGAAGAGCTTGTGCGCCAGGGGATCGACTTTCGCGAATTTTGCTGGTATCCCTCGATTGACTCTACCGATTGGGCCAACGCCTGCACCCGGTGCACGAAGATTACAGATCCACAGGGTATTTGGTGGTTGGATTCCACGAGGGTTGTCAGGCACGAATCAGAGCTGTCTCATGTTTACGGCGCGCTGGCCCGCGGCCTCATCACATCAAAAGACATCCCGGCGTACGGCTTCAGTGGTGACCTGGATCGCCGCATGCGCGGCTACAAGCCTCTCATGAGTTGGACTTCGAGTGGTGAACAGAACTCGGATCGCTCCCAGAGCGTAAGCGAAATTTTACGTTAACATCCAATCCAGGTTGAATCTCAGCGGCGAATTGGACGTGAGCCTTACCGCCAAACTATAACCGTACAGCATGACCGCGCGACGAGAGTACGTACAATGGGGCGGTGCGCAAGTCTTCCGTCGCTCTCTTCCTTCTGGCCCAGTTCTTAAGCCCCGGCGTTGGTCGAACTCAGAATGCTCCTTCTGATTCGTCGGCCGTGACGGCTCAGAGCCGTTACCAGGTCACGCCGAACGTAACCTACCTGGTGCAGAACGGCTACGAGAACAAGCTGGACATTTACTGGCGTAGAGATGCCTCAGGACCTCAACCAACGCTGTTTTACATACACGGCGGAGGCTGGACGGGAGGTACCAAAGAGGCCTCCTTCATGGCCGTGGTGCCGTGGCTTGAGATGGGCTGGTCTGTCGTGAATGTGGAGTACCGGCTGGCGCGGATCTCTCATGCTCCGGCGGCCGTCGAAGATTGCCTTTGTGCGTTGAAGTGGGCCGTTGCTCACGCCTCCGAATATCATCTCGATCCGTCGAAGATTGTCACATCCGGCGACTCGGCGGGCGGGCACCTCGCGCTCATGAGCGGCGTTACGCCGGACAGCGCCGGCCTTGACCGCGAGTGCCCATCGAGTGACGCGAGTGTAGGGCTTCCGAAGGTCGCTGCCATCGTGAATTGGTATGGAATTACCGACGTTGTTGATCTCCTCGATGGCCCGAATCGCAAACCGTATGCGGTCGCCTGGCTGGGCAGCGCGACGAATCGGGAAGAGATTGCCAGGCGTGTGTCGCCCCTCACGTACATTCGAGCTGGTCTTCCGCCGATTCTGTCCATTCAAGGAGATGCCGACCCCACTGTGCCCTACAGCCACTCTCTGCGGCTCCAGGACGAGCTCATCACGATCCATGGCGGAAAGCACGGGATGTTTAAACCCGAAGAGCGGATCCGCATCTACGATGGAATCCGTGCTTTTCTCAACCGGCACGGGCTGCCATCTCACGCGCAGTAAGGCGGAGGGAGTCGTCAGTGTGCACCAAGAGCGAACTGACTGCCTTCCGACCAGTGGGGCCGTTCGGGTGAGTTCGCGACGTCGCGTACAAGGGCGGCATAGAATGCGTTGAACTTCGCAGCCGCTTCCGGAACCCATGGTTGTTGTAAGTCGTCTGCCGGCTATGGTATCGCTCGGCATACCAGCCGCGATATATCTTTTCGTCGCCGCTGCCTTTTTCGTATCCGAAAACGAAGTTCACGGCAGGCACGAAGCTGAAGTGATCTGACGCTGCGTCATCAAATGCACCGTTGTAGATCGAGTCTCCCGCCGCGCTTCTCCCAACCCGTAACCGTCAAGATGGGCCGACAAAGCCACGTACTCGTTCCGAAGGCTCGGGTCAGAGCCAGGTAACACAGCGAGACCGTTGTCAGATGTGAAATTCTTTTCCGCTACAGTCAGTTCAGCTTCCAGCGAGCCCACGAGAGGAAAATTGGGCAGGGGATCACCGCTTTCCGATTTTGTCAGTACTTCGCGCAGAGTGTGTCCCGATCCCGCGAACAGCAACTCCGCATCCGCGGGATTGAACCGAAGCGCGACGGGACATTCGGAGTTCGCGCCTGGGTCAGAACCCGCATCTCGCAGCGAGACGACTGCCGCGTACGGGAGCGGCGATATGGGAAGTGCCGGCCCGCCGAGACTATCGATGGTGATAATTGCGGCCGCTCCGTCCGGAACGTTGCCGGGCGCGGCTGCCCTAGCCTTTCGGATCCGGGGCGTGCCCAATCTGACGACAACTGCACCGGCGATTTTGTCCGGCGCGAGTGTCTCTGGGTCTCCTATGAAGTAGATCGGCCCGCGGACACGTTTCGGCAGGTTAGGACGGACAGCCACTGTCACCTGGCGAAACCAGGAGAGATCCGTTGTGCCCGTCGGGCGGATGACGCGAATCGGAGATGCCTGCGGCC
The DNA here is from genome assembly GCA_045807925.1 of Bryobacteraceae bacterium. Lineage (GTDB taxonomy): Bacteria > Acidobacteriota > Terriglobia > Bryobacterales > Bryobacteraceae > Bog-105. The sequence goes on along the minus strand of JBJMGK010000202.1, from coordinate 41,775 downwards.
GGAGCGTAAGCGAATGCAACGGCACTGGCTGCTTGAAACATTCGTTCCCGCCGGGGACAAGCCCGTGTTCGTGAACTGCTGAACAATGAATTTCTCCGCTGCTTCGTACCAGGAGGTGCCGGTCTCGCGGCCCTGCATGTTGTCTCGTTCGCGAGCGCCTCTGTATATGATCACCAGCGTCGCGTGTCATTCGGCTCAGTCGCGAAAAGAACAGGGCACGCCGCTTATGCTAGCGATACGCAAGTCCCGGCGAAATCTGGGTGAGCGGAACGGAAGGAAACTCCGGGCCTCGGAAGATCACGTCGATGTGCGACTACATCGAACGCGATTTCAAGCTGCCGAGGGAAGAGAAATAGCCTGGAAAGGTGCAGATGGAGTCACCGTCGAGGGCCTGCTCTATCATCCCGGTCGATTATCAGGCGGGAAAACGTTATCCCCTGGCCGTGCAGACGCATGGTGGACCCAGGCGTCGGACAAGTTTGGAGTCGGCGGGTCGCAAAACTACGTTCCGGTTCTGACGGCTATGGGCTACGCGGTGCTGCAACCGAATTATCGCGGCAGCACGAGTTATGGCGATGATTTCCTGCGCGATATGGTCGGCCACTACTTCAAAAATGCTCACCTGGACGTGCTCGCTGGCTTCGATTCACTGGTGGCATCCGGAATCGCCGACCCGGATCGCCTGGTGAAGATGGGATGGAGCGGTGGCGGCCATATGACAAACAAGATCATTACCGTGACAGCATCGCGACGCCCCTATCAACGTCTATTGGGAAAACTCGCCGCTAAAGGACGTCTGGAAAGTAAAGACGCCGACTATATTTCTGGTCGGGCAGACCGACGTGCGCGTCCCTCAGCCGCAATCGGTCGAGATGTACCGCGCCTTGAAAAGCAACGGAGTTGCGACCCATCTGTATGTTGCTCCTAGAGAGCCCCACGGATGGGCGGAACGGCGTCACATCCTGTTCAAGATGAACGTCGAACTGGCGTGATTTGAAAAATATGCGACGAACCGGAACTACACGTGGGAGAGCGCTCCGGCGGAACCGGTGAACCCGTAGCCGCTGTCAAATGCTCCCGGGTCCAACGTTCCCGTGAGAAACCAATTACCATGGAAGTAGGCAGGAACGACAAGGAGCCCTAATGAAACACACATTGCTTGAGCAACTTCGCGGGATGACTAAGGTCGTAGCAGACACCGGCGATTTTGACTCGATCCTGAAATTCAAGCCGCAGGACAGTACGACGAACCCTTCGCTCATCACTGCGGCCGCGCAGATGCCGAACTATCGCTCCATCGTCGATGACGTTTTGAAGCAAGCCAAAGATGAGTTAGGCGAAAAGTCGAGCGATAAGGATGTGGCGAATCTCGCGTTCAAACGCCTCGCCGTGGCGTTTGGCAAGAAGATTTTGGACATTGTTCCCGGACGCGTGTCAACGGAAGTTGATGCCCGGCTTTCCTACAACAGGGAAGCCACAATGCAGCAAGCGCGCGAGATTATTAAGCAATATGATGAGGCCGGGATCTCGCGGGACCGGGTGCTGATCAAGATTGCATCAACGTGGGAAGGCATTCAGGCGGCGGAACAACTCGAAAGGGAAGGCATCCATTGCAATCTGACCCTTCTCTTCGGCATGCACCAGGCAGTTGCGTGCGCCGAGGCCAAGGTGACGCTGATCTCTCCCTTTGTCGGCAGGATTCTCGATTGGTACAAAAAAGACACCGGGAAGGACTATCAGGGCGCTGACGACCCGGGAGTTCAGTCGGTCACGAAAATCTACAATTACTACAAAAAATTTGATTACAAGACGGTCGTCATGGGCGCGAGCTTCCGAAACATCGGGGAGATCAAGTTCCTTGCCGGCTGCGATCTTCTGACGATCTCGCCCAAACTGTTGGAAGAGCTCGATTCGACAGAAGGCGAACTAGAGCGCATGCTCGATCCCGCGAAGGCCAAGTCGATGAACATCGATCGCATACCGATGGACAAGGACGCGTTCGAGCGCATGCATAAAGAAGACCGGATGGCTCACGACAAGCTGAAAGAAGGCATCGAAGGCTTCAGCAAATCGCTCGAAGAACTGGAGCAGGTACTCGCCAAGCGGCTTTCTGAACTTAGGGCAAATACCGAACCGGAACTGGCTGCCAGGTAGTTTCATTCTGGCGGAGCGGGTGAACTGCTCCGCCATTCACTCTAGCTATGGCTCGCGTGCTCGAGCGGGCTGTGCTCTATGTGGTTCGCAGCAAAATAGAGATCAACGACCCGCTCCGGTTTACCGTCGGCCGCGACCTTTCCCCCGTCCAGGTAAATCGCGCGGTCGCAGTGTTCGACGACCTGTTCCATACTGTGCGTGACGAACAGGATCGTTTTGCCTGCCCGTCGAAACCGCTCAATCCGTTCGAAGCACTTTCGCTGGAATGGTTCGTCGCCGACCGCGAGGATCTCATCCACGACCAGGATGTCGGGATCAACTTCGGTCGCAACGGCGAACGCCAGCCGCATGTACATCCCTGATGAGTACTGCTTTACGGGAGCGTCGATGAAGTCGCCGATTTCGGCAAATTCGAGAATGCTCGCCTCCCGGAACTGCATCTCGCGTTTCGAGAATCCCATGAGCAAGCCATTCATGAGCACGTTTTCGCGGCCGGTTAACTCGCCATGAAAGCCTGCCCCCAATTCAATCAGGGGAGCCAGCGTACCTTTCACTTCGACGCTACCGAATGTCGGTTTGTAAACGCCGGCGACTACTTTGAGTAGCGTGCTTTTGCCTGATCCGTTACGTCCTACAATCCCGAGCATTTCCCCTTCATGCACGTCAAACGTGATGTTTTGAAGAGCATCGAAATCGTGATATTGAGAGTTGTGCCGGAACGCCTTGGCAAAAAGCTCGCGCAAGCTGTCCGGCCTTTCCTGGATGAGCCGGAAGCGCTGCGTAACGTTTTGAACTCTGATCGCGGGTGAACTCATAGGCCGCTCAGACGTAAAACACGAATCTGTCCTGGAATCTCCTGAAAACCGCGAAGCCGATAAGCAGAGACGCCATCGCGCAGGCGAACGAGGCAATTACCGACTGCGCGGCGGGCAGCATACCGTAGTAAACGCTCAGCCGGAACCCGTTCAGAACAAATATGAGCGGATTGAGCTTGAACAGCCATCTATACTTGGCCGGAAAAGCTTCAATCGAATACAGCACGGGTGTGACGTAAAACCAAACCTGAAGTACTATCTGCAGGATGTGCGCCACGTCCCGATAGAACACGTTTAGCGTAGCGAAGAAGAAGGTCGCCCCGATGGTGAAGAGCGTCAGCGCTAGCAGGGGGATCGGGAGGAAGAGCCAGGTCACGTACAAGGAATGCTGGAGCAACAGCACGATGAAGATAAGCGGAATCAACGACAGAAACAGGTTGATCATGTTCGATACAACCGCTGCCATCGGGAAAACCGACTTTGCGACCCGAACCTTCTTAATCAAATCCGCATTGCCGACGATCGACTCAGCGGCGTACGCCAGTGACTGCGCAAAGAATGTCCAAGGCAACAAAACGCTGAGCAGGAAAATAGCGTAATGCGGGATGTTTGCTCCCATGAGGTTTGAAAAGACCACCGTGAGCACCAGCATCAAGAGCAGCGGGTTCAGCAAGGCCCACAAAAAGCCGAGAACGGACCTCTTGTAACGGATTTTCAGCTCTTTCAGCGCAAGAGCCCAAATCAGTTCTCGGTATTTGATGGAATCTCTTACGAGTTCGATCATCGATAAGGAAAATGAGACGAATAGGATACGAGCGATCCAAGCCGGACCGACTGTACCCAGGACTTATTGTAACTTGAGGTGGGGAACAGAACAGTTACTGAGCGGGTACGTGTTGCCGGTGGAGCGCAGATTGTTTCTCATCGTGCTGCCGGTCGCGTTCTTCGGCTTCTTTGAAGTGGCGTTCACGCTCGGCGACCAACTGTTCGTAAGCTGGTATCTGCTCGGGTTTCAGAATCGATTTCACGCGTCGAATCTGCTCCTCTTTTACGCTCGTTATCTCCGGACGATACTTCTCGCGCACGGCCCTGGTTTTGAGTTTCGTTTCGTCGAGGATGACTTGCAGGTGCGCAACCTGCTGCGGTGTAAGCCTCAGTTTTCCTTGCATCTCAGCGACATAGCGGTGCCTGTAGTCTTCGGCGCTTCTGGCCATGACAACCGGGGAGGCGTAGTATCGGTGTCCTAAAGCTCCGATCGCCACACCACACGCAAACAACAAGGCTGCGAAGATCGGGGCGGTCCATTGGCTTCGCTTCATAACGTATGTTGCGTTACTTTGCTGGCGCGATGGTCAAGCCATCCGGAACGGGATTCGTATGTATGGCTTCCGTGTAGTAGGTCTGCTCAGCCGAAGTCTCCGCCAGAATGGCGTCTGTATAGCTCGCCATCACAGCTGGGGTGGATGCCAGATTCAGGACGAGAAGCAGCAGGCAAAGCGCGGCTGACGCGGTCAGCGCGCCCCGGCCAAACCGAACAAAGGCAAACCAAAAGCCATGGCGCGCTTCGATTTTCTGCCACAACACCGGCATGAAATTCGGTCCAGCGTCCACCTCCGGACATGCCAACCGATAGCGGTCGAACAGTTCGTCCAGGCTGCTTTCGTCGCTCGCCTCAATTGTTTCTGAACTCAACTGTGACCCTCGTTTCACACCATTTGTGTTGCATCTGCTTTCCCTCCTACGACGCCTTGTTCGCAAGCGCGGTTTTGTGAGCCTTTAAGACTCGCTGTCGCGCCCGGAACAGCCGAACCTTCAACGCATTTTCGTTGATGTTATAGATGAGCTCCAGCTCTTTCAGCGACAAGCCCTCCACTTCCTTCAGCGTCAGCAGCAATCGATCTTCGTCGGAAACGTGGCGAAGCAGCGAATCCATGAACTCGCGCACCTGACCTTTTTGGCGGTCGTCGTCTTCCCGTCGGGTACCGGCCAGGGAATCCGCTAGCAATACCTGTTGTTCGCTCAGGTCTGCCATCCGGGACTCGTTCCGTCGTTTCGCCCGTCTCAGATAATCATAAGCTGCGTTCACCGTCAACCTGTACAACCACGGTTCAAACACCTCAGCAGTCCTGAGTTGCTCAAACGAGTAATACAACCTGACGAATACTTCCTGCGCAACGTCTTCCACGTCCTCCGGCCGTCCAATCAGGCGAGATATGGTACCGAGGATACGTCTGCGATACGCGAGAACCACCTGATTAAACGCGGAAGAATCCCCTCCTCGCGCTTTCTCAATTAGGTCTTGCTCGACAAGCATTCCGGATCCGGCTTGCCGGGCGCTGAGAATTCGCTCTCACAAGTACGGCGCTCCCGCAACTTGTTAGGTTACAAACCTTCAGGCGAAAATCCAAACCCGGTACCCGGTCGGAACTGAATATGACTGGCTGCGGAGGCTGCTACCGGGTTTCTGGACCGCCGATTTCGCTACGTCCTCCGCTTGCTGCAAGCTGCCGGGACCGCGAGCGACCCGCCAACAGCTCAACACGAACGCGTAGGCTGCTGGGAAGCTTGGAGATGAATGCGGTCAATAGCCGGTACCGCCATCCGGGGATGACAAACAGCTGGCCGCGAGCAAGGCCGGCCAGAGAGGCGTCGACCACATCCTCGGCCCGCATCCAGAACTGGCGAGGGGCCATACGCGGCCGGTCAACTCCCATCACATCGTGGAACTCCGAATACGTGAAACCCGGGCATAGCGCCTGCACCGCGACATTCGAACCAACACTCTTCAATTCCACATAAAGCCCTTCAGTGAAGGCCGTCATCCAACTCTTTGTGGCGCCATAGCTCACTGATCCCGCGTTGCGGACAAATGCAGCCACCGACGCAACATTGATAATTGCGCCCCGATCGTTCTTGACCATCTGCTGCAGCGCGGCGTGACTAAGCCGCAGCGTCGCGGTGATGTGAACCTGGTGCATCTTCTGCTCCAGTTCGTACGGCTTCTCCCAAAACCGTCCTTTGCTGCCGAATCCCGCGTTGTTGATGAGCAACACAAGACGAGGCTCATCAACAAGAACTTTCGCGGCTGATTCCAAACCGTCGTCCGAGGACAGATCCGCTGCCAAGACTTGCGACTTGCACCCGAAAGATCTCTCGAATTCAGAAGCAAGGGTCTCAAGGCGCTCGCGCCGGCGCGCAATGAGAATGAGATCATGCTCCGGCGCCAGCTTCCTTGCAAATACTTCACCAATCCCGCTCGAAGCCCCTGTGATTGCTACAACCGATCTAGCCATAAGCCCCCATGTTTTGAGCGGAACGATATCCGCAGCCCTGAGGTAGACTCCGGAATCCGAGTTACGATCTCACCGAATCGTGGCGTGCGATCAAGCTGAGTACAGTTGGCCTCCGTTTAGCTTCGAGATCAGGCACTCCAGTTGCCGGTTCCACTCCGAGATCGCCAGGGTGCGTATCGACACGGTACGGAGCGAGCCCTGCACCTTCGTTGCTTCGTTCCACCAACGCCCCGCGTGGATCCATATATGTAAGCTGCCGACGCGGTAGTGCCACGGCGAAATCGCCAAAACCTGAAATGGCAATCGCCTTAATTCCTGTAACCGCCGCTTTGCCGGCCCGTCGCGGTGAACACCGGGTTTGGGCGTACGTGATCGCTTCCTCATGTGCTGTTCCGGTTTCCTGAAAACCAGACCGTCGAATCGGGGAACTTTGTTACAGGTTGCGGTAGAAAATTACATTACATCGAGGCGTCAACAGTACTATCCCCCCGCAATGGATTCCGGCTTCTGCGAAGGATTTTCAGAGTCTCGCTGAGGCATTCGATCTGCGACAAATTGATCGTGGAGACCGCGCCTGGTTGAGGTTTGCCGGGCTTGATACAGTAAAGCTGACTATCGGAGGAGCATCCGAAAAAATCAAATGCCGTCCACAACTATCGAGGAAACCAAAGGGCAGAGCGGTCTCGAATCGGCTGTGCCATCCGACCAACTCAGAAAGGTCGTTGAGGAAGAATTCCAGAAGACACCGATCATCGACATGCACACCCACTTGTTCATGCCATCCTTGGGCAAGTTGGGGTTGTGGGGTATCGACGAGCTGATTACCTATCACTACCTGGAAGCCGAACTTTTCCGTTTTTCGCAGGTCAAGCCTGAGCAGTACTGGCGGCTCTCGAAGCAGGAGCAGGCCGACCTCATCTGGCGCACCTTGTTCCAGGAAAACACTCCTGTGTCCGAGGCTACGCGAGGCGTGATCGCCGTGATGAACGCCTTCGGCTTAGATACGCGGGCCAAGGATCTGACGGAGGCGCGGCAGTTCTTCAGCCGTCAGCAGTTGGAATCGCACATATCCAAAGTATTCGAACTCGCCGGCATCACCGCCGTCGTAATGACGAACGATCCCCTGGATCCGGAAGAAGCTCCACTTTGGGAAAGTGGGCCCGCCCCTGATAAGCAGTTCCACGCGGTTCTGCGACTCGACCGGATACTGAATAAGTGGGCCGAGAATTGGCAGACGTTGGCCGGCAAAGGCTATAAAGTCAGCGCCGATCTGGGCGGCAACACGATCGCAGAGGTGCGCCGCTTCATTTCCGAGTGGTGCGATCGTATGCACCCCGTCTACATGGCCTGCTCTTTGCCCGATGCGTTCATGTTCCCGGAAGACAGCGTACGCAGTCGCCTGCTGGCGGAAGCCGTTTTACCGACCGGGCGGGAGCGGAACATCCCACTCTCTGTCATGATTGGCGTTCGCTACCAGGTGAATCCGGCGATCAAACTTGCCGGCGACGCGGTAGGGAAAACGGATCTTCGTGCCGTGGAGCATCTTTGCGCTCAGTTCCCGAATAACCGCTTCCTGATTAGCGTCCTGAGCCGGGAAAATCAACACGAGCTCTGCGTCTACGCTCGCAAATTCGGGAATCTTCTGCCGTTCGGTTGCTGGTGGTTCTTGAACAATCCATCGATTGTTGAGGAGATGACTCGAGAACGAATCGAGATGCTGGGCAACAGCTTCATCCCGCAGCATTCGGATGCTCGTGTACTCGAGCAGGTGATCTATAAGTGGAGAAATACGAGGCGGACCATGACGCCTCTTTTTGCAGAGACATATCGGGTCCTCTCGGAAGACGGACGGCCGGTCTCGCGAGCCGAAATCCGCAGAGATCTCCACCAACTCTTCCGTACTAACTTCGAGCGCTGGGTCAATTTGTAGGAGCCCCGCAATGAGCGCCACGGTACCTCTGAGCTCAAACGTCTCTTCGCAGCCGGCCAAGACGGGGCGGGCCCGATGGTACATCTGCGGCCTGCTCTTTTACGCCACTACGGTCAACTATATGGACCGGCAGGTGGTTGGCTTGCTTAAGCCAGTGATTGCAAACGAACTCCACTGGACCGAGTCCGACTACTCTTCTGTCGTGTTCGGCTTTCAGTTGGCGTACGCCATCATGATGCCGATTGCCGGCCGGATCATCGATTGGCTGGGAACACGCATCGGGTACGCGCTGGCCGTGGTCGTCTGGAGCGCCGCGGCCATGTCGCACGCTCTCGCGAGAAGTACTCTGCAGTTTGCGGCTGCTCGCTTCATGCTCGGTATTGGTGAAGCGGGCAACTTCCCCGCGGCCATCAAAACGGTGGCGGACTGGTTCCCCATCAAAGAGCGGGCGCTGGCGACGGGGGTCTTTAACAGTGGTTCCAATATCGGCGCACTAATTGCGCCCATGCTGATACCTTTTGTTGCGTCCCATTATGGCTGGCGAGCATCGTTTTTCGCCACCGGGATTTTCGATGTCGTCTGGCTGGTCATCTGGCTATTGACCTTTCAAACGCCGCGACGCAGCAAACTTGTATCGGCTGGTGAGCTGGCATATATCGAGTCCGACCAGTCGGGAGAACCGGCTCGCAAAATATCCTATCTGCGGCTGCTTAGAGAGCGGCCGGCTTTGGCGATTGTCATCGGCAAGTTCATCACTGACCCCGTTTGGTGGTTCTACTTGTTCTGGCTTCCCGGATTTCTGAACTCGCAATACCATCTCGACCTTCAGCACATCGGGCCGCCGCTGGTAATTATTTACTTCGCCGCGGACTTCGGGTCAATCGGGGGCGGTTGGTTATCGGGGCACCTACTGAAACGCGGATGGAGCGTAACGAAGGCGCGCAAAACTGCTCTTCTTACGTGTGCTTTGTGCGTTGTTCCTATCTCGCTCGTGATGGTGTCGGGCGGGAACATCTGGCTAACGGTTCTCGTGATCAGCCTGGGAACTGCCGCTCATCAGGGTTGGTCCGCCAATATATACACACTAGCTTCTGACACATTCCCGCGATCTGCCGTTGCATCTGTAATTGGACTAGGCGGGTTCGGTGCGGCGATCGGAGGTATGCTCGTAGCCAAATTGATCGGATGGTGGCTCGACTTCTCCCATAATTCCTACGGCCCAATTTTCCTGGTTGCAGCCTTTGCGTATTTGCTAGGATTCCTGGTCATCCACCTACTCGTGCCGCGAGTGGAACAGGTGGAAATCTAAGGGCGGGGTGTCTTTCCGCCTCACCTGTTCGCGTTCACGACAAGACCCACCGGCACCCCGCCCAACGTGCCGCCGCTCATTGCGGAGGCAACGAAATAGTATTTGGTTCCCGGCGTAACTGTCGGACTCGCGGTTAGTGTAACGGTGGCGCTTCCATCGCCGGGCAGCGCGAACTGAGAGGCAGACAGGCGGGCCGTCACTCCGGCGGGCAGGCCTGCGAGCCAGAGACTGACCGCTCCGGCAAAGGTCCCGCTATGGCGCGTTGTTATTTGTAATGTTGCCGTTCCTCCCTGAGTCAGCGTAAGCGAACTGGCCGATGACGTAACGAGGACTGTATTCGGCGCAGTCACGGTCAAGGGGATCGACATGGACGACAAAAATCCGGTTGACGTCGTCCCGGTGAATTGGATTGTGTAAGGGCCGGGAGCAGCAGTGTTGGCGCTTGTGATCACGAAAGTCGCAGGTGTTGAGCCGGGAACGGTCTGCATGTTGAGCTGCTGAATGACGAGCCCGTCAGGCTTGTTACTGGTCATTGAGAGATTTAAGACGGAGGTGAAACCGCCCTGGACGGAGCCGCAGCCTACTTGAAAGTTCAGTGAGTTGCCGGCCTGTACGGTGATGCTGGCCGGATTCGAAACCAAAGCGCAGCCTTTCGGGCCGGAAACCGTCAATTGGATCGGAAACGTCTTGGTCTGGCCCCCACCGTTGCCGTAACCATCAGCCCATACAGACCCGTCGCAGCGCTTTTAGACGCTACGATCGGAAGCGGGACAGTCATTGTCGCGGTACCCGAGGGCGTGACCGAAGCCGATGCTGTGACGCCCACCGGAAGCCCCGGAATCGTAAGCGAGACGGGAGCGTTGAAGCCGCCGCTCGCCGTTACGAGCACGTTCAGTATTCCTGTATAGTTCTGCCCGACAGAAAAGTAGTTCGAAGTGGTTCCGAGAGCAAAGGTACCTGGGGTCTGAACCATAACGGTAATGGTGATCTTGGACGTTAGCGATCCGCCTTGTCCGGTCACCGTGAGGGTATACGTTCCGAAAGCGATCGTCTTGGCTGCGGTGAGTAGTAAGTGTTGTGGCGCCTGATCCCGGGGCCGCCAGTTTGGTCGAGCCGAATGTGGCTAGCAGTCCCGCAGGACGCCGGTTACCGACAGTGTCACAGCAGCGTTGAAGCCGCCTCCGACTGCGGAGGAGATCTTCAGTGAACTGATCTGGCCCGGTGCCAGAGTCACCGCGGTCTGGGTCGAAGATAGCGCCAAGGTCGACGTTTGCGTAGTGGAATCGTTCCAGTGATTGACTAGTTGTGTCGCGTCAACGGAGCCCAGGCCCGTTGCCAGGTCGTAAACCGGCACCCGCGCTGAAGCCGGTTACGCCGGGAACAGAGTTGTTACCTACGGTGGTGTCGTGAAAAACCGCTGCGGCTCCAGTAGACTGCTTGCTCGCTAATCCGTAGAACACAGGATTCGCATTCCCCTGTCTGGCCGCTGTCTTTTGATTGACGAGTGCCAACAATCCTGCAAAGGAAGGGGACGAAGCTGACGTTCCTGCGATGGACAGCAGATTGCCGCCTTGCACGATCAGGTAACCAACGTGAGAAGCCGCAGTGAGCGAGACATCAGGCACATCACGCACGCCATCCGCAGGCACTCCAACTCCCTTCTGCCAGGATGGTTTCGGGAACGTGATGCTTGCCCCACCTCCGCCAATTGGGCGCGCTATGACAGACGCCTTCGCGCATGAAGGCGCCCGGCTCCTGATTGCGGACATCGAACTTGAGCCGCTGCACATTGCGGAGCACGAGTTGCAACGTGCGGGCGTTGAAGTTGTCGCGGTGCAAACCGACGTGGCCCAATCCAGCAACGGCATTGGCCAATCCCTCCGTCCCATTTGGAAGTTCTCCAGGTCGTATTGAGAGTGGTTTCTAGGCGTCAATTTGTGGGGAGTGATCCATGGCATTCAAACGTTCGTCCCAATCCTGCTCGAGCAGGGTTCAGAGGCTCATATTGTGAACACGGTCTCGGTCGCCGGATTGGTTTCCTATCCCCTGACCTACGTCGGTCCGTATTGTGCTGCGAAGCACGCCGTCGTATCGATTTCTGAGACTCTGGCTGCCGATCTCCTGCACGCAAAGAGCAAGGTCCACGTATCCGTTATTTGCCCAGGTTTCGTCCGGATGAATATACTAAGGTCGGAGCGTCATAGACCCGCACACCTGGCCGCAGAGGGACATGTGAACCCCGAACTGGAGCAGATGTGGAACAGCGCCATTGACGCGGGAGCGGACCCTAAAAGTGTCGCAGCCGAGGTGCGGGCCGCAATCAGAGCAGAGGGCCTATACGTATTACCAAGTCGGGAATTTGATGGAGCAATCCGCTCTCATGCGGAAGATCTGGTGCTGCAGAGAAATCCTGTGCAAGAAGCGACTGAGACACGCGTCGCCTAGTCGCTTCAGACGTTCACGCCCGAAACAAGGAAGCCGCCATCCACAGCAAGGCATTGGCCTGTGATGAAACTGGCAGCGTCGCTCGCGAGGAAGATCGCAGAACCGACCAGCTCTGGGATTTTCCCGAAGCGCTTCATGGGTGTGCGCATCAGCAGTTCGCGTCCCCGATCAGTTCCATCCAGCAAACCTGAGTTCAATTCCGTTCTGAAGACGCCAGGAGCGATGGCGTTGACATTGATCCCGTGCTGGGCCCATTCGACCGCCAGACTGCGAGTCAGTCCAAGCACGCCCGATTTGGATGCCGCATAGGCAGTCACTTCAAAGAAACTGACGAATGAGTTCAAAGACGCGATATTGACGACGCGACCGCGGCCGCTCGCTTTCAGCGGTTCATAGAAGCTTTGGCAGGCGCGGAGTGTTCCCGTCAGATTGACGTCCACGAGATTGTTCCACTCCTGCTCCGTGATGTTGACGGTGGGCTTGCGAAAAATTTGACCAGCCGAGTTGACGAGAATGTCCACACGGCCGAGGTCTTTCAGTACAGCATCTCGCAGAGCATCAATCGACGATCGATTCGACGCGTCCACGGTCATGCGCAGGCTGCGTTTTCCTAAGCTTTCAATCTCGCCCGCAACTTCAGCCACGTTATTCTCGCGCCGGCCTGTTGCCACAACGTCCGCTCCGGATTGCGCCAACCCGATGGATATGGCACGGCCAATACCCGAAGTGCCACCCATTACGACGGCCACCCGGCCGCTTAGATCGAATAGTTGAGAGGACATGAACTAGGCTCCGAGAAACAACGGTTTGATATGGCGATCAAAAAGATTGCCCGTTACATTCTTCGCGATGGTCTGCTCTTCCTTCGAAAGCAGGTCAAGGTATCGCTTCCCCATCTTGGCAGCGACTTTGAATCCTACGTGGAGTAGTTGCCTCATGCTGCTGTTGTAGGCGGGATTCTTCGGGTCGTGCCGGAGTGCTGCGACCAACTGCTGCGAAGACCATTGATTCAGCTCTTCCGGTTTCGGCAATTTGGCCGGGTCTATGTCAATGACGGTAGCGTAAGGAGCGCAAAGTTCTTCCCGGTGACCATACGCCTCGGCGTAAATCTCTTTTGCGAGAGCAAGACCCTCGCCGCCAGCCTCAGCGAGCCCGATGATCTCCTCGAGCCACGTCGTCCCGGCTGTTTTCAGATGAACGCCTGCATCGAATTTTTGCATCGCTGCACGGATGGGGGCGTAAATCGAGAACTTGTCACTTCCAGAATGCACGCTTAACTTCAAATTCGCCGGCAGCCCGTACTGCTTGATTGCATACGCGATCACGGCGACGTCATCGCTGAACTCCTCCCTGAACTTCTCGAGATCGCCGACGTAATCGACACCCTTGTTGAAGCGGCCCGTAAACTTCGGCGCGATTGTCTGAATGGGAATCTTCTCGTCGGCAATGGCGGCCAGAATGATCAGGAGCTCGACGGGTGTTTGCGGAGAATCCGTTTCGTCCATAGATACTTCAGTTATGAACTGCCCTTCTCCTTTCTTTCCGGCAAGGTAACGGTAGATCTCGCCGGCTTCCGTGACTGCGGACAGGAACTTGTTTGCAACCGTTTCTACGAATCGTCGATCCGTAGCAAACGATCGTTCAATTCCCGGTATGTTCACTTCGCCCACAAGTTCGGGGTGCCGGTCTACGAATGCCTGAACTGCTTTAGCCTCTGCGGCTCTTCCGATGGATTCAGCAACATCGATGGTGAAGAAATCACACGGGTCCACAAATCGGTCAACCGTTTTCAGGTTGATATGATCTGCATCGGCGTAATAAGACTTTTTCCACCCTAGTGCCTTGACCGCCTCGTCCGCAGCCGCTCGGGCGGAACTCGGTTCGGAGCCGATGATATTGTGTTCGCGATTCGATTTGTTCCACACGGGAGCAATATCAATGCCCTTTTCCGCCGCCAGAACGAACGCCTGTAGCTGAGCTTTCGCCTCGTGCGCGAACCGGTCCCCAACTCCCACTGAATACTTGGGCAACGTGATTGGATTTGCCATGATCGTTAATTTCTATTAGATTGACGCGCTTCGTTGAATGTTACGGACTTGCCGTTTACCAGAACATCCTCAAGGTTCACAGACGCAACATCCTGAAATAGATTCCCATTGGCGGCGTTGTCGAACTTGCAATGGGATATGTTGGCTCCTGTGATCGGTGCGTCCGGAAAGCCCCGAAGGAAAATGCCGTACTTGCTCTTCTTTGATGTCACGTCGCTGATATAGATGTTCTTTACGTCCGGCTTGAACGGTCCGCCCTTCCCCTCTTCGTAAAAGAAATCCACCTCAACTGCAGCTTGCGCCACTTCACCGATTGTCACGTGTGAAAAATGGATGTTGTCAATCACGCCTCCGCGGTATGAGTTCGTCTTTATTCGGAGGCCCCGTTCGAGGTGGGGACTGCTCATCTGGCACTGTTCTATGAAGACGCTTCGGATGCCGCCAGAGACCTCACTACCGATCGATACGCCGCCATGTCCGTCTTTCATCATGCAATTTTGAATGACGACATTACTGCACGGCACGTTCACTCGGCGGCCATCCACGTTTCTGCCGGATTTGATCGCGATGCAATCGTCTCCCGTACTGAAGACGCAATCCGCGATCAGGACGTCATCACAGCATTCGGGGTCACAGCCGTCGTTGTTCGGGCCATGGCTGTCGATCGTGACTTTTCGCACCGTCACGTTCTTACAAAGAACGGGATTCAGCTCCCACATAGGAGAGTTGATCATGGTGAATTCCTCGAGCAGAACGTTTTGGCACCGGTACGGCTGAACAAAGTTGGGCCGAAGGGTGTGCCCCTCTCCGAACACGCGGTCTTTAACGGGCACGTTGTTGTTTCCCATTTCGACCAATCGTTTACGATCGTCCTCTGGGTTTCCTTCGCCCGCCGTGGCCGCCTGTTTTTTTCTCATCGGCCACCAGTGTTCGGCATCGGCCTGTCCGTCCAGAGTGCCAGGCCCTGTCACTGCCACGTTCTGCTTTTCGAAAGCGTAAATGAACGGAGAAAAGTTCATGCACTCCGTACTTTCAAAGCGCGTGAACACGATCGGGTAATCCTTGGTGTTCCGGCTGAACTTCAAGATCGCGTCCTTCGAGAGATGCAAGTTGACGTTGCTCTCAAGGTGGACGGCCCCGGTGACGAACGTGCCTGCAGGCACAACGACCCGACCCCCGCCCGCCTGGCTACACGCTTTGATGGCAGCTCGGATAGCATCGGTCGCCGGCTTTTCGCCTCCGGAGACGGCGCCGAATCTGCGGATATCAAAATCCTCATCCCGGAACCGAGGAGGTTTGATCCGGGAAAGAATCTGCTCCTTCTGCTGACCTGCCGAAGCCTTCTGCGTTTGCGCTCCGACGCGCACCACAGGCACGGCGAGGGCGGCGGATTGCAAAAGTTGACGTCGGGTCATACCAAATCTCCGGATGCGAATTTAGCTGGGGATCGGCTCAATGGGAACCCAGCATCGTTCGTTCCATGATTTGATTCCTGCCTCAGCCAGCTGAACGCCTTTAGCAGCTTCGCGCAGATCCCACGGGAACGGCTCGTCCGCGACTATATGGCGCAGAAACAACTCCCATTGGCGCTTGAACGCATTATCGAAAGCGTCCTGTTCGGGTACCTTCTGCCATCCGTCAAAGAAGTTGATGGGTTGAGGGATGTCGGGGTTCCAGGTAGGACGAGGTGTTGCGCCGTAGTGCTGAATCCAGCAATCGCGAAGACCCGCCACGGCGGTGCCCTTTGTTCCGTCCACCTGAATGGTGAGAAGGTCGTCTCTCCGGACGCGCACCGCCCACGAGGAGTTGAACTGCGCGATGATGCCGCCTTCCAGTTCGAACGTGGCGTACGCCGCATCGTCCGCAGTGCAGCTGTATGGCTTTCCGCTCTCGTCGCGGCGTTCCGGTATATGCGTGGCGCCCAAACAGGACACAGCCTTCACTTCGCCGAAAAGGTTATCGAGCACGTAGCGCCAGTGGCATAACATGTCGATGATGATGCCGCCGCCATCTTGCTTGCGATAATTCCAGGAGGGCCGCTGGCCGGGCACCGTGTCCCCTTCGAACACCCAATATCCGAATTCTCCCCGGACCGAAAACATCCGACCGAAGAACCCGAGATTTCTCAGCGTCTGCAGCTTCAACATCCCCGGCAGCCACAGCTTGTCCTGTACAACGCCATTCTTGACGCCGGCGGATTTCACCAGCCGATACAAATCCAGCGCAGTTTCGAGATTGTCGGCAATCGGCTTCTCGCAATAAATGTTTTTCCCGGCGGCGACCGCTTTCCGGACGGCTTCGGCTCGGCGGTCTGTCGTCTGCGCATCGAAGTAGATTGAATACGTCTTGTCGCTCAACGCAGCGTCCAGATCGGTGCTGAACGGCAATCCTCCGCATTCTTTCGCGATGGCTGCCAGCTTTGTCTCGTTTCGGCCCACCAGTAACGGTCGCGGCATGATTGTTTCCGAGTCATTCAGCTTCAGGCCGCCCTGCTGCATGATGGCGTACACGGAGCGCCTCAGGTGCTGGTTCAAGCCCATGCGACCCGTGACGCCGTTCATAACGATCCCGATGGAATGTACTTTGGTTTCACTCATGCGTTTGTTGGCTTCTTTGTGCACTGTGGCTGCGCGCCCGAGGGGAGCGGCGGCGCCTCTGATCCAGCCCGTGGCAGCGTGCCTTCCAGCTCCTGCCGCCAATGCGCGACATCACCTGCCGGGCCGTAGCAGTAAATCATCCGCATGGGCGTCGATCCCGTGTTTGTGAGCTGGTGAAAGACCTTTGGGGGAATGTACACAGCCTGGCCGCTTTGGATTGATTGCCGTTCCTCGCCAAGGCAGATCTCGCCCGTGCCTTCCACGACAAAGTAGATTTCTTCCTGGTCCTGGTTGTGCCAGGGCACCTGGCCGCCGTTCGGCTCCAGAGTCACGTTGCCCATGGCAAAATTGCTCGCCTGGATGGGGCTTGCGCCGCCTACGAGATTCTGTGTTAGACGCCTTGCCGGGTAGGTTCGGCCGGTGATGGCGGATAGATCGGCAATGATCATTGTGCTTGACTCCAAAATGTCAAATAATTCCCCTTTTCGATGATTCGAAGGAGATACAAAGCCGCCTCGCGCGCATGATAATCACCCCACATGCACGCTTCTCCACTTGGTACGCGCCCGTCTCCCGGAGCGGCGTCCCAACCGTTCGGCCGGTGATAGACGGTGTGCAGTAAGAGACCCTGGTGTTCGGGATTGCTGCTCAGGTAAGGATCGTCGAAGAGCGTATCGCATACCGTCAGTCCAGCCTGCCAGTAACGTTTGCTGCTGAGATAACGTCCGAGTCGCAGCAGACCTTGCGCCCCGATCGCCGCCGCGGAACTGTCGACGGGTTCATAAGCATTGAATGGATCCGCAGGCTTACCGGCCCAGTCGTCGAGCCGGTGAAGATCCGGTGCGCCCGTATCCCAATAAGGAATCCCGTCGGTCGGCGAGTATTCGATGTAGAAATCGCAAGTGGCTTCCGCGGCCTTTCGCATGAAGCCCTCGATCGGTCCACGCCCGCCGTACGGCTCGAGCTCACTGTCCGGAATAGTTGCGATAAACTCCAGTTGTTCGGCGTATCCGCACATGGCCCACGCGAGTCCCCGTGTCCAAGTGCTGAACGGTGAGTACCCTTGCTGGGAATTAGGGCATCGATAGCGGCCATCGTTCACATTGAAGATACTCTCGTGCGCCGTGCGCCCTCGAACATCGTAGAAATCGCGGCCTTCTCCGTAGTAGATCGCGTATTGAGCAGTGGCACGCGCGTGTTCCAGCATCCGGCCGAGCAGTGAGACCTTCATATCGTTCTCCGCCATCAACGCATGGCCGAGTTTATGGCTGAACGCCAGCGCGCGCATGGAACGGATCGTGTCCACGAAGAGAGAATGCGGGCCGTTAAATGAATAGACATACCCGCCGCCCTCAGCAATTGGCGACCAGCGGGAGGCCTGAATTGCGCCCGAACATTTGATCGCCAATTCGTAGAAGTTCCGTTCCCACTCGTTCTCTTCGATTTGGCCTTCGTTCATTAATCGAAGCAGGTTGCCGTAAGCGCTGACGTTATTGAAGCCGTGGTCATGCACCCCGATGTGCGACACGTGGGGGGCCATGAAAGCTACGGTATGCTCGCGGCCCGACGTTAAAAATGCTTGTTCGCCCGTGGCGTCAAATTGCAGAATCTCGGCGCCGAATTGAAAGCCTTGCGTCCACTCGGTCCAGCCGCGGCTTGTGTAGCGGCCGTTCACCGTGAATACCGGCGCACCTTCGGATGGCTTCCAGGTTTTGTTGAGCGAATCAATCTTTTGCGCGGAGAATGCGAAGAGGCGATTGATCTTCGTTGCAAGCTGCTCGGCTGAAAGGTTGTTCTTTATCTGAATCATTGATTACTTGCGACCGCCGGACCAGGCCTCAGCAATCGTGATGGTGAAACACTGGAGCTTGGCGATGGAGTTCGCCGCCATCAAAGCGCCCCATTCACTATCGGTTCCGGGAGCGCGAGCGAGCTTTGATCAGGCAAGACAAGTCTATCGCAGGCAGGTGTTTGGGCCCAGCGAGAAATGCACGTTGCAGAATGAGTTCAACCCCTTCGCTTGCGGTCGATTCTCGACCAGTATTGAAATTCGTCCATGTAGAGATCGCTCGTAAGCTCTGCGACGACTTGCTCCATCCGCTTTTGCGCGTCGGAGACGGCTCGGTTATAGATCGCCGGCCCGACCTCTTCGACGAAAAAGTCGAGCAGTAGCGCCGCTCCGAGGTCGCCGAGCGGTTCAGGCATGTTCTCGCGGGAGTAGCGCTGAATCGAGGCGATCGCATCCGCACGTGCTTGCTTTGAGATTTGAAGGTTCGTTGCCAACATTAATCCTCCAATGAGCCTGCACGGAAGTGCAACCGCCACTGGTCTAAACGCGACAAGGTTGTTGGGCTGCAGCTTTCGCCAGGCAACTAGACTACTGCTTCGAACCGGCCGCGGCAGAAGCGGGGTTAGCGCTCTTCTGGAATAGGAGCGGGGCGAACGTTATTAAGTTATTCCGCCACACCATCCAGGTATGCATGCCAGGTGTTTCCACCGCCGTCAAAGTGACATTCTTGCCCTTCAGCCATGCGATCAGCTTGCGGTTGGTATCGATCAGCCGGTCTTCCGTGCCGCAAGCGATCCAAAGCAGATGCAGCTGCTTGTTGGTCTTCTCACCGGCATCTGGGAAAATCGCCGGGAAGTCCTCTCCGGCACCGCCGGCGCTAAAAGAAGCCACCCACGAGAATCTATCCGTGTGGTTCAAGCCTGTCACTAGCGATTCGGCTCCGCCCATGGAAAGGCCTGCAATGGCGCGGGAGTTAAGGTCGGCGTCCACCTTATAATCGCGCTCCACTGCGGGGATTACTTCATTCAGCAGGTCACGATGACCATCGGTTTGGCCTGTTTTGCGGCAATCAGCGAATCGAGAATGAGGTTTGCTTTTCCCACGGACGTCCACCCGCTGCTGTAATCGCTAACCCATGCAGCAGATAAAGAACCGGGTAAGTAATTTGGCCTGCGGGATTGTAGCCGGGAGGCGTGTACACGTAGTAGTCGCGATCATCACCGACGATTCCTGAATGGTAGAAGTGGTGATGCACCTGGCCGTGGGGAATGTCGGCCTGGTCCCAAGGCATGGGAGCATTCCCCGGCACCTCGACTAAGTTACTAAGGTTCAAGAGATTAGGCTTGATCCGGGTGTTGAACGGATCGAGGACATGGGCGCCATCCACATTGAATCTGTAGCCGTAGATATTAGGTGCAAGCGCAGGGCTGGTCGCGCTCTAAATGCCGGCATCGTCCTTTTGCATCGATAGCGGCCCTGGCTGACCGTCCACGCTCACTGAAACCTGCCGGGCGTTTGGAGCAAGCAAATGGAAGGTTACGCGTCCATCGCTCTGAACTTCGGGCGACCGGACAGTCGGGGTCTGCTGCTGCTGTCCGAAATTTAAACCCACGCCGAGTGTCAACAGAAGTAGTCCGCTCAATGGAAATCTCCCAAACGAAGGTTATCAGCGTCTGGATGTCGCCGTCCTTTATGTTGGGGTCTGTTCTTGCCACGTCGTGAAATCCGTTCTATTTACTTTCGACACCACGCTCGGAACGTTTTGGATCCGGCCCGAACCCGCGGGCCGTGTCCGGCTAGGACTAGACAAGCTTAAGCTTCACGAATACGGTTCAGCAAACGCTGCTGCGAAGGCAGTGCGGGACCACCAAACCGGCTATTCGGCTTGGGATGAATATGCGGAAGCAATTGGGCCGTCCAGTTTGGAGAAGTGGAAGCGCGGAGAAGGATTCGGACGCCCCAAGGCTCGCGCGAAAGCCAACGATTTGCGCTCGGAAGCTAGCGTCGAGGGAGACTTCGAATAGACGCCGACATTCCGGTCCAAATTTCTGCTTCACGACTGAACCCGGCCATCGACCGGTTCTCACGTTTGCGATACTGCCCATTTCGAAACTGTGCCAATCGTGATTAAGATCAACGGAACAGTGAAATCGTACCTGGCCTTAACGGCCG
The DNA here is from genome assembly GCA_045807925.1 of Bryobacteraceae bacterium. GTDB lineage: Bacteria > Acidobacteriota > Terriglobia > Bryobacterales > Bryobacteraceae > Bog-105. The sequence continues at coordinate 21,223 of JBJMGK010000202.1, read as the reverse complement.
CTATTCTTTTGTTCTATTGGAAGCTGTTTTTCCCCCGAGTCAATTCACCTTGCTTGACGGGGCCGAAGTTGTCAGACAGGGCTACAGCTGGCTGCATTTCTGGATCCGCTCAGTCCGCCGAGGTAACCTCCCCATCTGGGACCCGTATGCTCTTTGCGGATACAGCTTCCCGGGAGAGATTCAGACGGGTGCTTTTTATCCGCTGTAGTTGTTTCTACTGCTGCTTCCGCTCGGCGCCGATCGGCTGCTGAGCTCCATGCAATACAACCTGGTTATTCTCTCGGCTCACGTTCTTGCCGCGTTGTTCATGTTCGCACTCGCGCGCGAGTTCAAGCTCAGCCGTTTCGCAGTTTGTGTCAGGATTTTGCTTCTCAACGGGATCATTCACCGGGCGCGTCGGCTGGCGACACATGCTGGAGAGCTCGATCTGGTTGCCCCTCATATTTCTGCACCTACTTCGCGCGTTCAATTCGTCTGACGGAAGGCGGCGAGTGTTTCATTCCTTAGTAAGTGGATGTGGCTTCTCGCGGGCGGGCTTCACATCGCAATGGCGCAAGCGATCGTCGTCGTTACTGCGACTTTATTTTGCGTAGTCACACGAAACGCTTCCCTAGAAAGGAAGTAATGGATGGGCCGGCGTCGTGGCGGTCCGCGCAGATCGGAGTTCTCATTCTTGCGGCTGGATCTTGCGCGGCAGCCGTACAGCTTTTACCTTCAAACGTCTACGCGGGACGCACCATTCGCTTCGTCGGGAAGTACGCGCTTCCGTCCTCCCAGATGATCCCGTACGTGGATGTCTCGGCCATGGCTATCTGGCCCGCCGGGATGGTTTCGGTTTTATTCCCCGTATTCGAGGGTATGGGCCAAGGTGAAACGTGGAGCCCCTATATCGGTGCGCTCCCGTTCCTATTTGCAGTTATTGGAATCGTGAAGTGCTGGTCCAACACGTGGGTTCGATATCTGGCCGGTCTGAGTCTCGCTGCCATGCTGTATGCTCTCGACGTGACCAGTGCCCTTCACGGACTCCTCTATGCCTTGGTTCCCTTGGTGTGGATCGCTCGCGAAGCCATGCGGTTATCTATCTGACAGGATTCGGACTTGCTGCCCTGGCAGGATTTGGAGTGGATGCATTTGTTTCCCGTTCGTTGCCGGAACCTTTCTGGAATACTCTCCGAGAGTCGCTCACAAGGGTGATGGTCGGATGCTCGATCGCGCTCTTGTTCGCCCTGATGATGTCAAAACTGGGCACATACTGGATCTTCTTCTCGGTTGAAAGGCAGACGATGACCGGGCGGTGGCGTGTCCTCGCGGTGGCGCTCGTTTTCTTCGATCTGAATGCCTCCAACTGGCTCGTTGCCAACAAGACCGAAGCGGATCGCGCAAACCGGGACGAGTTATCCGTGCTCACTGGGCATGCACGGCGTCGTGCAGTTTTTAAAAAGCAGGCCGGGACTCTTCCGAGTAAGTGTCTTTTGCGATCCCGCCCCGAACTTAGGCGACGCTTTCGCCATTCAGAGCACCTCCGGAGCAGCTGCGGCGGGTTCCGCGGAATTCCTTCTAACCTCCGTTTGCTAGGTTCTCGCGATATTTTCTCTATCTAAGCAGATCGCGCATTGGACGGCAAAGCAGTTTTACGTCTTCTTTACAGCGCGCCAACACAGTAATCGGGCAATTCAACTACGATTCGGCTGAAAGGCTTACGACCTGTGGAACAAACTACCGTCCAAGAGGGCGGCCCTGCCGTCACGATTCAGGATCGCCGAAGATTTCTGGAACGAGCCATACACTGGCTGGGCGGCACGATGGCCCTTATGTTGGCTGTGCCGTCCGCTATTTATGTTTTCGCTTTGCGTAAGCGAGTTACGGAATCCAAGTGGATGGATGCCGGTGATACTTCGGAATTAGGCAGCGACTTCCCTCAGGAAATTACATTTCGTCGTAACCGAATTGATGGATGGAAGATTCACAGCGGAACCGAAACGGCTTGGCTCAGCAAGACCGCCGATCAGAAGCTCATTGCTTTTTCTCCCTGGTGCACTCATCTGGGCTGCGCTTATCGCTGGGAATCCAACCGCAAGGAATTTTCCTGTCCGTGCCACGGCTCCAGATTCGCCAAAGATGGAGCCGTAATTGCTGGTCCGGCAACTCGCGCTCTCGATCGGTACGAAGTCAAGTTAGAAGGAAAACGACTCTGGCTTAGCGCGCCGCAATCGCAACGCGGATAGCCAACCGTCCCTTGGAGGTCCCAATTGAGAAAAGTATCGACCTGGTTTGACGACCGTACTGGTCTTATTACGCTGGCGACGCACCTCCTATCAGAGGAGATACCACAGTCTGCGGGTTGGCCGCAGGCCTTCGGTAGCGTTGCTTTATTTCTGTGTCTCCTTCAAGCCTTTACCGGCATTCTCCTTTCGCTGAATTACGCCGGAACGGCCGGAGACGCCTATAATAGCCTGACTTTTATCATTCGGGATGTTCCCATGGGGAGGTTGATCCGGGGCTTGCACCATTGGGGTGCCAGTCTCATGCTCATCGTGCTGGTTCTCCACATGGTTCAGGTCTTTGTCTATGGAGGGTACAAACGGCCGCGGGAAGCGACGTGGGTGGGAGGCGTCTGCCTGTTGTTGGTCACCGTCGGCTTCAGCTTGACGGGATATCTGCTGCCCTGGGACAACCGAGCGTATTGGGGTACTGTCGTCACCACGAAAATCATGGGACAGGCTCCTTTACTGGGGTCCTATCTTCAGCAAATGGTTGATGCGGGAGAGCAGATTGGAGTGGTCACGTTTGCCCGCTTCTACTCGCTTCACGTTTTTGTATTTCCAGCCGTCACGATCCTACTGGTGATGATCCATCTTCACCTCGTCAGACGCCACGGGGTGACGCCGGCGGCCACCGATTTCGCGCCGAAGAAGGCCTTCTATCCGGAACAGGTTTTTCGCGATACGCTGGCCTGTTTTTTGGCCTTAATCATCTTGCTGGCTGCCGCCATTATCGTTCGGGCTCCGCTGGAACGACTGGCCGACCCGACAGACGCAACCTATGTTCCACGACCCGAATGGTACTTCCTTTTCCTGTTCCAGCTCCTCAAGTTCTTCAAAGGAGCGTGGGAGCCCGTTGGCAGCATTGGTATTCCAACCGTCGTTATAGGGCTTTTGTTTCTAGTGCCATTCCTCGACAGATCTCGAGCGAAAGCTATACGTCAACGTACAGTCGCAATATCGGTGGTGGCACTTGCGCTCGCCGGCTGGACCGCGTTGACGGCCGCAGCCCTACGAAGCACGCCGGCGGCAGCTAGGAACTCAAGCACCGAAGCACTAGCCTTGAGCGACTTCGCGTCTTTATCCGTTGAAGAGATGGCAGGGATCGGCTACTTTCGACAGGAGCGTTGCCGAACGTGTCATAACCTGACGGATGGACCTCCGAAGCCGGGGCCAACATTAGCTCTGCGGGATACAAAGCGTTCAGCAGAGTGGATGATCCAGCACTTCAGGAATCCTAGTCAAACGATCCCGGGCAGTAACATGCCCCCAATTCCGCTAAGCTTACCTGAGCTGAATGCACTCTCCGCGTTTCTCTTGAAGCTGCGGCCGGAAACAGCCGACCTGGTTGATAAGATCCCTCCCGAGGCCGTGAAAGGAGCTCAAATTTATGTTTCCAGTGGTTGCAGTAGCTGCCACAAGGTCAGCGGGGTTGGCGGAGAAATCGGGCCGTCACTGAATGGATTGGCGGCGAGACGGTCCAAGGATTGGATCGAAAAACATTTCGAGTCTCCACAAACCATGTCCCCCGGAACGGTCATGCCGCCTTTCCATTTTTCGCCTTCCCAGCGTGATGTCCTCGTCGGCTATCTTTTGGCACTTCTTTAGCAGTGTTGGAGTGATCAATGGATTTGCCGAGTGAGATCGAATCCGATAAATAAACCGCCTGGCGTGTCTGCACTGGGATCGCCCAGGAAAGTTGCCCTTGTTCCTGCCCGCTGAGACACGGTCGTCCCCGGACTGTTCGAGAATCCAAATGTGAACGCGTGGCGATAGATCTTCTTTTGAATGGCGAAAGCATACGCAGGCCGATGGATCCCTAGATCCCTCCCATTTAGAAACGTGGGAATTACTTCGGCTAAGAGAGCGACCGTGGGCCGGACGTCAACTGCGAGACCGAAACCGACCGAAATCGTATTCACGCCCGGATAATCCAGGATCTCCCGTGACCGGAACCCACCGGGTACGAGCGGGCGATTGTTGAAGGAGACGGTCGGAACCGCGTAGAGTTGCGCTCTCCTGGTAACGCTGCGTGCGAAGATGCCCTCTAGATTTTCCGTAAAGTTCTTCCGGAAGTTGTCCTGGCCTTCTATTGACGCTCTTAATTTGAGAGTGAAGGGCGAGCCATGGTGCTCGTCGAGAGCTTGATACGCAGCCATCATTTGTATCGGACGATTGACGATACTGGGCGATCGGTAAATGCTGGCCGACCACCTATCGGTGATGCCGTACGTGAATCCGAACGACGGAATTGCAAATCCGTCCATGCCGAAGAGCACCGCAGGACGTGCCGCCCCGGTGAATGCCGGGTCATACGCAAAACGGTGAGCGAAATTCACGTACACTCCATGGCGCGCTGTTTCACGGCCGCTGGGCAGCGTCATGAGAACATCGTCGCCTGGTTCGTAGACGTCCGGTGCCGGTGGAGGGGGTGTGGATACTGCCGCAGAGCTTGAAACACCGGGGCCGGCCTGGGCTTGCCCAAGACTCCTGACATACGTCACCAGCGTTGCCATTTCCGCCTCAGACAGCTTGCCCGACCACGACGGCATCCGTCCCGCCTTTCCGTTGTGAATAGCATTGCTGAAGTCTGCGTCGCTTTGTGTTCGTTGAAAGGTCGGATCGTGGAAATCTGGTGTCCCTATCGCTTTATTCCCTTTTCCGTCAGGGCCGTGACAAGGAGCACAGTTCCTCCCGAACAAAGCGGAGGCATTCGATGGTGCTGAAGAGGATTGAGATCCGCTCTCCAGCTCGGACACGGATCGAGCGGCTGCATCGACCATGTATCGCTTGCCGTCCCGCTGCAAGATGATTTGTGATGAGGAACCGGAAGGAAACTCAATTCCCAGTGATCTCGCGAGGTCGCCCGTTGGTGCCTGTGCGGCGACGATCCCTGCTGAAGCCAGATATCCAAACAGGACGCCCCAGCGATATACAAACCTTCTCTTGTTTGCGCGAAAGTTCTTAGCGGACATAGTCTCGATATCGTGACTATAGGTTTTTAGCTCGCCCGCAGTTGTCGAGGAATCGTAAAAGTTATGTGAAACCGCCTGTCGACGGTTAGGCAGATCGACTCATCACGAGGGGGCGAGCCGGCCGGCTGTCGGCAGCACTATCTGGGGACTGTGGAGCACAGTTCAGGAACGCGAGTATCTTCTCTCGAAATCGTTCCTCAGAATATTGCAAGGCAAGATTCTGAAGCTTTGTTGGCCTGATGTGCGTTTCACCTCGCTCAAATTCTTCGATTGCACTTTGCATTCCCTCGTGGCCGGGGCTGGAGTACAAAAAGCTGCAACCTTCGTCTTTAGGTGCAATCTCGAGAATGCCTCCCCGTCCCAAGCCGATGATCGGTTTGCCGCTTGCCAGCGCCTCGACGGATACGATCCCGAAATCTTCTTCACCGGGCTGCACGACTGCTCGACAATGTGCATACTGTTCCCGAAGCTCAGTGTCCGAGATGCGTCCGCAGAATTCGATATTTGGCTTCGCCGCTTTTCTTAGCTCGTTGTATTCCGGCCCGTCACCGACAATCCGCAATGGCCGGCCGCTCCGCGAGAAGCAGATGATGGCGTCCATCACGCGTTTATAGGCGACGAGTTCTGAAATAAGTAAGTAATAGTTGAGCGAAGGCCGATAGTAGAAGTTCTCGACCGCAACAGGTGGATGAACCACTCTCGATTCGCGGCGGTAAGCTCGCCAAAGCCGCTTCTGCACGTTCTTGCTGTTTGCTACAAATTCGTCCACGCGCGCAGCAGCAGCGTAATCCCAAACGCGTAAGTAATTACTCGTCAGACCGATGAGGGCGCGCCTTGTACGAGAACGAGTCCATTCGTGCAGGTAGTCCGGGTAGAGGTCCCAGAGATAGCGCATCGGAGAATGGCAGTAGCAGACGTGACGACTGGAGGCGTTGGCGATCAAGCCCTTTGCCGGCCCCGATTCGCTGCTGACGATCAGATCGTATCCGCGGAGGTCCAGATGCTCCAGAGCGAACGGCATTACCGGGAGCAGCGAACGGTAGTACCGGCGGGCCGGATTGAGAAAACTGGAGGTGACGCGCCGGGAGCGGATCGTTTCGGATACTTTCTCGGGTTCATAGAACAGAGTGAAGATGTCGGCGTTGGGAAAGATGCGGCAGAACGCCTCCAGCACCTTTTCGCCTCCCCGCATGCCCAACAACCAGTAGTGAACGAGGGCAACCCGCATCGCTTTTAATCCGCCTTCACCATTCGCGCGATCACTTGACAGATGCTGTCCCCGTACGCCTCGGGACTGTGCTTTTCATTCCACACGCGCCTTCCATTCTGTACTAGGTCGCGCATCTTCTGTGGATTCATGTTGAGCGCCAGGGTTATGCCCTCGGCGAGCGCTTGCGACGTCCGCTCCTCGACCAGGATTCCGGTTTCCATGTCTTTCAACAGCTCAGGAATGCCGCCCACTGCGTAGGCAATGACCGGTACTCCAGCTGCCAGCGCTTCCAGGATGATTCGCGGACTCGCATCAAGTGAGCTGGAAGGTACAACGAGCAGGTCGAGTGAGGCAAGACTATCGGCGACATTGTCCATCCAGCCTGGAAACTCGATTGGCAAGCCTGCTGCGGCTGCGCGAACCCGTTCGAAATAGTCGTCGCTGGCGAACAGCGGCTTACCGATGATCGAGAATCGGAGTTCGGGGCGGGTACATGTCAGTATCCGTGCAGCCTGGACGAATTCAAGCTGCCCTTTTTCCTCTTCGATGCGCGCGATTACCCCGATACGCTTGATGGCTGAGTGCTTCTCCCGTGGGGCAGCGATTGCGGAACCCACGCCGTTGTAGACAGTATGAACAAACTCGGTCCTGACATAAGAGAGCAGCGGGTCGGTAGCGTACCTGCAACACCCGACGACCTGTGCACCCGCGAAGCGCACCGAGGTTGCCGCCAGGTAAGCTGCACTTCGCTGATGCAATCGGTTGTGGCAATGAAACACGAGTGGCAGCGAACTGCGGCGAGCAGCGAAGGAAGCGGCGGGAAGTACGCGAGCGCCGTTAACGTACACAATGTCAATCGCGAGCGTGCGTATCCAGGCCAGAAACTGTTTCGCAAGGCGGCATGAGTCACGAAGGTAGGGGAACAATTCGGCCCTTGTCTTGCGTACTTTGGTGTACTTCCCAAATTGGAAAGAACCTGTGCCATATCCGAGTTCTCGAACCCTCTCGAGCAGGTTGCCGTGCTCGTTCGGGACGGCTACGTACGGGTTCCAGCCTCGAGCCGCGAAAGAGGGCAGCAACTCCAGCAGCATTCGCTGCGCTCCTCCAATCTCTGCGTATTGATCTATGCAGAGGATGTTCATCGCTGCCCCGTTGCGCGCAATCGGCTCACCATGCGTTGCGCCCGGATAGCACGCAAGGTACTGTTGCTAGCAGGATCTGCAGATAGAGCCTGAGCGACCAATTCTCGAGCATGAACAGGTCGAGGCGTCGTCTCTCTTCTAAAGTGAGCCTGCTTCTGCCATTTACTTGCCACAGCCCACTCAATCCAGGCCGCACAACCAGCAAGCGACCGGCATCCGAGCCATAAAACGTGACAATCTCCTGGGCAGTTAGCGGCCGAGGCCCGATCAACGCCATGTCGCCTCGCACAACATGCCAAAGTTGCGGTAGTTCGTCGATCGAATATTTGCGGCACAGAGCCGCAAATCGACTCGTAACTCGCGGGTCTGCTGAGTATTTGAGGTGCAATTCGCCTCCGGTTGAGACGCGCTCGACGATCACGTGCTTCCGGAGTGGTGTGCGCGAATCGTCCCACATTGTTCGGAATTTCAGCACCCAGAGTTCACATCCGTTTCGCCCGACGCGACGGTGCGCGACCAATGGCGAACGGCGGGAAAGTATCAGGACGAGTGCCGCTATCGCAACAAAGAACGGGGAGAGAACCAGGAGCGCTACGACGGCCGCAATTCGTTCCAGCAGGTTCACAATGATCCAATGAACGCGCCTGCTGGCAGCGTGCTGGCCCGTATCACCGTACTGTTTAGGTGAGTGCTGGAGCTCGACAGCTATGTTGTCGGCAAATAGCGGCTGCTCCAACAAAGCTTCGGTGTCGTGAGTGCTGGCGATGCTGACAATCGAGCGTTTCAGAGGATCAAACCTCAAGCCTGAGCGTAGACAAACTTCGGCAGCGCATTGTGCGGTACGTGTGAAAGTTTTGTAAATAGCGCCTGACATTGCAATCAAGCGCACTCCTTCCAATTGAGAGAGCAAACGCACCGTTTGCAGATTGAATCGGTCGAGACGTCCAGGCTGGAACGAAACGCGACTGCCTGCGGCCCATTTACGACTTCGAGCAGGCTACTTTCACCGGCTTTCCCGATCGGGTCCTGGAAGAAACAGGGCCTTACCGTTCCGTCTGATTCAAGTACGGCGGACACCCAAGGTGCATTACAGCGTGGTGCAACAGGCTCGGTCACTCCTAATTGAGCGCGAAAGTGCTGCAAAATGCGATGGAGCTTCGGCCGGTCCTCAACTAAGAAATCAGTGCCGGCCCAGTCTGACCATAGGCCGGAGAACTCAACGGACAATTCCGAGATCTGCCCTTCGTCCAGGGCCAGTTTTGCCTGCCCGAGCACATTGAGAGCGGTTGTGCGATTGAATGCTTGGGAGGTCATGTCCGCTGCCAGGAAAGAGATGGAGCGGAAGCCGAGTTGCCGGACCAGTCTGGCGGTCTCGCGAACATATCTGTAGTTCAAACGCTGAACGGTCGAGCGCGCTGAAACGGGAAACTCCGGGTTGAGCTGGTGAAGCGCGGCTATCCCGCACGCGATGCGAGTGAACGCGCCGGGGACTCGTCGCACCTGATCGTGAATTGGCGGTGGGCCATCCAAGGACACAATGACATCGTCGACACTCTCGACTATCGACCGGGCGTGATGCTCAAGCAAAAGTCCGGTGGTCAGAATCGTGACCCGGATCCCACGTGACCGGATGAGCGCAGTCAGCCGAAAGAGGTCCGAATGCATCAGCGGCTCGCCGCCGGAAAGGACGATCCACTGGACCTTCAACCTGCTTATGTCGTCGAGATGCCGTTCGAGGTCATCGGGCGAGATCTCGTCGGCGGAGCGATCCTTCCAGATGTCACACATGACACAACGGCAGTTGCAGCGTCGATGCGGGTACAAGACCAGAACCGGTAATGCCGTGAGCGTGGGATTCATGCGATCACTCGCCTTCCAGCAAGGCATATCCGCTCGCCGACAATCTGCCTGGTCGCGTCGAGGACCCCACGAACGTTGTTTTTCACGAACCACTTGCCTCGCCCTTCTATCTCGAGCGGCTGAAAGTCTGGGAGGTCGGTCAGGCAGAGCTCACGTGCGGCATCGGCGGACACTAACATGAGTCGACCTTTCAGGAAGACAAGCTCGGGACGCGATCCGAGCACGCGGGAAGGCGTGTTTTCGCCGTTGGCCCGTACAACGAGGAGGTCTGCCACTCCTCCGTCCTGGATCTTCCCTTCACCCGTGTTCAGGTGCAAGATTCGTGCCGCCTCGTTCGTCACCATGGTGTAAAGACGGCCGGCACTGACGTGATTTGCCGCAACAGACAACTCGTCCAGGAGGTCGCCTTCTGCGGTCAGGGCGGAGTCCGTTCCGAGTGCAATCGGGATATCCGACCTCAGCACCTCAGGAGAAACTGTGCGTCCGAGCGTGAATAAGTTCGAACTGGGACACCATACCAGGGAAGCGCCTCGGCTGCGAATCAGCTCCAGATCTTCCGGTCTTAACGCCACTCCATGCACGAGTACGGTGGATGAGCGAAGCAGTTTGGCTTGTTCCAACAGATAGAGCTCGCGCCACGATTCGATGTCGGTTCCTTCGCCGGCATGAACGATAAAAGGAGCACCGGACGGAGTGCGGCGAAAACAACTCGTGATGTCTGGTGAAAAGGCCAACGAGTGTGCCCAGCCAAACCGGCGAAGTACGCGAACGGGAAAACATCTCGAGAAAACTGAAGGTTCGTAGGGGTTATGGTGAGCGACGGACGTCACTCCGTTCAGCAGGTTTTTCAACCCACCCCACCAAAGTCGGATCGGCTTGGGCAGCTTTAGCTGAGTCGCAATGGGTTCCTCGGATGGTTTGAAGATGTCTTCTGCCCAGGCAGACGCGTTCGGATAAGGGCCTCGTCCCAAGCGCGGAAACAGGTTGAACTCAAGGTGATCGTGAGCATTCACGAGTCCCGGTAGGATCATGAACCCGTTCAGGTTCAGCTTCGGTACGCTATGCGTTCGCGCGCGCGGAGTGAAAGCGATTCGCCCATAGCGAATGATGAGGTCGCTGCGAGATGAAACGTTAGCACTCATCGCTACTTTTGCGCCCGCCAACGTCATACTTTGTGGCAGACAATCACACGGACGGCAGGCCTTCCAATCAGCGCCGGATACACGTGTGCCTTTCCGGCAGCTGCAAACAGCGATCGTTCGGGCTCGTCGAAACCGGATTCCACTTGTGTAACGACCTGGAGTCCTGCGTTCTGGAATGCAGAATTCAGTTCCCGATCGTCGTGACAGGAGTGGTCGATGTCGTACTTCTCGCTGCCGACTCGGAACGAACGAGTCCAGCCGCTTGCCGCGGCAAGGGGGTGCAGATCGCTGATGACGATCTGGCCATCAGGCTTCGTTACTCGCGCGAGTTCATTGACAGATTGATGAAGATCGGGGAAGTAGCTAAGCGAAAACGAGCATAGCGTCACGTCTGCGACATCGTCCGCAAAAGGCAAATGGGACGCTTCGGCCACCACTAGGCTGATGCCTAGTCCCGGCTTCTTGCGGGCCTCGGCCAGCATCTCCGGACAGGAGTCGAGCCCGAATGCCAGCGCACCACGAGCACCGTAACGAGCCATGGAGCGTCCGGTTCCACACCCAACGTCCAGGACTTTCCTCGAATGAACATGGGGCAGAAGATGTCGGACCATGCGCTCTTCGAGAGCCAACAACGGGTTTAGATCCGTGTCGTAAGAAGGCGCCCAGAGCCGGTACGCGGCCGGCGGAGATAAGACCATCTACAGGCTCTCCAGTTTAGGCTTTCGCAATGCAACAAATTTGTGCGCCAGTTGCAATTCGAACGGCCAATCGTAAAAGCCCAAGGCATATCGCCAGCTACTCAGACCTTTCAAAACGCTCCGGCCCCAAGCCGGCAGCTGCACATCCTGAATAGTCGGCCAGCGTGATCCGATCACCAGTTCGAAGTTGTCGATTCTGTTCTTGATTCTTCTGGGCAGCCAGGCGAGGTGTGGATCGTAGCGGACCGAGAAGTTAAACCACCGGTCAGTAGCCCACTCATCCGGTGTGCTCGGGAATTGGATCTTCGAATCGACGTTGCCGTACATCCCGTCCGGATGAGGTGTTGGAATATAGTGCTGAACGATGATCTCCGCGTCGGGGTTAATCTTTTTGATACGCCGGATGAAGCGAATGGTTTCCGTTGTGTCCTCTTCCGGGTTCTCAGGATTTCCGACAACGAAGGAAAACTCGGGGACGATACCGTATTCGCGAATTTTGCCTGCAAGCTCGAGCGTCTGATCCGTTGAGATCCGCTTATTCATTTGCTTCAGCATCTTGTCCGAGCCGGACTCAGCGCCAAAGAAGATCATCTTTGAGCCAGCTCGCTGAAGCAGCCGTAGTGTGTCGCCGGAATAGCGGAGGACCGCATCGATCCTGCCTTCCGACCACCAGTTCAAGCGGAGCGGAATCATCCGCGCCACCAGCTCTGCGGTGTGCGACTCGTTCAGAAAAAAGTTGTTGTCGTAAAACTGAACGGCGTCGATCCGGTATCTGTCTTGCAGTGATTTCAAGACTGAGGCTGTCCGCTCCGGGCTTTCAGTCCTCTGCCGGCCTTGATAAATGGGCACGACTCCGCAGAAAGTACAGCGATAAGGACATCCGATGCTCGCCTGGTGAACAGCCGTTCTCCGCCCGAGAAAGGTCGGGCGGATGTAATCTTCCACTTTCGGCAATCGAGCGTAGGGCAGCCAAGGGAAATCGTTCGGCGACTCGAGCGGTCGATCGGCATTATGAACGTGAAGGCCAAAATCGTCCTTGAAGGATAGGCCCGGAATTCCGCCTAGCTTGCGGCCTTCTTTGATCGCTTGTACTAGCTCGAGGAATGTCCGCTCTCCCTGGCCTCTCACGACGACATCGACGTAAGGTGCATTCAGGGCCGTGTCAGTGTACAGGGACGGAAAATAACCGCCCCAAACGATGGGAATGCGTGGATATTTGGCGCGGAATTCGCGACAGAGTGGGATAGCCGCCTTCATTTGAGGACCAGGCATGACGGAGACGGCAAGCATCGCGCAGCCTGATTCAGTGACGATGCGGTCGAGTGTCTTCCCGGGATCCGAGTCTGCGTTGCCATCGACGATCGAGAATTTTTCGTTACCTTCGAGTACGGCCGCCAACGATAAAACTGCTAAAGGAAAGCGGCGATTCTTTGGTTTTGTAGAGCGGGGATGGAGCAGAATGATCATGGGCGCGAAAAACTCCCCACAAGAATCCAAAACTTAGATGGCGGCCTGCGTCGCTGGAGGAACGCCTTGAATGGCCGCAGGTGCCAGTGCCATCCGTACCAGGGCCGGTGTACGCGCCATTGCAACCCCAGACTCTTCGAGAGCAGTTGCAAAACCGGCTCATCCAAAAACTCAATGCTGTTCATCGCATCGGAAGCAAAACCATACTTCTTCCGATATGTGAGCTTTCGCTCTGCAACCATGCGGACACCGTGCTCGCGACTGCGATAAACAGGCGAGTCAATAATCACGACTCGCCCGGAGGGCCGCAAGCACCTTTGTGCCTCGCCGAGCGTTTCAAAGTAGTCGGTCGAATAATGAATCGCGGCGTTATAAATGATCAGATCGAAGGTGTCAGGTGCGAACGGAAGAGTGTTGAACTCGGCCTCGATCGTTGGAATCGAGAATGGATACCAACGGGCTGCACCCAAGCCGTCGAGCGGATCGTCGAAGATATCGAGAGCCGTCACATGATGATTCCGAAGCCCGAGCCGATACGACATCCAGCAGTTCCCGGCTCCGAGATCGAGAATGTCCAGGGGTCGACTTACCACTTGTTCCCACTTGGGGAGCAGCTTGGTTTCGAGATATCGATAGCTACGAGCCCTCATGGCCCACATCGAGGAGTTCTGGCCCGTCAGGTCTTCGTAAGGCAATGCCCGGTAGTAGGCAGCGTCGTGCGAACCGCGGCCTTCGGCGTGCCGAACCTGCCGGTATTGCTCAAGAAAGCAGTGGCGGGTGTGTGCATTCAAAGTCATACGCGCTCAAAAATCAAAAGGCGATGGTCCGCAACTGCCCGTAACAGCGGGGTACGCGCGACGCGGCGATCGATGCCGGCCAGGCACGCCATCCATGCAGGATCAAGTCCGGATACGTAAGAGGGCGGGACAAAAACTCCGATTCCTCGCCAATTCTGAAGCCGAAACTCAGGTTGAAAGGCGAGCGTAACGGTGCTGACCGAGGGATAATGCACATGGACACCCAGCGATGTCGGCACTGCCTTACGTGACCAGCGCCGAGTGGCTTTCTGGATCTGCGCAGAGCGCAGATAGTAGGCCGTCTCCCAGGCGCAGAACTTGCCCATGTAGCAGATTGCGAGGTGACCGCCACGTTTTACCAAGCGTGCGAGTTGCGGCACCAGCATTTCAAAATCAGCGACACAGTTTAGGACGCCGAAATTGGAAATCGCGCCGTCGAAGCTGTCACCTAGTTGATCGAGTTGTTCGGCTGCGAGACGGACCGCAAGAACGCCCTTCGAGCAGGCAACGTTCACCATCTCCCGGGAAGCATCGACCGCACGAACGTTAACGCCGGACGCCATCAGGGAAAGAGCATCGACACCCGTTCCGCACCCGACATCGAGGACGTGATCGCCAGATCGAAAGAGTGGATGTACGGCATCCCAAACCGCGCGGCGTTGCCAATAGCCAGCCCCCGTATGGGACCAGAGATCGTCATACTTTTCGGCGATTGCATCAAAGCAGCAGCTTGCTCCGATGGCGGTCATACTTCCACCTGCAGAGCAGAACCGTGCAGCGCGGCTCGAGCAATCTGAATATCGTCTGCACCCGACATCTCGCTCTTCAGTAAGCGGTCGGCATTCCGGTAAAACTCGCGTGAGTGTCTGCCCCGGATTTTAAGGTCCCGATCTGTGCTTCGAGCCCAATCTTCAATCCGAACCAACCGATCTGATACCCGTTCGAAATATGGTGTGCCCTTAATGGGATAGGAAACCGTGGTGAAAAATACATCAGGCCGGCAAGCTTTCACGTGATCTACGGTTGCTTCTACGTCTTCGATTTCCTCGCCTTCGTAGCCCCACATCAGGAACATCCCCGTTTGAATGCCCCTGGTTTTGCAGAGCGCGACTGCGCGCTGGACCTGTTCTACTGTGACGCCGCGCTGCATGGAGTTCAGAATTCGCTGCGAACCGCTTTCCGAGCCAATCCATACTCGGAAACACTTCAGTTCTGCAAGCGTGTCGACCACCCGCTCATTGAGACGGTCTGCACGTGTGATGCATTCGAAAGGAGTTGCAAGTCCGCGCGCACCCATCTCTTTGGCGTATTCGAAGAGCCATCCATGATGAATGGTGAAAACGTCATCCGCTAGCCAAAGCATTTCGGGCTGATAGCGCTCGAGAATCCATTCAACCTCGTCGACGACCGACTTCGGAGATCGTCGCCGGTGTGTTTGACCGTAGACGGAATGACTACACCAATTGCAGTGATACGGACAGCCTCGTGCCGTGATCAGAGACACTGAGCCGCTGCCATGCCTTGTACGCCAGGCTTCAAGATACTTTTCCAGCGCGATGCGCTCTCGGTCAGGCCATGGCTGTTCATCCAGGTTCGGCAGGAGAGGACCCGGTGAGGTTTTTACGACTTTGCCTTCAGTTGTTCGGAAAAAGATACCGTTGATCGAAGGCCAATGCTCAGGCTTGCAGTCTGTGCGGAGAAGTGCCTCGAGAGCTAATTCGCCTTCTCCCGCAACTACGACGTCCGCGCCGTGCGCGAGGTATTGTTCCGGGTAATTGGCTGGTTCGGGACCGCCGAGGATGACCGTCCAGCCACATTCGCGTGCATGCCTTGCGATTGCTACGGCATTCTCTCGGGTCATCAGATTTGCATAGACACCGAGAGCGCCGGGCGCACCGTCGCCCAGCAAGCGAAAGAGCTCTTCCTTCGATCCGAATGTGGAGTCGTAGATGTCGACCTCATAGCCCTTGCTCCGAAGATGGGAGGACAGATAGAGAATGCCCAGCGGAGCGTAGGGCTTGACGATGTTTTGCTCTTTGTCATCCTCGCGGATGAAATAAGCGTGTGTCAGAAGCAGCTTCAAGAGTAGACCTCGCTTCGCTCGGCTGTTCTTTCGCGTAGGTCCTCTACATCAGCCCACGCCCGTTGAACCGAGTCTGTTGCCCAGGGTTCACGAACTTCCAGGTGCAACGCCGTCGCAAGCGCCCGATAGAATTCAGAGGAAAAAGAGCCGCGGAACATCATGCTCAGATCTCCGCTCTCGGACCAATTTGCTTTTCTCCCCATCTGGTTCGACACGAGCGTGAAAAACTTCGTGCCGGGCAGAGGATAAGAGACGGACACTCCGATGTCATCCGGCCTCGTTTCTCGTACCATCCGAATGGTCGCCTGGATCTCTTCCCAGCCCTCGCCTGGATATCCGAATTGGAGGAAGAAGCAACAGCGAATACCTGATCCACCTAAATTGTTCCGAGCGTCGTAGATCTGTTCCACGCGAATGCTTTTCTCCATCGCGTCCAGGATGCGTTGAGAGCCGGATTCCGCACCCATCCAGATCTCGCTGCAGCCAGCTCGCTTCAGTGAGCTGACTGTGTTACGCGTCATCAGGTCACAACGGGATTGCATCTTGAACGGAGTCTGCGCCTGAAACTCCTCGACCGCATTGGTGAACTCCGAAGTCCAGCGATTCGATATTGAAAAGATGTCGTCAGCAAACCAAAGGTGATCCGGGTGGAAGGTCTTTTTCAAGTAAAGAACTTCCTCGGCAACAAGCCTTGGGCTGCGCACTCGATAGCTATCGCCGTACATCGGTTTGGCGCACCAGTTACACCGGAACGGGCAGCCCCGGCTCGAGACCATATTCAGAGAAAAGAAGCCGTGTTTTGCTTGCCAAGCCTCTCGGTACTGGCCAATATCCAACAGATCCCAAGCGGGCAGGGAGAACGCATCCAAATTCTTCAGCAGGTCGCGCGGACCGGTGTATTGAATCTCTCCTCCCTCGTTACGGAAAGCCAGACCCGGAATGGTTGCCGCGGGGCGGCCCTGTGCCAATTCGAGCAGTGTGGGCTCTCCTTCGCCCAGCAGTACGTAATCAAAGCCGGCCCTTAAAAAATCGGCAACGTGATCAGAAGAGTCCGGACCGTGTACCGCCGCCTTGATGTTCTCTGAACGCGCAATCTGCGCCATGGCGTACGCCAGCTCGCGGTTACGAGTCAGGCACATCTTGTTCAGGAAGTTGAAGCCGTCCTCATACACGGCGAGGAGACGGGGCTTGTGTTGGACGACGTATCGCCGAACCTTCTCTTCCGGAGCCTCGAAGGTCACATCGCACAGCGCCACGCTATAGCCGGCATCGCGCAATAGAGAAGCAGCCATGATCGTCTGCAACGGCGGATAGGGCTGCATCTTCTCGGTCTGCTTGCGATCGTTATAGATGTGATTACTGTGTGCGAGAAGAACGTCAACCATACGTCTCACCAACTCTCAACGAATCTGTGCCAGGCTCCGGCTCAGAGGATCTCCGGTAAGCAGAGACCGTCGTATGTGAAGCCACTCCCGCGCCATGGAAAGCCATAACTCAAGGGGCAAATGGAAGAAGTAGTACCGGAGCCTCCAATGGAGCGGCTTTCGCAGAACGCTGATGAGCGAGCGAGCAGCCGGGGATTTGCTTTTTCTGAAGCTTTTGCTGAGCTGGTTATCCAACAGGAAGAAGGACATGCCTCGATGCAGAGCGGTGCTGGACTTATCGCTTAGCCAGGGCAACTGTGTCCCTCCCAATCCCATCGAGGACCATTCTTCGAGTGAACCGGGTTCGTGAAGACCCTTGTCCCGCAGTTCAGGCCAGATGGGAATGCCCGGATATGGAGTGAAAAGGTTGGGAGAGAAGCTTACGTTCGAATAACGCTCGGCGATCTGCCCCATGATGCGGAGCGTTTCTTTTCTGTGCGCGTCGTCTTCGCCGGGGAACCCAAAGATTAGGTTGTATGTGACCCGGATTTTCGCATCGGCGCATTTACGAGCGGCTTCGAACATATCGGGAATGTGCTGATGCGCTTTGTTCATGCGCTTCAGCACCTCTGGCGAAGCAGATTCCGTGCCGAAGCCGATATGAGATACTCCGCTCGCTCCGAGTAGCTGGACGTCTGCGTCACTCATTCTGCAGAGCAGGTCGGTGGACGCCTGAAATGTCCAGCGGATCTTCAGCCCAGCCTGCAGGAACCCTTCTGCGATCGCAACAGCTCTTTTCGTGTCCACTAAGAAGTTCGAGTCCACGAGAGCTATCTCGGATAAATTGTGCTTCCGTACGAGCTGAGCTACATCGTCCACAATGTGGGCGACGTCGGCTGGGTTGAAGCGGCGGCTGTAAAAGACAGAGTCGGTGCAATAGTTACACGCGTACGGACACCCGATGCTAGTCGCGTAAGGCAGTTTCCGCCCACCGGCCACGCGAGCGTATTCGTTGAAATCAACCAGATCATACGCCGGGGAGGGAAGGGAGGAGAGTGGAGAAGGAGAGCGATCTGGATTCGAGACAATCTGGCCGTTCTGCTTGAACCAGCAGCCCTGCACCAAGTGAAGAGAGCTACGGGAGCAGATCCGATTAAGAACTTCGACAAGAGTCTTCTCGCCCTGATGACGAACAACGATATCGACGAAATCCTCCTGGAGCGTTTGAGCTGTCACGAGGCTGGGATGCCAGCCTCCGAAGATGATCGGTGTTTGAGGGTTCAAGCTTCGAACCAGTCGGCTTGCTGCAATCGCATCCCGAATCATTGGACCGGTTAGCAGGGAAACGCCGAACGCGATGCTTCCGTCAAGGTTGGACTTGATGGCTTCCAGATAGTCGGAACGGAGGGCGCCATCGATAATGCAGGCCTCAAATCCGGCCGCTCTCAGACTGGCAGCTAAGCTCAGGAGTCCGAGAGGCGGCCCGAATATCTTTCCCTCATATGGAGGAAGAAACAGTAGTATCTTGCCACGGCCGGAGTTCAGCACGAGACCACCTCCGCGCTCAGTTGGTGCGCGTCCACGTTTGGTTTGGCTGGAAACCAACGGTTCGCTGCATTCTTCAACCAAAGCTCAAACGGAGCAAGATAAAAATCATGGTCCAATCGCCACCTGGCCGAGATACTGATTAAGGCATGGATAAGCCGGTTCAGCGGATGTTTACGTTGTTGTCCGATGGGAACACGATTGAACGCGATGCGGAGGTAGTCGCGCATGATCTGCAAGCGATGGTGCTGAGCGCCTTTCAGCCAGGGCAGAATGGTGTAGCGCGGAAAGAAATCCACCCACCCTTCAAGTGACTTCGGGACGTCAATTCCGAGTTCGAAGGCGCGCTTCATCACAGGTGAACCGGGATAAGGAGTAAAGATGTTGGTCCAGAACTCCGCGCCCGGGTACCTGCGGCAGATGTTCATGATCAGACGAACAGATTCGCGGCGCTCGGGCGCGTTCTCTCCGGGGAAGCCGAAGATCATGTTGAACGAGGGCCGTATTCCCGCCTGCGTTAGCTTGTTTGCAGCTTCGTAGATGGTTTCAAGCTTCTGAAAATCCTTGTTCATCAGGTGCATGACCTTTTCGGAGCCCGAGTCGGCGCCTTGCGATACCTGCGACAGGCCGGCTCGTTTCAGCAGCTTCAGTTCCTCGACGGTAAACCGATTGACCAGGTTCGTAGACGCTTGTATGCTCCACTCGAAGTGAACGCCGCGACGAACCAGTCCCTCGGCGATGCCGACCGCCCGATTCCGATCCACGAGGAAGTTGTCGTCCACGATCCAGAGCAGCGAGAGTCCATAGCGGGAGACTAATTCGGTCGTTTCCTCAACCACCTGCTCGGGGTCGAGAGCGTTCCACTTTCTTCCGTAAACACCATCGTTCGTGCAATACGCGCAGTTATAGGGACACGCCAGACTTGACGTGTACATGGCCCAGCGGCGGCCGCAGACTCGTTGATAGGCGTCGAAATCGGCAAGATGATAAGCCTTCGGAGGAAGCTCGCGAATCGGCTTCAATGTGCGCGGCACGTTGAACATGAGCCGCCCTTCTTCCTTGTAGCCCACGCCAGGTATCCCTTTCAGGCTTTCTCCTGCCTCAAGGTGCTGGACAACCTCGAGAAAAGCCTCTTCGCCTTGACCTTTTACGACGACATCAACGCAATCAGCGGCAAGTGTTTGATCGGGTAGTAGCGACGGATGCCACCCGCCGAGCACGATCGGCTTTCGAGGATAACGACTCTTGACCGCCTTCGCAATTTGGATGGTCTCGCGGATCATCGGCCCGGTGACCAGGGACACTGCAAGGCAGAGTGCGTCCTCCATCTCGGAAAGAACCACCTCTTGAAATCTCGGCGTAATCGTCGAATCGATGATGCGGACGTTGTAACCGGCGTTCAGCAGTGGTGTCGAAACGGCCAAGATACCCAGAGGAGCCGTGGCTTCCTGGCTGGAAAAAGCGGGGAAAAAGAAAACAATATTCTTGTTTCGCACTCAGCTACCTTTGATTCGAATTCGATAAATCGAAATAGCAGTGTAGAGCCGCAAGCTGCCTGCGATTGTCGCTGCCTTGTAAAACACTTGTAAATTTCGGTTATGGCTTCGGAGAGCGAAGGTGGACCGCGCGATCGCGCCAGTTATCGCGCAACCAAATCGCGACGCCTATGCAAGTGGGAGCGAGAGACGCGATGTGATGCCTTAGCCTTTTCCACAAGTAGCGCAGGTAACTCCATTGGCGCTGCATCCGGACTCTTAAGGTGAGTTGGTGGTCAGGGACGTGAAGCGCTGAAATCGGGCCGGGCAGCTGATGGGGAACGAGCCTTCTACGCAGGACTGCGAAGCGCTGCGCCGGCGACTCTAGCAACGACCAGTGCAGCCAGAGCTCGTCTTTATTCGGTTTGAACTGTCCGCTAATCGGAGAGTGAGAATACTGGAGAAGCCATCGATGGACGCCCGCAGGAAGGCAACGGACGGCTTCGTCTACGATCTGGTGGAAAGGGCAACCAAACCATTTCTGCGCAAGTCCAAAACAGACGGCCTGATACTCGCGTTCATCTTTTGTAAAGAGTTCCTGCCATCTCTGCCAGAAGTGGTCGTCGTTCGATTTCCGTTGCAGGAACCAGGCGAACTCATAAACGTGGGCCGGCCGCACGTTCCCGCGAAGCACGTGCCGCAACGCGTGCAGCGAGGCGTAAAGGACGGAATCAGCGGGATCGAGGGCGTGGAAAGAGAGCTCTTCGCATTTGCGCTTCGTAATACGCTGCCAGAACATCTGTTCGAGACCTTCAGGGCCGAATCCTTCCGTCGTCCGGTCCCAACATCGGAAGTGCAGTTCTAGTGAGAACGGAATTTCTGGATCAAAATAGTCGCCGCGCCAGGTCCAGCCGGTTTTCCGAACGAGCGCAGGCAGGTGATCGACGACAGGTTGTCTGCCACTCGATACGGCAGGCTCGAAACCCAAGCGTGTTGCCACGGCGACGGCAGCATCCAGATCACGCTCTCTTAGCAACAGGTCGAAGTCGTATTGACTTCGATGTCTAGGATCGCCGACGAACAGAGGAAACTGACTGAACCCCTTCATGACGGCAAACTCAATGCTACTTTTGTCGAGTGCCGAGGAGACCTCTCGGTAAGTGTTTTTGAGTCGCCCCCAACGATCTATGTTGTTCCTCAGTTT
>JBJMGK010000201.1:0-38670 GCA_045807925.1 Bryobacteraceae bacterium | reverse complement strand
GGAGCAGACACAGTTCTCTGAGAGCGTCCGTCGAGATGCGCGGTGCGCCTAGGGCCATTCCAGCACAGACACTGGCGTCGACCATCCAGTCTGGCAATATCGTTACTGTGCCGGGCGCCACCTCGACATGGATAAACCGGCCGCTCGCGCGTTGTTCGCTGTGCTGCACCCGCAATCGTCGACCGTAAAGTGGGTGCCAACGATAGTGGACATCAACTTCCGACCCGATATGGGCAGAATGGATGCGTGATGGCCGTGGGCCGCAACAACTGGATGTTTTTCGGCAGCGATGTCGGCGGTAGAACGGCCGCTGTGCTGCGCACTTTCGTAGCCTCCTGTCAACGCGTGAATATCGATCCCTTCGCCTGGTTCAAAGACATCCTGGCCCGTATCCCCAGCCACTCTATTCATCACCTCGCTGAGCTTCTGCCACATAACTGGGCCTTCGCTCGGGCGTAGCCCGCTCTTCCCGTACAAGGAACCGCAGTCACTCATGGCGATTCTCAGCCGCTTACGTTCAACGAAGTGCTCAAAACAAAAAGAGCTCTGGTCCCGAACGACCAGAGCTCTTTTTTGCTCGCGTGCTTACAAGAACTAAGCGGGTTGTGGGCTCTCCCCACCAACCAGACCGGGTAAGGAAGGTCCGCTTGGCTGCGGAGCAACAACGGCGCCACCGTCGGGAGGTGTGGTCGGTTTCGGGCCACTGGCAATCTTGCGCAACGGCTTGCCGTTGATCAAATCGAGCACTTCGGAGCCGTCCAGAACTTCGCGCTCGAGCAACGCCTCCGCGATACGAACCATCGCGTCTTTCCGATCTTCGATGATGGATTTCGCCCGGTTATAAGCCGTCTCCACCAGCAGCCGAACCTGCTCATCGATTTTGATCGCGGTGGCTTCACTGTAGTCGCGATGCTGTGCGATTTCACGGCCCAAAAAGATCTGCTCGTCTTTTTTACCGAAGCTGAGAGGACCCAGTTCGCTCATGCCCCACTCGCACACCATTTTGTGAGCCATTTCGGTCGCGCGCTCGATATCATTTCCCGCACCCGTGGTCATCTGGTTCAGGAAAATCTCTTCTGCGATCCGACCGCCCATCAGGATGGCCAGCCGTGCCTCGAGATAGAGCTTGTCATGGGATAGCTTGTCATCTATCGGCAGCTGCATGGTCAGACCGAGAGCCATCCCGCGAGGGATGATGGTGACTTTATGCAGCGGGTCCGCGTGTTCCATCAACACAGCGACAATTGCATGCCCGGCTTCGTGGTAGGCCGTCATTTTCTTCTCTTTGTCGCTGATGATGAGGCTCTTGCGCTCGACACCCATGACGACTTTGTCTTTGGCCAGCTCAAAGTCATACTGAGTGACAACCTTGCGGTTCTGTCGAGCCGCGATGAGAGCGGCCTCGTTAACCAGGTTAGCCAGATCCGCTCCAGCAAACCCCGGCGTTCCCCTTGCGATGACCGACAGGTCGATATCGTCAGCGAGCGGCGTTTTCTTGGTGTGAACCTTAAGGATATTTTCCCGGCCTCGGACGTCCGGTCGATCCACAACAACGCGACGGTCAAACCGTCCTGGCCGGAGAAGGGCCGGGTCGAGAACATCGGGCCGGTTGGTTGCCGCGACGAGGATTACGCCTTCGTTTGATTCAAAGCCATCCATCTCGACCAGGAGTTGGTTCAGCGTCTGCTCACGTTCGTCGTGTCCGCCGCCCAAACCTGCTCCTCGGTGACGTCCCACGGCGTCGATTTCATCGATGAAGATGATGCAAGGCGCGTTCTTCTTGCCTTGTTCGAACAGATCGCGAACACGGCTGGCGCCCACGCCGACGAACATCTCTACGAAGTCCGAACCAGAGATCGAAAAGAACGGAACGTTTGCCTCACCCGCGATCGCACGGGCCAGCAACGTCTTTCCAGTTCCCGGAGGCCCGATTAACAGCACTCCCTTCGGAATGCGGCCTCCCAACTTCTGGAACTTTTGCGGCTCTCGGAGAAACTCGATGATTTCCTGAAGCTCTTCTTTTGCCTCCTCCACTCCCGCTACATCCTTGAAAGTGACTTTCTTCTGCTGGGAAGAATGCAGACGCGCCCGGCTTTTACCGAAACTGAGAGCTTTGTTTCCGCCGCTCTGCATTTGGCGCATCATGAAGATCCAGAGGCCCAGCAGAATGAGCACAGGAACGGCATTGAACAGCAGACCGACCCACCCGCTACCGGTCGAGTCCTTCCAGCTGTACTTAACCCCTTTTTCCTGCATCACTTTGTAGATTTCGGGGTAATTCGGAGGAATGACAGTGTGGAAAGACCGGTCGCCAGAAATCAAAGTGCCCTGAACATCTGTTCCGATGATCTTTGCTTCCTTGACCTTGCCGTCCTGAACGTAGGTCACGAAGTCAGAAACGGACAGTTCCGTCGGGGCAGTGCCACGACCGCTCTTAACCGCCAGGTACACCAGCACCACTGCGCACACGATGACTACCCAGAACACTGCGGTCTTTACATTTGAACTCATCAATTCACCTTTATGCCGGCCGAGAGGCGGCCAGCGCTGGTTCGAGCAGAAAACTCGGAAACCATCTATATGAAAGACGTTGAATTCCGTGCTTTCGATTCACCGACATTCGCCTTTCGAAGATCGCCATCAGTCACAGGCCTCGAAACACACACGGACCCGTTCGCGGCTGTCATCGCTTGCGGCAAATGGTTGGGCGGCTCCGAAGCCTCGCACCCAGACAATCTCCTTACCGGCGACGATAACGGGCCAATGTCTTCGACTCCAGAGGAATATCTTATGTTCCTGAAAGAGGGTTTTGACTTTGACGGCGCTCCCCTGTCCAAGTTGCTGCAACTTGTCGCCAGGTTGCCAGTTCCGCACTGCTAGATCGCCGGTCGAAGCAGCCAGGCAGACGGCGTTCCAATCCAGAAACGCCTCTTCACCGTCGCAGCCAGATCCATCTTCGACGGTAGCACAAAAAGAGGATGTTTTTCTCTGAATAGTGAGGCGCACTACGCCCGCGGCGAAGGGGAGTTGGTAAGCGGTTTCGAGCTCTAATCGAACGAGATAATCGCGCTCTTCCTTCAGCGCCTCGGGAGGGGCGAGAAGCAGGTGATCAAAAGAGCGGATGGCGTCAACGCCCGGTATGTTCACGCGATCGTGGCCATGTCGACTCTCCGAGATTGCCAGCACCTCGTCAACATGGCGCCGGTCAATAGAACGCAGGGACCCCTTGGCGCGTAGGATGGCGTGCCGAATGAGCCGGCGTCTGACAGCCAAGTGGTGATCGGCAAGGGATTTCACATCGACAAGTGGACCCCTGCGCGTGTGCGTCGCGACACGCGCGTATACGCCGTTAACCTGTTTGGCCCAGTAGTCCTCTTCGACCTGGGAGAGTTCTGCCGTTCCGGCGAGCGCCTGCTCCAGATTGGGATTGTAAGCGCGGGTCAAAGTGGGCAGGGTGGTGAGTCGGAGCCGGTTGCGAATAAACCGCTCGTTCTGGTTCGAGGTGTCTTCTCTCCAAAGCAGCCCCGATTCGCTTAGTGCCTCCCGGATCTCAGTTCGGCTGATGGCAAGCAATGGGCGGATCGTCGACTGCCGGATTGGCGGAATGGCAGAGAGGCCGCAAATGCCCGAACCACGTAGCATTCGGAACAGAACGGTTTCGGCCTGATCAGTACGGGAATGGCCGAGGGCGATCTTGGATAGCCCCAACTCTCTTTTGGCTTCTTCGAACAAGCGGCGGCGGACATTCCGAGCTTCCTGTTCGAGATTCCCGGGGCCAACCCGGCCGCGCATTGAAACAAACGGGAGGTCCAGTTGTCCGGCCAGGTTGCGGACGAACTGTTCGTCGGCGTCTGACTCCTTGCCTCTTATCTGATGGTTGACGTGCAGAACCGAAAGCGTAAATTTGCGGTCTGATGCAAGTGCCCGCAGGGCGTACAGGAGAAACACTGAATCGGCACCGCCCGAGACCGCCACACCGATGCGATCGCCCTCTTCGAGCATGCTATAACGATTGATGGTTTGAACAACCCGATCGAGCAGATCGCCTCTCATTTCCGACATTCTAGGCGCTGGTCTTACGCTCTCCACAAATTTCAATGCAAATCAATCCGCCCTTAAGCCAAGAAGATCTTTACTCCGTGGCAGCCGATGTCCAGATTTTGCTGATGGACGTTGACGGTGTGTTGACCGACGGCCGGCTCTTTTTCCTACCGGCTCCCGACGGCAAGATGGTCGAGACGAAAGGTTTTGATTCTCAAGATGGAATCGCTCTTAGATGGCTCTCCTGGTACCACGTTAAGACGGGCGTAATCAGCGGGCGCGATTCTCCGGCCACCCTGGAGCGCGCTCAGCAGGTGAACATGACTTGGGTTTTTCAGGGCCACATCGAAAAGATTCCGCTGCTCGAAAAGATCATTGAAGAGTCAAAAGTGTCACCGCGTCAGATCGCGTATGTAGGAGATGACCTTACGGATGTTGTCATTATGCGCCGTGTAGGGCTGTCCTTTGCAACGGCGAATGCCAGGGCTGAAGTGAAAAGCGCCGCCAGCGCGGTGACGCTCGCCTCGGGAGGGTCAGGGGCGGTGCGCGAGGTCGTCGAGGTTTTGCTCAAGGCGCGTGGTGTGTGGGACGAACTTTTGAAGAAATATGAGGTAAAGCTCTGAAGGATGCGCCGGTAGAGAGAGTCGGCTTGCTCGTGGCCGCGGTGAGCGGATTGGGTGTTCTCCATGAGCTGACGGGCGTAATCGCACGGCACCTTGGCGACATTCGTTCGGTATCCATCATCGAGGAACTACCGACCGAAACGCGCGTCTACTTTGAACTGGATTTGCCGGGATCTCGAGAAGATCTGCTTCGTGATTTGCGCGCTCTGAGAGTCACGCGAACGGCTGAACTGGTCCAGTCGCTTCAACGGATCTACGGCAAGCGCATCATCATCATGGGAGGCGGCGCGCAAGTCGGGCAGGTTGCTCTCGGGGCCATCTCCGAGGCCGACCGGCACAATATTCGAGGGGAACATATCTCGATCGACACCATACCGCTCGTGGGCGAGAAATCTCTCGCGGCGGCGGTTCGAGCCGTGCGCCGATTAAGCCGCGTGAAGGCTTTGGTATTGGCGGGCGCTTTGATGGGGGGAGACATCGAGGCCGCTGTGCGGGAGGTTCGCAACGACGGCCTTCTCGTCATCAGTTTGAATATGGCTGGCAGTGTCCCTGATGCCTCGGATCTGGTGGTTACCGATCCCGTACAGGCCGGGGTCATGGCGGTGATGGCTGTGGCCGAGACCGCCCAATTTGCTCTCGAGCGTCTTAAGAGACGCGTTTTTTAGCTGTTACTCAACCGAGAAGGAGAATTCACGGAGGAGGTTCGCGTCGGTCGAGGAGTTCCCGCCGAGTGCGTAGAGACGAACAAGATAGTTCCCTTTGTCGTGGAACTTCGGAAGCTTTGCATCGACAGTGGAATTATGGACGGCGCTGTCGCCTTTCCATACTTCGTTGCCGTCTGCACTGACAACCTGGACCGAAACTTTCTCTTCGGGCAGATCTTTCGCATTGAGGTGAAGAAGAAGCGGATGTCCTGCGGGGATCGTGGTCACTTCGGAGCCCATCACTGCGCTTACACTTCGTTCTACTGTGGTGAATTGCGGAACGATCGCCAAAGCGATCGCAAGAGCCGCGCCAGCGCCGGCCAATGACAAGGCCGGCAGTTTCAGCCAAGCCCAGGTTGAGGTCTTTGCTGCCGCAGCGTAATTCTTTTCTACCGTCTCGTTATGGAAATCGGCAAGGGCGAGCTTCGTGGCTTCGAGCTGAATTTCCATTGCTTCCAATCGCGCGACGCAGGAGTCGCACGCCAGGATGTGGGTCTCAGTCGTTTCGAGTTCTTCTTCCTGCATGCGGTGCAGAAGGAATTTTTCGAGGGTTTCTTCCGTCGGGTGTTGTGTTTCTGGCTGCATTTCTATTACGGAGTGATATCCCGTGCTCCTCATATAAAGTCAGTGTTATGAGCTCATCTGTGTTCTCAATAGAACCGAGAAAATTCCGCTGCTCGTCATTTTTTTCCGGCCAATCTCTCCGAATTTCGCCTTTGCGCGCGATTTCAGCAGGCGAAACTGCGTCTCTGTAAGGGACATTTCCTTGCAGATCTGCTCTTGAGACTGCTCTTTCAGGTAAAAACGGGTCAGAATATCGCGATCGCGTTTTGAGAGGGCTTCGAGTGAGCTTCTCATCAGCTCTGCTTTCTCGCGGATGATCGCTTCCTGTTCGGGGTTGTGCTTCCGGTCGGCGACTGTGGCGCCGCATTCGAGATCCGTCTGGTCGCGCCTGGTATGTACCGCGTTCTCAATGTATCCGGCTACTTGCCTCCGCACGACTGTGCGGACGAATCCCATCAACCTCTCAGGCTCTCGGAGATCTCCCCGCTTAATGGCATTCACAACGATCAGAAAAGTATCGTGTACTTTGTCTTCCAGTTCCTGAGGGCCAAGCTGCCGGCAAAGATAATAGCGGATACCACGACTGAAGAGCTTGTACAGCTGCTCCATCCCGGCGTCCTCGCCGGCCTTGATCTGGCTCACGAGAGTACCCCACTGGGCCGGAGTCAGGTTCGTTCTCGAGTTGGGCTCCCGAGAACGTTCAGGTGTGTGCGCGGCGGTTTCGGCCGTCGGTTCGGGCAATGTTGGGCTCGCCGTCATTACGGTAAGTCACTCCTTGGAAACGATGGAATAGGCAGCCCAGAATGCTGGGGTCCTTTTAGCGGCGTCGCTGTCACGCTGCATGTCAAGCTGCGTTTGTTGCAACGCTTTGGCAGCCTTTTGGGCGATAGAACCGGCTGCCTCCTTATAGTGCGTGTAGAAATTCGAGAAAAACTGACGGGAGCCATCGGGCGTCGGCCACGAGCTCACAACTACGGCTGACGCGCCGGCTAGTAGCCAGGCCCGGCTGAGTCCCACGAGTCCGGCTCCGGGGATGATCCGACCCTGTTGCGTCGAACATCCGCTGAGGACGACCAGGGTGCCGGGAACACGGTATGTCGCGACCGACTCGGAGGTTAAAAGTTCAGGTACGCCATTTGCATCGATGCTGAGTGCAAGGGCTGCTTCGGCCGGCTCCCCTTCGGGGCTCACAACGTGAACGGCAAAATGAAGAATCTCCGGCGTAATTCCGACCGCCTGTCGCACGTTTGTGCCCGAAGCGTTGGCACCCTTGAGTAGTTCTGTTTTGGGTTCGCCGCTTGCTTGAGCGGAATCGGTGACTTCCTTGTCGCTTGCGACAAGCCGGCCGAGAACAGCAGTTTTGACCCGCGGCGCGCTGGCAACCGTCGGACGGCTGCTCCGTGAGTCTGCAAAGTTGTAGATCGGGTCCCCTACGCCTATGAATCTGGATGCCGGGCGAGAGGGTTTGGCTGAGAGCAGAAGCAATTCGCTGGGAAGGAATCGCAGGTTGCGGTCCGCGATCAATGATTGCATCCCGCCGGTCTGTGACATGATTCGCAGAGCCGGAAAAGGTACGCTGTCCAGCAATTTACCGTCAGGCGTAATGAGCCAATCGTGCTTCTGCCAGACCGCAGCATCTACCTTGCCGAATAGCGTACGGCCAAACCATTGGAGGACCGCGTCGTTTTGGGCCATTCGGAATGCCGGATTTGCGCCGGCAACGCGTGCCGGAATCTGACCGCTAATTGTCCTTTCGTCTGGCAGTTCGTACAATTTCAAGTCACCCTTAGTAACGGCCCAGAGGAATGATCGGTGTTCTCCCAAGCTGAAGCTCAACAGCGCCTCGTTCTCACCTAGTCTCGTTTGGATATCTCTAAGTGAATTCCTGTGAAGAGTTTTCTCAGCGAATCTGTAAATGTTCTGGGACTCGATCCCGATTCGGTTTTCTACATCGTTGAGCTGACTGCGGATTTCAGCGAGACTTTGTTGGGCCTTTTCATCAGCACCAAGGGTGGCGCGCGCCTGGGCCTCTTGCAGCTTTGAAAGGAGAGGGAAGTATTCGGGGGATTGTACGAGTCTTTGGCTGTAAGCTCGGGTCAACTGCTCACGGAGGCTTGCCGCGCGGTTTCGGGCTAGTACCTCGAGCGCTTCACGGGCAAGCGTTTGGTCGCCTCGCTTGATCGACTGTTCAGCGGCAAGATCAGCGAAATCGTGGTAGGTCTCGCTTAGGATTTGGACTGTCCTGATATTGGTGGCATCACCAGGAAGCGCGCTCTGACGCCATGTATCAGCCGCATCGACGGCTTGTCGTAAGGAGGCTAGTGCGTCGGCATCTTTCCCCAGATCGCGCAGGATCCGGGCCCGGATGTGAAGCGGGTAGTAGGTGGGACCAGTCTTGAAGCTAAGGCTGGGGGTTGCGAACGCCTTGTCAACGTACTGCAAGGCCAAATGGAGAAAGGCCTTCCCTTTCTTCGATTCGAGTTCCGCCAGGTGTTCGTACGAAACGGCCAGCCCATCATCATCTTTAAGCCGTTTCCGGATCTCGAAGCTCTCCATCAGCAAGGCTTCCGCCTGCTTCAGGTCATCCTTTAATACAAGCCAGATACCGAAACGGTCGGCGATATCGGCTACGGATGGTTCATCTTTAGCCTCTTTCGCTACGGCTAAAGCTCTCCGGAGCGAGTTTTTGGCTAATCTGTCCTCGTCGAGTCCAAATTCGATCTCGCCTCGGGCCGTTAGGGACATCGCGAAGTAATCCCTTCGAGGCGAGTTCTGGAGATAGTCTGCGGCCTGCTCGGCGGTTGCTTTTGCGCCTTCGAAGTCTCCCAACTGGGTGTAAATGGTAGATATACTGACGTCAGCTCTTCCGGCCGTGGTCAAATCACCGGCCTGAAGGGCTAAGTCCTTAGCCCTTGTCGACGTTTTGAAACCGGCTGAGTAGCGGTGGAGCCTTATCTCGCAACCGCCTACGGCAACGAGCGCTACTGCCCCTTCTTTCCGATGCCCAGATCTTTTTGCCTCTCCGGCTGCGCGTCCAAACGCGCGGATCGCTTCGGAGAGTTTCCCGGCCGCGCGAAGGCGTTTGCCTTCGTCCATCGACCTCGTATATATAGAAGATATCGGAGTGCCAGTATCGGGCAGTGCCCAAATTGGTGTGCTTGCGTGAACGCAACAGAACACACCCGCGAAAACTAGAAAGAAAAACCGCGTGGAAGATCGCTGCTTCTCTTTTCTCTTAAATGGCAAGAGTTTCGTCCAAATTCGCTAATTAGCTTTGGACAATACTTTACCACCATGTCAAAATTGCAGGTTAATTGCCGAACACTAATTGAAAAAAAGTCATTACTGAATCGAGGATGATGGGGATGTGCATGGCTGGCTCCTTAACCGATTAAGCTACTGAAAAGAAAAGTGATAGCGTCTAGAATGATCGGAATGTGCATTGGTGTAAAACCCTCTCGCCCACGACGATACCGAGCGCAAATCGCCAGCCAGGAAAAAATTACCTTGTAAGTTTTTCAAAACATAGGGAAAGATTTCTTATGGCATTTTGTGATTACCGGGCTAGCCGTTTCCGAATGGAATGCCTGTGCCGTTTCGGGTCCCTGCCGGGAGCCCGGCCCCACCTGACAAACCGGCGAATTTCGGCTATACTCGGCTGTAGTCAGTCGGTTTCCTGCCCGAGTAGCAGTGTGTCCACACGCTTTCCCCTGGCTTAGCCCTGAAACTCAGTCATGTTCGAGAATCTGTCCGACAAGTTGCAGCGGGTATTTAAAAACCTGCGTGGCGAAGGAAAACTCAGCGCCGAAAACATGGGGGAGGCGCTTCGCGAGATTCGCGTCGCTCTCCTCGAGGCAGACGTTCATTTCAAAGTCGTCAAGCAGTTCATCGAGCAGGTCAAGGAAAAAGCCACGGGCGAGGAAGTGCTTTCAGCGCTTTCGCCTGGGCAGCAGGTAGTCAAGATCGTTCGCGATGAGCTGACCAAAATGCTCGGCGGACATCAGTCCCGGCTTCGATTTGCCAACGAGCCGCCTTCAGTTGTCCTGATTGTTGGGCTCCAGGGTTCGGGTAAAACCACCAGCGCTGCGAAACTGGCCCGGTTCCTCGCCAAAGAAGGCAACAAGCCCGAGCTCGTCTCGGTTGACGTTTATCGGCCCGCGGCCCGGCACCAGCTCAGCATTCTGGCGAAAAACGTCGGTACGCCTATTTACGAAGGCCTCCCGGAGGAAACGAAGCCCCTCGACCTGGCGCGATCGGCACGCCGCGACGCAGTTCAGACCGGCCGCGACGTTCTCCTGGTCGATACCGCGGGACGGCAGCATATCGACGAGCAGTTGATGACGGAGTTACGCGAGCTGAAGGAACTGCTCGCGCCCACAGAGATCCTCTTCGTGGCGGATGCCATGACGGGACAGGACGCAGTGCGCTCGGCTGACGAGTTCCACAAGCAATTGGGCATCACCGGCGTCATCCTGACGAAAATGGATGGCGACGCTCGTGGCGGCGCTGCGCTCTCGATCCGAACCATCACCGGACAACCGCTGAAGTTTGTCGGAGTTGGTGAGAAAACTGACGCATTGGAGGCGTTCTATCCTGACCGGATCGCGTCTCGCATCCTAGGCATGGGCGACGTGCTGTCGCTGATCGATAAGGTTCAGGAAACGATCGATCAGAAAACAGCCGAGAAGATGCAGGAGAAACTCCTTGGGGATGATTTCACCCTTGAGGATTTCCGGGACCAGATCAAGCAGATCCGAAAGCTCGGTTCGCTGGGCGGCCTGCTGGACATGATGCCCCAGATCGGTCCGTTGAAAGAGTTGAAGAACGCGAAGATCGACGAAAGCGAGGTTGGCCGCGTGGTGGCCATCATCGATTCCATGACCCCGCATGAGCGGCGCAACTACATGATCATCAATGGTTCGCGCCGGCGGCGGATCGCCAAAGGTAGTGGAACAAGCGTTCAGGACGTCAATAATCTGCTAAAGCAATACGCTCAAGCGCGTAAAATGATGAAGAGCTTTGTAGGCCAGGCCGGAATGCTCGGCAAAAAGTTGGGAAAGATGAAGATCCCGGGTATGCCGAGCTTTCCTGGGTTCTAGCGCTGGCTCGTTTTGAGTCAAAGCCGCCTGGAAATCTGTAAGAATAAAGAAGAAAAGGTAACGATGTTAGCAATTCGCCTGGCCCGCTTTGGTGCCAAGAAGAAACCCACGTATCGAGTGGTTGTGATCGACAAAGAGCGCGCACGGAACAGCCGTTCTGTTGAGGTTGTTGGGCACTACAATCCAGTAGCGCAGCCGGCGCAGATTTCCCTTGATCGCGAGCGCATTGAATTCTGGATGAAAAATGGTGCGCAACCATCGGACACTGTGTCCCGGCTTTTGAAGAACAGCCCCGCAGAGGCGCCGGCCGTCGTCGCTTAACCCGCCCGTTTGCTGGGCGTTGTGTGACGTAGGTCTCTTCTCACTTCCATCCGGTAGGTTTGAAATGAACGAAAGTAATGGCGTGAAGGCGCTTGTGGAAGAAATAGCCAGGGCTCTCGTGGATTCGCCGGCGGGAGTGATCGTCAATGAAATCTCTGGTGAGCATGCCACCGTCTTCGAGTTAAGAGTTGCCGAAGGCGATCTCGGTAAAGTGATTGGTAAGCAGGGTCGAACAGCGCGCTCCATTCGAACGCTTCTCGGTGCCGTCGGCACAAAGCTGAATCGTCGGTTCTCGTTGGAAATCCTGGAATAGCTGGGATTCAGATTCGCTCCATGGATGACGAGCGAGTAGTTATCGCCGAGATTTTGCGCGAGCGCGGAAACATCGGCGAAGTCGTGGCTCGATCCGTCTCGGATGTTCCGGGACGCCTCGAGTCGCTCCGCGAAGCTCAATTGCGAATGCCTGATGGCAGCGACCAGGTCGTCATCGTTGAATCCGCTTGGCCTCACAAGGAAAGCTGGGTCCTGAAGTTTGTGGGAGTCGATTCGATCGATGCCGCTCGATGTCTTCGAGGTGCTGATCTATGGTTGCCCCGAGACGAACGGGGGGCTCTGCCGGACGGTCAGTATTTTCAGTCCGATTTGCTCGGATGCCGAGTTCTGGACGAGAAAGACGGAACGCTGGTCGGTGTGGTCGAAGGTTTTCAGCAGTATGGAGGACCACTGCTGCTAGAGGTGGGGCGTGATGGCGGCGAAGTGCTGATTCCGTTCGTTCCGGCGATTTGTGTCGCGATAGATGTGCCGAACCGGTCGATCTCTGTCGATCTGCCCGACGGACTTTTGGATCTTTAGTTTAGCTTTGGCGGCGTCAAAGCCGCTTGAAGATGAATTTCCATATCGTTACGATCTTCCCCGAGTTTTTCGCCGGCCCATTGCAATACGGTGTGGTGGCGAAAGCACAAGCGGCGTCGCTTCTTACCATTAAGGTTCATGATTTGAGACACTGGACTAGAGATCGTCATCGAACGGTGGACGACCGCCCGTTTGGCGGGGGCGAGGGTATGCTGCTGAAGCCGCAGCCTTTGTTTGATGCCGTCGAAGACATTCTTCCGGTTCGCGGTCCAGGACAGCGGGTTGTCTTACTTTCCGCTCAAGGGCGAACGTTCGATCAGTCTCTCGCGCGAGAGTGGTCGGGCTTGGATGATCTGGTATTGTTGTGCGGGCGCTACGAGGGTGTCGACGAGCGTGTGGCTGAGCATCTCTCGGACGAGGAAGTCTCGGTAGGTGACTTCGTGCTAAGCGGTGGTGAGCTGGGAGCGGCATTGATCGTTGATGCTGTCGGAAGACTGCTGCCCGGTGTTTTAGGAAATGAGGACTCCTCTCGGAACGAAAGTTTCGCCGAGGAGAACGAAGGTTTATTAGATTGCCCGCAATACACCCGCCCCGCCGAATATCGCGGCTGGAAGGTCCCGGGTGTGTTGTTGGGAGGCAATCACGAAGAGATTAAGCGATGGCGGAAATCGGCGTCTCGCGATAAAACAGAAAGGTTGCGCCCCGATCTGCTGGTCGGGCGCGATACAAGGCAGAATTAACTATGCAGAACGCTCTTGTCAGCAAGTTTATTAGCAAGCACGCCCGTGCTCAAGCTCATCCGGAGTTCCGGCCGGGGGATACCATTCGGGTTCATGTTCGCATCAAGGAAGGCGACAAAGAGCGACTGCAGGCGTTTGAAGGCACTGTGATCGCACGTAACAATACCGGATTAGGCGAGACCATCACCGTGCGGAAGGTCAGCTTCGGCCAGGGCGTCGAGCGTATCTTCCCTATCCATGCACCGGTCATCGATCACATCGACCTGGTTCGTACCGGCCGTGTGCGTCGCGCCAAACTTTACTACTTGAGAGAGCTCAAAGGTAAAGCTGCCCGTCTCCGGGAACGCGAATAGCCGTAGCGGTTTACGGCTGTTTGTGGCCAAAGAAGTTAGCGCCGTTGAGCAGCTTTCCTCAAGGCGTAAGAAGGCGGGCGTCAAGGCGCCTGCCAAGACTATCCGGTGCCTGAGTTCTTACGAGACCCGTGCGCGCGAACTAGGGTTCACGTGCATTGCCGGAGTTGACGAGGTCGGACGAGGTTGCCTCTTCGGGCCCGTGTTCGCTGCCGCGGTTATTCTTGATCCTCTAAAGCCCATCAAAGGGCTCTGTGATAGCAAAATCATCGACGCCGACGCTCGTGAAAAGCTCGCACGCCATATACAATCCCGTTCTCTCGGGTGGGCGGTCGGTGCGGCCGATGTCTTTGAAATCGATCAGATCAACATCTATCAAGCCTCCAAACTGGCCATGCATCGTGCTGTGGAGGCTCTCCCGACTCAACCGGATTATTTGCTGATCGATGCTCTCAAGCTTGACCTCCCAATGGAGCAATTGCCTCTGATCGACGGAGACGCCCGTTGCCGCGCCATAGCGGCCGCGTCCATCATTGCGAAAGTCCACCGCGATGAATGTCTCCGCCACTGGCACGAGATTTTCCCGCAATACAACCTCGCCTCGAACAAAGGCTACTCGACTCCTGACCACCGTCGCGCGTTGCGTGAACATGGGCCAACCCTGTTGCATCGCTGGAGCTTCGAGCCAGTCCGCGGGAGCAGCACCCAAGTTCACTGGACCGGATATATCAACGGAGATCCGGGAAAGAACGGCGCGGGAGATGACGGCGCACAGATGGATCTTGGGCTCGCCTCGGGGGTTGACGCGTGAGCACCTCACCTTCGGTACCACAAGCCCCTCTCGGACTGGATCGCACGCGGAAGCTGATTCGCTGGCACCGCCGCGTTCTTAATTTCTGCCTCGTCATCTTTGCTTTTGAGCTCGGTGCTTTCCTGGTTGTCTTTCCTTGGCTTTCCAATTGGGATATCAGTTGGGTTCCCATCCATTCTCGGCGCTTTAGTGATGTTTGGATGAGTCCCTATTCCCGCGGCGCTCTCAGCGGGCTTGGATTGCTCGACCTCTGGGTCGCTATGGCTGAACTGTTTCGACAGCTCAGGAGTATGTTCGGCAAGAAATAAGAAGCGAGCCAAAATGGCGCTGGCTCACTTCGGCTTTGCGATTTCTCCAGTCGTGGCGTTGACTGCGGTGATGTAATCTGCTGGGTTCAGCAGAATCTGTGTCCCGCGTACTCCGGCGGAAACTGAGATGACATCGAAGAGTATGGCCGTTTCGTCCAGAAAAACGGGGAACTGCTTTTTTGCGGCTAGGGCCGTCACGCCGCCTCGAATGTAACCGGTGAGAGGCTGCACGTCCTTGAGCGGAACCATCTCCACTCGCCGATCTCCGCTCAGCTTGGCTAAGGCCTTCAGGTCCAACTCCGCGCTACCCGGGACTACTGCCATCACGACGCCGTTCCGATCGCCCTTGACCACGAGCGTCTTAAAAACCTGATCTGGCAGACCAATCTTATCGGCGACGGATTCAGCGGTTAAGTCATCCGGATCAACTTCGTAGTCACGGAGGTCATATTTGACCTTTAAGTCATCGAGCAGCCTCACTGCATTACTTTTCGCCATTTCAGCTGTCCGTAATTAATCTTCGGCTACTGGTATCTATCTCATATGCCGGCAACTGTCTGGAAAGGCTATCTCAGCTTCGGTTTAGTGTCGTTTCCCATCAGGCTCTCCGCTGCGGCTCGTGGGGAAACTGTACACTTCCACCTCTTGCACAAGAAAGATCTTTCGCGGGTGAAGGAAGTCATGTATTGCGCAGCCGAAGACAAACCGCTCGAGCGATCTGATCTTGTGAAAGGCTTCGAGTACAGCAAAGGCGAGTACATCGTAATTGAGCCGGATGAACTGGAAAAAGTAGCGCCGCCGACAGCTACCGCCATGCAGATCCTGCAGTTTGTCCGAATCGACGAAGTCGAT
This sequence comes from Bryobacteraceae bacterium, assembly GCA_045807925.1. GTDB lineage: Bacteria > Acidobacteriota > Terriglobia > Bryobacterales > Bryobacteraceae > Bog-105. Next base: position 23,405 of record JBJMGK010000201.1, on the reverse strand, counting down.
CCTATCTTCCTCGAGAAATCCTATTACGTGGCTCCGGAAGAGGCGGTGAGCCGCCCGTATTCATTGCTGCTCGAGGCGATGACCGAGACTGGCTACGACGCGATCGCCAAGGTGGCGATGCACGGCCGCGAGCATGTCGTCGTACTTCGCCCTACACCGGAGGGGATGGTCCTACACACGATGTACTTCGTGGACGAATTACATCAGGAAAAGAAGTGGGGGAAGCCTTCCGAAACGAAATTCGAGAAACGAGAAATGGATATGGCGAAGAAGCTGATTGAGTCTCTCGCCGGTCCGTTCGAGCCGGAGCAGTACCACGATGAGTATCGCGAAAACCTCGAAAGACTAATCGAAGCGAAGCGAAAAGGCAAAAAAGTCACTCCGATCAATCAGCCCAAACCCGCACCTGTGATCGACCTCATGCAGGCTCTGCAGAAGAGCTTGGCTCTGAATAAATCCACCCCGAGCTCCAGGAAAGCTGCAGCTCCAAAGAGTTCAGGTGCGAAGAAAGCCGCGAAGAGGCGCGCTACGAAAGTAGCTTAGACGGATAGACAGCAAACCCGCTTTGGATCCGAACTGGGGGAGTAAATCCGGTACTCTCATCTCCATCAGAAAATCCGCTTGGCAATTGTCGGCTTCTTCCGACAGGAACAAGATGGGCTTACCATCATGCCGGGCCTGCCCATCACGAACGTTCTCATCTTCATCCTGTTGGATGCCTTTTCAGCGATCTCGCTGGTTGCTCAACAGCCGGGCGGCGATGCGGTTCAACACGACGAACCCCAAAAAACCGAATCTGCCAACCGGAGAGGTTCGAAAATACCTCGCTTTTGCCAATCAGAGATGTGGCGTTAGATATCGCCTGCCAGCAGTATCGGATCTGGACTTTCCCGAAGCAACTCCGCCGCAAAGAAGTCGTTTTCCCGACGCTGGCCGTGGTAGGCGTAACAGCGAGTTTAATCCTTTGGGATCATTCTGCTGCGGATGCTTTTCGCGGCAACCGCGCCTTCGGTTCCTTTAATCGTGCGTTTTCCAGTGATGGCACGAAGACGGGCATCGTTGCCGCTCCGCTTGTCGCTTATGGCTTCGGCCTGTTACGCCGAGACCGTTACGCGCAGCAAACTGCAATCGAAGCCGGAGAAGCGCTTCTCGACGCGGAACTTGTGTCCAAGGCGCTGAAGGCCATTACACAACGGCCCGGCCCAGGTGGGTTCGCTCCTGCAACTAACAACAACCGCCGCACCTGGTTCAGCGGCCAAGGCGGTGCATTCCCGTCTAGCCACTCGGCCACGGCGTTCGCTGGCGCCTCAGTCTTCGCGCCCTTACCGTAGTCACAAGTGGGTCCCGTATGTGGCATATGGATCGGCATCTCTCGCAGCCTTTTCCACCCTCACACTGGTTGGGCACTATCCGTCTGATGTACTTCTGGAATCCGCGATCGGATTTTCGAATGGGAACTTCGCCTTTCCAGGCAGTAAGCATGTCCGATTCGGGACCGATTGATTGCTGCTGATTTACTCTTCCAAGCCAGAATATGCCGGAGTGGAAGTGTACGAATTTGTGATAGTCTATTCCGGTCTGGAACAGGAATGGACCTGCACATAGATTTTCGAAGCTCAAGCGTTTCAGGCCTTTTCCCCTCGAGCGGTTCGGCATTTTGAATTCCGAGGCGAAGCTTCCAACACGCTGAAGTTGCTGAACCTCGGGCAGCCCACGAACACCATGACTCCGCCGGCATTGCGTTCGAGTAACTCAGTTGGCGTGGCGTGGATTTTCCTATTAGAACTTCTGATCGATTTGGCTTCTCCGGTTCCGTTCGACGAGTCACCGCGCGCAGGCGAACCACGGCAGCGGCTTGACTTCCGCGCACGGCATTGATAGGATCCTCCAAAGAAAAGACGCAATTCTTGTTTCGTAATGCGCAACATCCGGCCGAGGCGGCTACGTCCTCACCGTTTTTAGTGTAAATACGGACGGGTAGTGCGAAAGTGTAACAATGACCGTCCTGGAACATACCCCGAACGTATTGCCCAACTTCATCGCTGGCGAGTGGCGGAAAAGCAAGTCGTCAGAACTCATTGATGTCTTCAACCCCGCAAACGCCGAAGTTCTTGCCAAAGTTCCGCTGGCCCAGGCTGATGATGTTGACGCCGCGGTAAAAGCCGCAGCCGCTGCATTCCCGGCTTGGCGCAGAACGCCGCCGCAAGAGCGCATTCAATACCTGTTCAAGTTCAAGAGGGTGCTCGAAGAACATGGGGACGAGATTGCACGGCTGACCACCCAGGAAAACGGCAAAACGTTCGTCGAGGCGCGCGCTGAGTTGCAGCGCGGCATTGAAAACGTCGAAGTGGCCTGCGGGATTCCAACCTTGATGCAGGGCTACAATCTGGAGGACGTTGCCAGCGGCATTGACGAGATCATGATCAGGCAGCCGCTCGGAGTAACGGCCGCGATCACTCCGTTCAACTTCCCGTCCATGATCCCGTTGTGGTTCCTTCCCTACGCGATCGCCTGTGGCAATACCTTCATCCTGAAACCGTCTGAGCGCGTGCCACTCACGGCCCGCCGCCTGATCGAGTTGCTGGATTCCACTGGCCTTCCGAAGGGCGTCGTCAGCCTCGTGGTCGGGGGAAAGGCTACCGTCGATGCTCTCCTGCATCATCCGGACGTGAGGGCGATCAGCTTCGTTGGTTCTACTCCGGTCGCTAAATACATCTACGCCGAGGGTTCCGCGCATGGCAAACGCGTCCAATGTCAGGGCGGGGCCAAGAATTACGTTGTGGTCATGCCGGACGCGGACCTGGACATGAGCGCCAAGATCGTCAGCGACAGTGCGTTCGGATGCGCGGGCCAGCGATGTCTCGCGGTCTCGGCGGCCATCACCGTGGGCGATGCCGCCAAGCCGTTCACGAACAAGATCGTCGACATTGCGTCGAACCTAAGAGTCGGTAATGGTCTCGAGAAAGATGTTCAAATGGGGCCCGTTATCTCGCCGGCAAGCAAGTCCCGCATCGAAGGCTTGATCAATCAGGGTTTGAACGCCGGCGGAAAGGCCATTCTGGACGGCCGCAACCCGAAAGTCGAGAACGGCGAAAAGGGCGCCTTTCTAAGGCCGACGATTCTTACGGACATCGACGAGGGCAATGCGCTCACCGGCACAGAAGTATTCGGTCCTGTGCTTGCCTTGCAATCGGCGAACGATCTCGACAGCGCTATTGAGATTCTTTCGCGAAGTGCGTATGGCAACTCCTCGGCAATCTTTACGTCGAGCGGCGTCCATGCCCGCAAGTTCCGATATGAGGCGCCGACGGGCAATATCGGCGTGAACATCGGAGTCGCGGCGCCGATGGCTTACTTCCCATTCAGCGGCTGGAAAGACAGCTTCCTGGGTGTTCTTCATGGCCAGGGCCGTGACGGAGTGGAGTTCTATACGGACAAGAAGGTCGTTATCGAGCGTTGGCCGAAAGAATGGTCCCGTAAATTCTAAGGGGACGAATCGCGATGAATCGACGAGTGTTCGCAAGCGCGGTCGGCCTCGCTGCCGGCGTGACCGCATTGCGCGTTGACGCCGTGCCTTCAGGCAGGAAACTGAAGGCTGGTCATACGGGGATCACCTGGGATAACAATGTTCCCCAGGCCCTGGAGGATTGCGGCAGACTCGGTTTTCACGGATTCGAAACTTTCGGTCAGGTTTTAGAAGTGTGGGATGCGAACGGGGGTATGGAGCGGGTTCTGGATCCGAACCACGTCCCGCTCGTCTCGGCTTATTGCACCTTTAACATGGTTGACCCGTCGAAGCGCCAGGATGAGCTGGCGAAAATGACGCGCTGGGGCCAGTTGGTCAAGAAGCACAACGGCAAAGTCATCGTGATGGGGCCCAACCAGGTCAACCGCGAGACCTATGTGTTCGCTGACCATAAAGCGAACATCGTGGCGAGCCTGAACGAGGTTTCGAAAGCGATTACCGACATCGGACTCACGCCGGTTTTGCATCAGCATACGGGAACCTGCGTAATGACACGCGAAGAAACCTATGGTGTCCTGGAGGCTGTTGATACAAAATACGTGAAATTCGGACCGGACGTTGGTCAGCTCGCCAAGGGAGGAAACGATCCTGTAAAAGTGGTCTCGGATTTTATCTCCATCATCCGGCACGTGCACCTCAAAGATTTCGATGGTGGAACGCGTTTCTCGGGTATTGTCCTCTCGGCCAGGGTAAAGTCGAGCTCCCGAAAGTGCTGGACCTTCTCGAGCAATCGGGAAACGACCTGATGATCATGGCGGAACTTGATTCGGCGCCTTATATGCCGATGAGCGCCAGCAAAGCGGCAGCGATCAACCGGGATTATTTTCGCAAAATGGGTTACACCTTCTGAAAACTCGATCGATGGCCAGCATTATTGTCTTCGAAGTACAGGCTTGAACTAGGAATACACAATGGCAAAACGAACGACGGTAGGCGTTGCACACAGCGATGCTGATTTGGGCCGGCCGGCCGAACACTCCAGGGAGCAGTTAGACCTGGTAAAAGGCATGATCCGCGACATCGCCGACCAGACGATGGGCGGAATGAAGAACATCGTCAAGGCTGGTGACAAGGTGCTGATCAAAATCAACACCGTCATCCCGGTCCCTGCCGATGCAGGCTTCACCACAGATCCGCGCATGCTCGAGGCGTTGATCGAGCTCGTTGCCGAGCAGAATCCATCCCGAATTCAGATTGGTGAACGCTGCGCGATGGGAGGCGACACCGCCAACGCCATGGAAGTTTGCGGCATCGGCGCGGTAGCGCGGCGCACGGGTGCCGAACTTTGCCCGTTCGACAATGTTCCGTTCGATATGTACAAGATCGATCGGCCTATCGCGTTCAATGAGTTTCCTGTGCCGCGTCCGGTGCTCGAGGCGGACTGCTACATCGGGCTGCCTAAAATGAAAGTCCATCTTCATACGACCTTCACCGGGGCGATGAAGCTGCAGTTCGGAAATCTGCCGAACTATGACTGGATGGTCCGTTGCCATCGCGACGATATCTACCAGAAGATTGTGAATCTCACGCGTGCCGCGAACCCGAAATGGTTCGTCATGGACAGTCTTTATGCGTGCCAGGGAAATGGCCCGTTCAGCGCCTTTAGTGACGACCTGATCAAAGACTTCAACACCATCTGCGGCGGTCCCGATCCGGTCGCGGTGGACACCATCTGCGAAGCCTTGATGGACTGGCAGGATCCGGGTACGAACGTCGCGTCGACGGTACTTGGTGCATCGGAAGGGCTTGGAACGAATCGCATGGACGAAATCGGGGTTGCCGGCGTGCCTATCGACAAAGTGAAGCGGCGGTTCAGGCGGCAGAATACCGTCCTCACAGGTCAGTTCCCGAACGTTCATGTCACTATGGGCAACACGTGCGAGGCAGGATGCAAGGCGATTGTCCGGATTCAGCTCGATCAGCTACATGCAGATGGAACCTTGGACAAGCTGAAGCGGCCCTTGCACGTCTTTACGGGATTACAGTTCCACGACATTAAGGAAGTAGACGGCGATGTGGTCGTGGTCGGCGATTGCGCTAAAGGAATGCTCGAACGCTTCCCGAATGCCCAATACTGGGGCAGCTCAGAGCACTATCCAAATTGCACCCCGATCTGGGCCAATTTGCCCGACCAAGGCATCGCGCACTACGTGAGGCAGTTGCAGCAGGTTCAGGAGGGAGCGGCCAAGGCGCAGCTATGAGCACCAGTGCCGTAGATCTTCCGGGCCTCGCAGTCCACGACTTGCTTGCTCCCGAAGACTACCTCCTTCGGAAGGCCATCATCAAGCTTCTCCAAGTCAAGGACTCTGACGTTCGTATCTGCGACGTCGAGCAAAGCCGCGACGCTGTCGATAAGGGTCTGCATTCGGGCGGCGCCTTTTCCGCGGTCGTTCCTCTCACGACCCTGTTTTACGGCGGCTTCATCAATGTCGATGTCGCTGATCCGACCAGGCGCGGACAGGACATGTTCACGCTCAGTAAGGGGCATGCGGTGGCAACGCTTGCTTCGATCTATGCGGATCTGGGGTACTTCGATAAAGAGGTTCTCAAAAACTCCCGCTCGTTCTCAAGCATTCTCAACGGCCATCCGGGCCCCGTTTTGCCGGGCGTTCAAATCGCGACCGGACCGATGGGGCAGGGCTTCTCGGTTGCGCAGGGATTTGCCATCGCAGGACGCACAAGCCCTCAGTTTGACTCTTACGCCATGGTGGGTGACGGCGAGTTGCAGGAAGGCAATATTTGGGAAGGCGTGATGTTCGCCGGAACGAAACACCTCGACAACCTGTGCGTCCTCGTCGATCAAAACAACGGCCAGCTCGATATCGCGACAAAGACGATCTTTCCGATGCCCCACCTCGAAACTGTATTCGAGTCGTTTGGATGGCAGACCTACAGCGTCGATGCTACGCAGTACGAGGGCGTCTACGCCGCTCTCGAGAAGTTCCGATACAGTCCTCGAACCGGTAAGCCCACTGCTATCGTCTGTCACAGCACAAAGGGCTACGGTGGTTTTTCAGACTTCCTCAACAAGCACAAAGTCTCTGTTGCAGATAGCCTGATCAGTCAGGAATTGGCGATGCATCGGGAGCTTCGCGGGGCGCGGGTGGAAGAGGTCAATCAACTCTTCCAGAGCCTCGATCACCATCCGAAGGGGAAAGCAATCCAGAGCGCAATCCTCGAACTTGCGCGAAGAATGCACCTGAATCCCGGGCGCAACACGCCGGGCGATCTTGAGCCCTCCATGGGGCCGGTATTGACCACGCGCGTTCCGCCGCGAGACAAGAAGATTCGTTACGAAGCTTCGCAGCTCCCCAAGATTGACCGGAACAAGGAATATGCAGCGAGCGACATCGTAACCGGTGCCATGAAGGTGTTCGCGAAAGACTCCAACGTCGTCTCAGTCGACGCGGACCTGGCGAGCACGAGCGGGTTAGAAGCCGGCATTGCCTTCGTCGATCAAAAACGGGCTCTGAACGTTGGCGTGGCGGAAGCCAACATGATGTGCGTTGGCGAGGCCTTCGCCGCGCTTGGCTATAACACCTGGATCAGCACTTTCTGCCCATTCTTTCATTGGGAAGTCCTCCGGCGGATAGCAGTGGGTGCGCAGGAGAGAACTGAAGCGATTGAGTCGCCGACCGGGTGGTTAAGCGAGGGGCACGGTCTCGATCTGACGCTTCTTGCCACCGGGCCTAACTTCGAGACTCGCACCAATGGCGCTACCCACATGGGGAACGACGACATCACGATCTTCGATGGCGTCGCGCAACTGAAAATCATTGATGTGTCGTGCCCTCAGCAATTGCTCGCGATCATGAAGTGGATCATGGCGGGCAATCGAGGCCTACTCTACGTTCGTGTCATGCGAGCACCATCGGCCGTCATTTATGGCCCCGACTATGTATTTGAATTCGGGAAGGGCCATGTTCTGAAGGAGAGTGCCGGCGACAAAGCCGTCATCATCTCGACCAGCCGCGGTGTGCATGAAGCCCTCGTCGCCTCTGCGAACGCGGCAGAACAGGGACTCAGCATCGGCGTGGTTGACATGCCCTCGGTAGATGAGGAGATGCTGTTGAGCCTTTACCGGTCGGGAAAGCTGCTCTGTTTTGCCGAGCAGAACAACGGATATCTGCTGCAGAATTTCCAGAAGATTCTCTATCGCCGTCGAGTATCGTGTGATTGGGATCGTGTGATGGCGGTCAATGCGCTTGATGCGAACGGCAAGCCGCAATACATCCATTCAGGGACGTACGACGAGCTCATCCAAGCTTTCAAGTTGACGCCTTCGCATCTGGTTAGCGCGATTGCCGACCGACTAAAAGGGCACTCATCATGAGCGTACGAATCAATCACGAAGACGAAGTCGAAGAATTGGATCTGCCCGGGCGGCGCTTGCGGTGGCTGGTGAACTCTGAACTGCTGAGTTCACAGTACATGTCCATCTGCATGATCCGGGTCGCTCCTGGCGAGAAAGTTCGGCCGGCGCATTCTCATCCCAAGGGAGAGGAAGCGATCCACATCATTTCCGGCTCGGGGCGGGTGATGGTGAATGGAGAAGTGTCCCCGGTCAAAACCGGTTCGACCATCCTTTTCCCGCAGGGCGAGGTTCATATGCTCCAGAACACGGGTGACGAAGAGATGAAAGTCATTTGCTTCTTCGCCCCCGGAACGGACCTCGACAACTACAAGTTCTACGAAGGCATCGATTTCCCGAACTAAATCTCCGTGTCTGATAATCCTGTTCTGAACTTTGAAATCGATAAGTCTGCGCTGAAATATGTTGGCCAAGATCTCCAGCGACCAGAATGCATTCTGGCCGAGCGGGACGGGACCTTGTGGAGCGCCGATGCGCGTGGCGGTGTCGTTCAGTTAAGGCCTGACGGGTCGCAGAACATCGTGATCCAGGGTATGTCCGGGTTCTTCTCTAACGCGGGCAGCGAAGCGACTCGGTATCTGGAAGGAACTTTGCCGAACGGCCTGGCGTTCGCGAAGAATGGTGACTTCCTGATCTCCAATTTCGGAACCGACCGTCTGGAGGTGATGACGCGTACCGGCGAATCTCGTGTGCTCGCGGACAGCGTGGATGGCGAGCGTGTCGGGAAAGTAAATTTTGTCCTGCGCGACTCGAAAGATCGCATCTGGGTCACCATTTCAACGAAGATCAAGAACTGGATGCATGCGCTGCGGACTGACCTGAAAGACGGCTACATCGCGCGGTACGAGAACGGTACGCTCCGGATTGTTGCCGATGGCTTCGGGTTCACGAATGAGATCCGCTTTGACGCGAAAGAGGAGTTCCTCTACATCGTCGAAACGACCGGCGGCTGCGTTAGCCGGATGCGATGTGATGAGCAGGGCAATCTGGGCGGGCGCGAGGTCTTCGGCCCTTCCAAACTAGGCAAAGGAGCGTGGCCCGATGGCATTGCCTTCGACAGCTACGGAAACCTTTGGGGAACAACCGTGTACTCCGACAAGCTCTTCGTGCTGACGCCCGAGGGCGATTGCAGATATCTCCTCGACGAAGGCGACCCGCAAAAAGTCGATACGCTGGAACAGGCATTCTTACGCAACAACGTGACAGAGGACGTCCTGTTTGCGACGGGGCAGGGGATTGCACCCTGGATGGCAAGCGTGACGTTTGGCGGTCCGGATCTTGGAACTATCTACATCGGATCGCTAAAGGGCAAACACATTCCCTATTTCAAAGCGCCGGTTCCGGGATTGCCGATGGTCCACTGGAACGATCGCCGCGTTTAAATTTCGATTACTTTATTGGCGATGAGCGCCGTGACGGCCTCGTGAATGGCTTCGGAAGAAGAATATCGGGGCTCGTAGCCGAGGAGTCGGCGTGCCTTCTCGATGCTGCAATTCGATGACCGGGCGATGTGCCCCCAGGTCACCTGCGCTTCTTTCTCCGTGGCGGATAGCTTCCACTCCTCCCACGGAACAAAACGAAGCTTTGCCTCAACACCAAACCAGTAAGCTACGGCATGCGCGTAGCCGTAAAGTGTCAACGCCGCCGGAGAGACCACATGGAAGCTCTCGCCCACAGCCACGGACCAGTGTGCCAGCGCTTTAATGAAGGCCTGCGCTACATCGTCCGCGTGAACATGATGGACGCATTCTCGCCCGAGATTGGGCAGGGCGATTTCGCGGCCTCTCGCCAGGTCGACGAACACCGACGCATTAAAGTTGCCCACCGGATTGAGGGGAACCCATCCACGTCCCACGAGGTGGCCAGGATGCAAGATCGTGACCGGAAAGCCATCGCGCCGGGCGGCTGTTAGAAGGTAGCGTTCGATCGCCTCCTTGCGGATACCATAATCGCCAAACGGCTCACGTTTCGCGTCTTCGGTGGTCGGCACCTCTCTGCTCACGCCATGTACCCAAATCGTGCCGCAATGGAGAAACTGGCTGATGTATCCGCGCAGCGCTTCTGCGAGATGCTGGGCGCTCTCGAGCGTGTAGCATGTGAGATCGATGACTGCGTCTGGTTTTGCGCCGAGAATCAGCCTCCCGAATGATCCGGCCTGTTCCTCGGTGTTCCGATCTGCCGTGACTTGCTCGATTTCAGACCACGCGGGGTGTGCCGTATAGGGGGTTCGCTGTGCCCTGCTGACGTTGACCACCGAGTGGCCCGCTTCGACAAGTCGCGGAGTTAGATAGGTTCCGATGTGGCCGCTACCGCCGATGACGAGTACGCGCACGCCGCTTCAATCTTCTTGGTTCTGAGAATTCAGGAGAGTCGAGATCTCGTCGGCTACTCGTGCCACCTGCTTGCCGGCCAAGTCGTACCGGCCTTCCGGGAAACGGGATAGCGGGGCCGAAATGCCAATTGCGCCGATCACCTGGCCGTCTTCCGTACGCACGGGAGCAGCCACGCAACGTATGCCTTCAACATACTCTTCATCGTCGGTGGCGTACCCTCGCTTTCTCGTTTCCTTACATGTGGCAGCGAGTTGCTTCAATGAAGTGAAGGTCTTTTTCGTGAATGCCTCCAGCGGTTCTTTGCTGAAAGCCGCTTCGAGTTCGGCGGCATCATAATCGCCGATGAGAGCTTTGCCGTGTGCGGTGCAGTGCAGCGGTGTCAACTCGCCCAGCCTGCCCGATATTGTGATCACCTGATCAGACACTGCGGAATCTATGAACACGGCATGGTGGCCTTCCCGTACCGCAAGCTGGGCTGTTTCCTGGGTGTCCTGTGCCAGCTGTTTCAGCAACTCGTGGGAAACCTTGATCAGCATGTTTCCCCAGTCGTACTTGTGTGAAAGCCGCCACAGCGAAGGTCCGAGAATGAAGTCTTTTCTCCCGGCAGGATAGGCGAGGAAACCCCTGCGCTTGAGCGTACTGGCAAGCCTGAACACGCTACTTCGGTCAATATCTAACAAACCAGTCAGCTCGCCCAAAGAGACGGGGTTGCTGGACCGGGCAACGGCTTCGAGAATGGTTAATCCACGGTCAAGACTCTGAATCGAAGGTGTCTGGTTTGCACGTGTTCCGTTCGTTTTCCGTTCCATTGATTCCATAGCGGCCGATGCCTGAAATAAACACCAGCTTGATCAAGCACGTTCTTCGCATTATCGCGCGAAAGAATAGCAAAAGGTCAGGCATCGAAACAAAGAAGGCGCCGCGCGAGTCATTTCTCTGTGTGAAATGCATTGCTCAAGGCTTGCTTTCGGGACGAACGTCCTGTTAAGATCGCACTCACGAGGTATTGCGCTATGCGCAATCGCCGTTGAGAATAGTCCCCTGCATTGTACGCAGGGTTTCCCGCGTTAGGAGTCTTTTTTTCAGGATGTTCAAGAACGTGTTCCGGAGCAGCGCGTGTCTGCTCGTGATGATGCTCGGGGCTTCTCTCGCCCAGGCTCAGATCCGGTCTGCCACCATTGCGGGTACCGTGACCGACGCGGCAGGAGCCGTGGTCCCGGACGCGGACGTGGTTGTCACCGAACAGGCAACCAACGTCAGTACACCCACCAAGACTACCGCAGCGGGCGAGTTCACTGTTCCCTATCTTCCGGCGGGGACTTACACCGTGTCGGTCAACGTTACCGGCTTCCAACCGTTTGTCGTGAAGGATCTTGCTGTTGCGACAACCCAGACGGTAAGGGTGACGGCCAGCCTTGCTCTCAGCGGCGTGCAACAGACTGTCGAGGTAGCTGCAGCGGCCGCTCAGATCCAGACAGACAGTAGCTCTGTTGGAGGCGCGGTCCAAGCGCGCACGATCGAGACGATCCCTAACATCACGCAAAATCCGCTCTTTTACGCCATGTTGCAAGCGAATGTGTCGCCTACGAACCAGTCGTCCGACACCACGAGCGTGAACTCGTTTGGCATCGGAATCAATGGCCGGCGCCAGTTTTCGGCTTTCGGCGTGAATGGTGGAAGATCGTTCACAAACGACATTCAGTTGGATGGCCTCCCCATCATGGGCGGTGGCTATAACGAAGCCTCGGTCGTCCCCAATACCGAGGGACTGCAAGAAGTACGCGTAACTAGCAACAATGCTACTGCGGAATACGGGCACGGCCAGGCCGTGGTTTCGATGAGCACCAAGTCGGGAACGAATGAGTTTCACGGGCAAGCGAACTACATCCTTCGGAACGAGGCCCTCAACGCGAACACATTTGCGAACAACCAGATCGGCGCACCGCGGCCTGCTTTCAAAGTGAACGAGTGGGGCGGCGGCATCGGTGGCCCGATCCTTAAGAACAAGCTCTTCTTTTTCACGAGCTATGACTATCTGCGAAACAACCGCGGAACCACTACGCTCTATTCCGTTCCCACCGCCCTCCAAAAGCAGGGCAATTTCAGCCAGAGCTTCACTCCAAACCAGGCTGGACAGCCGGTCCCTGTCCAGATCTTCAACCCGTATAGCGTGACCCAGTTGGGGCCTGACCTATATCAGCGCGCTGTTTATCCGAACGCCATCATCCCGAACTCGAATCCGTACGTGTTGAAGATGATGAGCTACTACCCGGCTCCGAATCGCACACCCGATGACGTTTACGGCACGAACAATTACATTGCGAGCCCGATCCAAACAGTGCGGCGGCACAGCTTAAACAACCGCATCGACTACAAACGAGGGAGTCATTCGATCTATGGCAGCGGCGGCCTTTACTACGGCCAGATCATCACGCCTCGGCCGTTTGGAACGTCGCCCTTCAACGGCGCGCCTGCCGATACAGGTGATAAGAATCCGTACGGACAGATCGGTGACACTATCATCCTGAGTCCGACGCTGGTCCTGGATGTTCGCTATGGCTATACGCGCACGAATACGCACGCTCTCACGGGCGACAAGACCGGCCTCACGCAGGCTGATTACGACGCCTTTGGAATTCCGCGACAGGTGCAGTCCATGTTTCAGATTTACGGTTCGGCACCGACGATCACGCCGTCGCAAGGTGCTGCGACCGGTACTCCGGGGGCTTGGACGGCTCTTTCCGCGGGCAGCTTCGGAAACAAATACGAACGGCAGCAAGCTCACAACCTCGTTGGAAGCGTTACTAAAATTTCCGGTAAGTGGACGCTGAAGAGCGGTGCCGATTTCCGGAATCTCCTCTCGAATTATCAGGACCTGGAAGAGTCCTCTGCCCAGCTTCCTTCGGTCAACTATAACTTCGGCGGTAACTATACATTCCAGTACGTCACGGCCGCTGGCAACTCGGCATCGCAGAACACTTCGGTTCAGCAACAGGGCTACTACAACGCCGCACTGTTTACGGGTGCGGGTGTGTGGTTCATTCGGCCGGGCGCCAACGTCACACCTGCTCTGTCGCAGAAGTACTTCGCCCTTTATTCGCAGAACGACTGGCGCGCCACCTCGAAATTGACGATCAACATCGGCGCCCGTTGGGACCTCCAGCCGGGACCAACCGAGCGCTACAACCGGATGTCCTCTTACGATTTCACGAAGCCGAACCCCTTTTCCGGAATGGGCATCATTGCATTCCCCGGGACCAACGGCTACAGCCGGAACCTTTGGGACACGCGTTACAACAACTGGCAACCACGCGTGGGCCTGGCTTACCAGATCAATCAGAAAACCGTGTTCCGCGGAGGCTTCGGGATCACCTATCTGCCCACGAACACCGGCTACTTCTCAGGGCCGACCGATTACGGCTCCGTGTCGTTCTCGGCTGGAACGAATGTCCTGCCATATGGTTTGACACCGCAAGGCGTTCCGATCGGGCACTTCTGGGATACGTTCTCATATGCCCCAGCGTTCGGCGGGAACTCCGCGGCTCCACAGGTCTACGGCCAAGGCAGCAATCAACGGCTCTTTGCCCGGAACATGAAGAACGCCTATGCCAAACAGTGGAACTTCACACTAGAAAGGCAACTGTCTCAGAACTGGATTGCGTCGGTCGGATACAACGGCGTGCAAGGCACTCATCTGATGAACACTGCCCAGGCGTTCCAGAATCTGCAAAACCTGCCGCAATCTCTTCTTAGCACCTGGAGAAGCCAGTACATTGCAAGCAACGGAACACTGAACCCCGCAACACAGCTGATTCCGAATCCGTACCAAACCGGCAATGTCCCGTTCGGGAGCGCGCTCAGCGGGACTACCCTGCAACGCCAGGTGCAATACCTCCCGTTCCCGATTCTGTACGGCGGTGTTCTGTCGCAATCGAACGGGTTTTCCAGCTACAACGCTCTGGAAACGCACCTTCGTCGGGCTTATTCCAACGGTCTGCTTCTAGATCTCAGTTACGTGTTCTCGAAGTCTCTCGACTACACCACGTCTGACATCGTCGATAACCAGGGCTTCAATGCCGGCGGCACTCAGGTCTCGGGCTCGGTAGACCTGCTGAATGCCTACAACAATAAGAAGGTCTCGTACAGCGACATGCCTCACCGTTTTGTTGCGACCGTTACTTACGATCTGCCGTTCGGAAAAGGCAAGATGTTCCAGATCTCTAACCGGGTTCTGAGCAGCGTACTTGGCGGCTGGTCTACCGGTCTCGTGACGATAATCCAGAGCGGCCTTCCGGTGGCGGGATTGACCGGAGCTGCCGATGGTTCAATCCGAACCCTGCCGAATCGGACCGCAGGCGTACCGATCGAAGTTCCGGAAGCCCTTCAGCACTGGTATGACGGAAGGACAAGCGTCACGCTGCCTTGCGGCCGAACAATCACCCCAACCAGGAACACCTTCTTGAAATACAGCTCGTGCCCGTTCTCGGGGCAGGTCGTGACTACTCCCAACGGATCGGTCGTGCCTGACCAGTATTGGATCGGGAACTCAGCCCCAAGCTACGGCGACCTTAGGGGGCCCGGCCGCTTCAATATGGATCTGAGCTTGCGGAGGAACTTCCGAATTCGGGAACGCATCAGCCTCCAAATCGCGGCCAACGCAACGAACTTGTTGAACCAGACGCAGCTCAACAGCAACTACAACAATAATCTCGGCGGTACAAACCTGACGACCAATACGGCCACGGGGCTCGTTCCGGGTATGCCGGCGAGCGCTACCTTCGGCACAATCAGTAACGCCACGTTCGATCCGCGGCAGATTACGCTAAACGCGCGGATTCGGTTCTAGACCGAATCCGCGCTACGAATTGACACCGGAAGCCAGGTAGCCTCCGTCAACCGCAAGGCAATGACCTGTGATGAAGCTGGCTCCATTGGAAGCAAGTAGAACGGCCGCTCCGATCACCTCGTCAGCTTCGCCGAATCTCGCCATGGGTGTGCGGAGGAGAATCTCTTCTCCGCGCTTCGTGCCGCGCAGCAGGTGTGAATTCAACTCCGTTGGAAACACACCTGGTGCAATCGCGTTCACGCAGATTCCATCTCGCGCCCATTCGCAAGCCAGGCTCTTCGTCAGCGAAAGGACGCCTGCTTTTGTCGCGGAATACGTCGCCACTTGATAAAAAGCCAGATAAGAGCTGAGCGAAGCGACGTTGATGATCCGTCCCGCTCCGCTCTCCTTCAAAGGTTGATAGAACTCCTGGCACGAATGAAGTAAGCCGGTTAGATTAACTCGGAACAGACCCTCCCATTCGGAGTCCGTCAACTCCACGGTTGGCTTCTTTAACGTCGTTCCGGCCGCGTTCACAAGTACGTCCACGCGGCCGAGTTCTCTGAGAACCTTGTCCCTGAATTGACCGATCGACGATCGGTCCGTGACGTCTACGGTCTGGCGAATCGTGCGACGGCCGACCGCCTCGATGTCTCCGCAAGTACCGTCTAGCAAGTCTGCCCGTCTTCCCCCGGGAATCACATCGGCTCCGTGCTCTGCCAATCCAACGGCAATGCTTTTTCCAAGGCCGGATGTGCCTCCAAACACCACAGCCACCCGGCCCGTCAAATCAAGACAGCTTTTCTTACCCACAGTTCTCTACTGCCCGAGCCTTCCTTGCACGAAGTGGTCGCCGGTCCATGCCTTGGATGGTTGACCGCCGCCTATGCTGACGAAGCTCTTGCTTTTCGTGTCTGCCATCTCCACGGCAAAGTGAACCGGCTTTTTCTCTCCACGCTTTAAATGGATGCGTTCAAAACCCCGCAGCAAGGGCTCTTTCCCGTCGGGACCACTGAGGTAGAGCTGGACCACTTCGTCGCCATCGTATTTGGAGTTATTTTGCACCATTGCGCTGACCTCGTACTTGGAAGAGGCCGCTTTGACCGAAAGATCCGAGTAGCCAAAATCGGAGTAACTCAAGCCATAGCCGAACGGATACAGCGGTGTCCCGGTGAAGTAACGATAGGTTCGTCCCTTCATCGAGTAATCGTCAAACGGCGGCAATTGATCGATCGATTCGTAGAACGTCACCGGCAGCCGCCCTCCCGGGTTGTTCACACCTGTCAGAGTATTGGCGATTGCGGTACCGCCCTCCTGTCCTGGATACCAAGCCTCCAGGAGCGCCGCGGCACGATCTTTCGCCTTTTTCACCGCGAGCGCGCTGCCGTTAACGAGAACAACGACCGTCGGCTTCCCGGTATCGAGCACGGCTTTCAGAAGCTTCTCCTGCGGCGCAGGAAGATTGATATCCGTGCGATCGCCTCCGCTGAATCCGGGCACCTGAACCTTCGATTCTTCGCCCTCGAGATGGGCATTCAGACCGATGCAGACGATAGCGGCGTCCGACTGTTTGGCTGCCTCGATCGCATCCGCTAAAGTTGCTTCGGCCGGTGGCTTCCAGACGAGTTGCACACCACCCCCGCCGTTTTTAGCTCTATATTCAACTCGAATGGGGTGCGGCTTGCCGGGTTCCAGGTGGACTGTTGCGGTCTTCGGGGACATCTGGTCACGCGCTTGCGCGTTATCGTCCACCTGCAACTGATCGTCCATGTAGAGCCTCGCAGAGTCAACACGCCCGCAACTGTGACACTCGGCACGAAGAACGCCGAATCGATAGTCGCCCGGCTGCGTAACCTCGACAGTTCCGCTCCAGCGAACTGAGAAGGCCTGACGGGGAACAGATTTAACGACCGCGGGCTCCTGCATGTCCCAGAGGAAATATCCGCGGTTCTCGGTCCGAGAGAGCACCGGATTACCGGAAAGGTTGTCGTCGGCGAAGTATTCGGCTGTGAGCCCGTGCTGAGTCGCTCCGGTTTTCGGTCGCAACACATTCTGCGGAACGAGGGCCGTTGCGGAATCGACATAGGTCGCACCCAGCGCGAAGCGTATGTCGGACTTTTTGCCGAAGGCCAGCTGGATACCTTCGAGCGGCGTAATGATGTGGGCAGGAATGCCGTTATAGTTGGCCAGGAGTGCGTCGGGATCGTCCGCGCTCGGGCCCACAACGGCAATGCGCTTCGGGATCTTGCGGAAGGGCAACAATCCCCCCTCATTCTTGAGCAGCGTGATGGACTTCTCCGCCGCTTCGAGAGAAATCTTCTGGTGCGCCGGCGATTGCACCTCGGTCATCGCAATTTTTGAAAAGGGAATGCGCTCCGGCGGATCGAACATGCCGAGACGAATGCGCGCGACAAACAGGCGCTGGACAGATTCGCCGATCTCTTTCTCGGAGATGAGTCCGCCGCGCACGGCTTCGGGAAGCGTGCGGTAGGTCCTGCCGCAATCGAGGTCGGTTCCCGCCTTAACTGCTAACGCAGAAGCTTCGGCCGCCGAAGAGGCCGTGTGATGACCGCGGTAGATGTCGTCGATCGAATCACAGTCGCTCACGACGTAGCCTTTGAAATTCCATGCCATTCGGAGTTTGTCCTTCAGGAGGAAGTCGCTGGAACATGCGGGCGACCCGTTCACGCGGTTATAGGCGCACATGATCGAATCGGCGCCGCCCTCCGTGATCGTTGCCTTGAAGGCGTACAGGTACGTGTTATCCAGGTCGTCTTCGCTGACCTGCGCATCGAAATGGTGACGGGTGGTTTCGGGACCGCTATGAACCGCGTAATGTTTTGAGGTTGCGATCGTTTTGAAGTACTGCGAGTCGTTACCCTGCATCGCCCGGATGAAGGCGATTGCCATGCGCGACGTGAGGTACGGGTCTTCGCCATAGGTTTCCTGCCCGCGGCCCCAGCGCGGGTCCCGGAAGATGTTGATGTTGGGTGACCAGAATGTCAGCCCGTAGTACCGTGCATGATTGTCGTGCTGCTGGGCATCGTTGTACTTGGCCCGCGCCTCAGTCGAGATCGCGTCGGCGACACGGGCTTCCAGGTCCGTATCCCAGGTGGCCGCAAGTCCGATGGCTTGCGGGAACACCGTTGCCAACCCAGCCCGAGCGACACCATGCAAGGCCTCGTTCCACCAGTCATAAGCGGGAATTCCGAGGCGCGGAATGGCGGGCGCGGCATTTTGCATTTGCACCGCCTTCTCTTCGAGAGTCATCTGCGCTACCAGGTCTCTCGCTCGTTCTTCCGGCGACAGGGACGTGTCTTTGAATCTGGTGCTGACTTGTTGCGGCCTTGCCGTCTGAACACCTGCAAGTAGCACCACGGCTAACAAGGTCCGTCGAAATTCACGATGGAGCATTACGGGATTCCTAACGTTTAGTTGTCGCCAGAACTGGCGGAAACAGGAGTTGATGTCTTCAAGTAGCGGCTGGCGAATTCAATGAATGTCGGCCAGTTCGGGGCAGGTGTGTGCCCGCCCGTGTGTTGGCGGAACCCGATATCACCATCGATGAGTGCTGTCTCAATGGGCGGGAACTCCGATGTGGGTAGGCCTTTCTTCCCGAGGATTTCGTAAACCGGGCTGGCAGCCACGCCTGCTAAAAACATGCCTTTGGCATCCACCCAACCATCGCCCTTTTCTACTGATCCCGCGCTGATAAAAACTGGACGAGGCGCACACAAGGCGATCAGTTCATGGGAATCGACGGGCAGATCTTCCCATTTCAAAGGACCCGCGTATTTCAGGAAGTTCCCTGCCATCCAGTGGTATTCATTTACCGCTGCGACGTTCTCGACCAGTTCACCCCAGTTGCGCCGATAGAGCTTGACCCCACCCGCGCCGGAAGAACTGATGAACGCGACAGCGAAACGAGGATCGTACGCCATCGCGACCGCGGTAGCCTTGCCGTAGCGGGAATGGCCTTCGAGTGCGACATGCTTGGCATCTACCGCCTTATCGGTCTCAAAGTAATCCACAGCCCGGCTCGCTCCCCAAGCCCACGCTCGCAGCGCACCCCAGTCATCCAGTTTGCGCGGCTGTCCTTTATTCACCAGCCCGATGATGCCTCTCGTCAACCCAGCGCCGTTGTCAGCCTGTACGGTAGTGGGATAAATCGTTGCGTAGCCCCAGCCTTTTGCGAGTACTTGCTCTTGCCAGGTTGGGCCGGGAGGTGGCGTCATCTGAGGCGGACGCGGAGCACCGGGCCGGAAGAGAATCCCGTATTCCATCACGACCGGAACTGGTCCCGTGGCATTCGCCGGTGTGGACAGGTTCATCTGGATATCGACGTTGACCCGTGGGTAGGACGAGTTATCGACGTGACCAATGAGGTGCTTCGTGATCACTTCGACACCGCCGTTTGTTTCTTTCTGCGTGCTTGTCACTTCCCATTTCACTTTGGGCGTGTTCTTGGGCAGTCGCCCATAAATTTCGCGGTCGAAGTCCTCTATGATTTCAGGACGGCGCTTCGTCCACCAATCTTTTGCAGTCTTCACTTTCTTGCCGTTCTTGAGCGTGAGAACGTCCGGAAGCGTCGGAATCGGATTGGCCTTCGATTCGTCATAATTGGCGGCATTCTCCGCTTGCGGATTGCGTCCGTCCGCTCCTCGCCGAAGCGGGCCCTTGATGCCCAGGAGTTCCATAGTCCGGGCGTGGTCTTGTTCGGACGTGAGCTCGACCGGTGGAGGATACCCATCTTTGGCGGGCTGTGATGGGGTTTGTGCAGTGATGAACGCTGCCTGGCTGGACAGGAGGCAGAAACTGAAGGTCGAGACCCATTCTCGGCACTTGGAGATACGCACGGAAGTAGTTCGCTCCTATCCTGCACTATTGAATCAGAGTGGAGATCGCACGTCGCATAATTGATGCATGACTGTTGCCGAATTGATCACGCTACTTCAGAAGCTCGACCCTGAAGCGACCGTTGTTGCTCCTTTCTCTCCGAATCCGAGCGAGATTAATGTGGAAGAAGTGGGAGGCGCTTTCAAGCGGAAGGATTCGCCCTATACAAACGGGATTGAGCTTGCTCGAGTGTCCGATCGCAGAGCGGAATTCAAGGCGCCTCCCAATGCTGGCCGGGTTTCGAAAGAAGAGATCGATACGATCCGCCTCGCCGATACGGACGCGCCCGTCTAAGCCTTTTGCCGCATGAACAGCTCCACTGGTTTTGGCGGTGTGCCTCGAATTGAACAAGTGACTGTCGTTCCGGTTGCCGGCGCGGACAGCATGCTTCTCAATTTGAGCGGAGCACACGGGCCCTTCTTCACGCGCAACGTTCTCATCGTAAAAGACAGCGCGGGACACACGGGCCTCGGCGAGGTCCCCGGAGGCGAACGGATTCGGGCCACGCTCGAGGAGGCGAAACCGTTTCTTCTCGGACAGGGCATTGGACGCTACAGCGACATCATCAGCGCAGTTCGAAGGGAGTTCGGGGGGCGCGACGCCGCCGGGCGTGGTTTGCAAACGTTCGATCTGCGGATCACGATTCACGCTTGTACCGCCATCGAATCGGCTCTCCTGGATCTTCTAGGCCAGTATCTCGGGGTTCCGGTCGCGTCTCTGCTCGGAGAAGGCCAGCAGCGGGACGAATTGGAGATGCTCGGGTATCTCTTCTACGTCGGTGACCGAAAGAAAACGGATCTCCCGTACCTCAGCGAGGAAGGGGCTAGCAATACTTGGTTTCGCATCCGCCGCGACCAAGCCTTAACGCCTGACGCAATCGTGCGTCTCGGCGAAGCAGCGTATAACCGATACGGCTTCCACGATTTCAAACTGAAAGGCGGTGTGTTTTCGGGCGATGAAGAAATCGAAGCGATCGCGGCATTGGCCAAGCGCTTCCCCAGTGCCAGGATTACGCTCGATCCAAACGGTGCGTGGTCGCTCTCGGAAGCGATCCGGCTTTGCGCAAATCGCCACGACATCCTGGCTTACGCCGAAGATCCGTGCGGCGCGGAAAATGGCTACTCCGGACGCGAAATCATGGCTGAATTTCGCAGGGCGACAGGTCTGCCAACCGCGACCAACATGATTGCGACGGACTGGCGCGAAATGGGCCACGCCGTTCAGCTCCATGCCATCGACATCCCTTTGGCTGATCCGCACTTCTGGACCATGCGAGGCGCAGTTCGTGTCGCGCAGATGTGCCACGAATGGGGTTTGACGTGGGGCTCCCATTCAAATAATCACTTCGACATTTCTCTCGCGATGATCACGCATACGGCTGCGGCCGCACCGGGAAAAATCACCGCCATTGATACACACTGGATCTGGCAGGATGGCCAGCGGCTCACGAAGGAGCCCTTCCAGATTGTCGATGGAAAGGTGCGTGTTCCAGACCGGCCCGGACTAGGCGTCGAGATCGATCTTGAGCGGCTTGAGGCGGCTCATCAGCTCTATCAGAAACATGGGTTAGGCGCCCGAAACGACGCAGCCGCCATGCAATACCTGATCTCGGGGTGGGCGTTCCACAATAAGCGCCCCTGCATGGTGCGCGTCTAGCGGTGAACGAAAGCTTGCCAGGTCAGCAGGATGATGATACCCATTACGCCCATGATGATCTTCATCACGGTCCAGCTGCGTAGGGTCTGACTGACGCTCATGCCCATGTATTCCTTAACCAGCCAGAAGCCTGCGTCGTTGATATGGGAGACCATCGTTCCGCCGCAGCAAACAGAGAGCACGAGCATCTCGGGGCTGTAGCCCGGTATCTGTTTCAGCAGCGGCGCGAGTAACCCGGCTGCAGTTACGATCGCGACAGTTGCGGAACCTAACGTCGCGCGGAGAACCGTAGAGGTTACAAAGCAGACAAGGAGCGGGGAAAGCGGACTGGCGGCCAGTACCTTACCCAGATAAGGTCCGATGCCCGAATCGACGAGGATTTGCTTCAGTGCGCCGCCGCCTCCGATGATGAGGAGGAGCGTGGCCAAAGGCGCCATAGACTCTGCCACCAGCTTCGTCACACGATCGGCCGCAAGCCCCTTCCGGCGGCCGAGAAAGTACATAGCTGCCAGCGCAGCAATCAGCAGCGCTGTAAATGGGTGGCCGAGGAACTTCAAGAATTTCGCTCCGGATACATGGGCGAAGTCGGTCAGCGTTCCTAGAAAGATCAACGCAACGGGCAACAGCAGAATCGAGATGGTCAGCAGTAGCGAAGGCGGCTCTGCTGCAGTTTCCGCCTTCATGTCTTTGTTGCCGGCCAGGTCAGGAATCGGGGGGGAGATGCGTCGCGAGATCCAGCCGCCGTAAAAGATACCGCTAACGATCACCAGCGGAATGGAAAGCAGCGCTCCGAACAGAACCGTTCGCCCCACATCGGCGCCCATGAGCTGCGCGGCGACTGCGGGGGCAGGATGCGGCGGTACAATCGCGTGGGTCATTGTCAGCGCGGCCGCTATCGGAAGTCCGAATACCAGGAGCGATCGCTTCGATTCACGAGACAGGCTCCATGCAAGCGGCGCAAGGATGATGAAGCCAACTTCAAAGAAAACGGGAAGACCGATCAGGAAGGCTGTCGTCAACACAGCCCATTGCGCGTGACGAGGTCCCGTTTTTGCGAGGAGCCAGTCGGCGAGTACGCGACCGCCTCCCGAGAATTGCAGGAAACGGCCAATGATAGCCCCCAGTCCGACCACGATCGCAATAAAACTGAGAGCGTCTCCGAATCCGGCTTGAATCGAGCTGATGACTTTGGCCGGCTGCATCCCGGCGCTCAACCCAAGCGCAATGCTGACGATCAGTAACGCCAGGAACGCGTGCAGCCGCGCGACCAGCACTAACAGGAGTAGAAGTCCGATGGCCGCGGCCGTGATGAGGACGAAGTAGAGGCCGTGGTTCAACGGATGAGTATACAACTACGCGTCAGGGCTAAACACCGCTCGCCGGTGGATCGTAACGGGCCGTCATCAATAGGCGCCTACAAGTGAGGCGGCCGGCTGTATATTTTGATTCACGCGGAAGAAGTTCTCCGGGTCATATTTCGCCTTGATGGCTGATAGCCGAGCATAGTTGCCTCCATACGCCGCGCGGATCCGCTCTTCTCCTTCCTCCATCATGAAGTTCGAATAAGCTCCGCCCGCGCCGAAAGGATGCAAAGCATCGTAATAGCCCCTGGCCCAATCCGTGATTTTTTGACGGTTTGCCGGGTCGGGGTCTACTCCGACAATCACTTCGCTCCACACGGCATCCCTATGGCTATATGCGGTTTCGGCTGGCGCAATACGACTCGCCTTCCCGTTTACCGGATACAGGTGCATCGTAGACTGCCAAGTGGGCAGAGCCGAGCCGTGTTCGATGTGC
>JBJMGK010000200.1:0-21050 GCA_045807925.1 Bryobacteraceae bacterium | reverse complement strand
GAGCAGCAGCTTTCCGCTACAAACTCTCTTCAGCCAGGCTCTTCAGCAATTGCGCTGCTGAACTCATGGCGGCCTGTGGCCACTCGTTCTTTGACAACTCCAAAACAAATTTCACCCACTTACGACTGGTGTCTCTTTCGGCGGCCTTCTGAAGCTCGATTTATCACGTGCTCCCAGTTTTAGCCGACGGCTATTCGGATTCAACGTCTTCGTGAGAAATGGCGGCTAACCGACAAGTTCCTATCGGACTACCCAAACTTATACGCGGACATGTCGGCAAACTCAGGGAACAACGCCCTGTCGCGCGACAAAGACTTCTCGCGGGATTTCATTGTTCGCCATCGAAATAAGTTGATCTTCGGTAGCGACTGCGCTTGTGCCGATGGAAAGGGCGGGGGCATTTCGCAGGGCAACAACCCGGAAGCGAGTCGACTGGCGGGCAAGTGCGTGGCGAGAGAGACTCTGGGGCTGTTGAAAGACCTGACTTCACCTGACGTTTTCCGGCAGATCACTTGGGAGAACGGTCTCAGGATCTTCCATCTGCGGTTCTAACG
The DNA here is from genome assembly GCA_045807925.1 of Bryobacteraceae bacterium. Taxonomy (GTDB): domain Bacteria; phylum Acidobacteriota; class Terriglobia; order Bryobacterales; family Bryobacteraceae; genus Bog-105. The sequence continues at coordinate 20,496 of JBJMGK010000200.1, read as the reverse complement.
CACAGGGTAGAAGGTCGCAACATTCGGGGCAAGAGCGCGGTAGCTTATGGCTTGCCGTTTGCAAACCCTGGGACATTGGTCGTGATTTTCCTTGAAAGGAACTCGCGCAAGACATTCGTCACTGCGGTGCCGCCCAGGATAATGAGGCCATTCCGGAACGTCAGGCCGGCTTGCCGGTCTTGCTCGGTTCGATACAGGTTCGAGAGACCCGCTGCCCCGAAACTACCAGCTATGTGAGAGAAATTCGGCTGCGGGCGCCCGTTGTCTCCCCTGCAAATAACTGTCGATAGAAGCGCGTGGAGTACTCGTGAGCGATTTCTGCCTGAACCCTGATAGTAGTAGCGAGGGTCTTGATGAAGCATGGTCGGAAAGATTGCGCTTCCGAGCATTCTCGCAGTTACTGTGTCAGCGTAAGTAGCCCCGTAACGCTTGGCATACCCTTCAAAGCCTTGTCCATATCCCGGAAAGGTGTTATGTGCCAGCTCAACTCCGGCAATAGCGCCCGTTGTGAAGAACGTTACGGGGTCGGTGAGCGTTCGCAGGGCCAGAGTAAACTTTAGCTTCCTGGTCATCGGCGCTGCGTCCCACAGATAGCTGGTGTAGTAGTTCGGGAAAAAACCCAAAACGCGCTGCTGCTCTTGTTGCTTCACTTGCGCCTCGGCTATCTGCTCCAAAGTAGCGGCCACGTTGACGGTCGTCTTCTGCGTAGCGGGTTGCATCGCAAAGACGTTTAGCTGACGGCGCTGGCTTCTACCGAGGACGACCTGGGCCGCACCCGACAAACCCAAGCCCGGGGCATCGACCTTGACTTGGTATATGCCGGGCCGTAGGTCAGCAAACAGGAAACCGCCCTGCGGATCTGACTTCAGAGTGGAATGCACTCCATTGTTCACTCCCACGAGGGTTACATCAACTCCGGGGAGCGCATTGCCGGCAACATCCCGTACTTTTCCCACCAGCGTTGCGAATGCTTGGGCCTGAGTTGCCGTATCGTCGGGACCCGGCATATAGTCGCGAGTAGCCGGAACAGATTGCGACAGGCCGCTCAGCGAGTCTGGAGTCTCAAGCCGCTGCCCGCTGACACATGTCGTCAGCCCGCCGAGCAAGAGTGCGATGAACAGTCCTGTGCTCGCTAGCGCAGGCGTATAGCCAAGCAGGAATTTCGACATATGATGAAGCCGGTCTACGATCACTCGTACTGCGTGATACCGGACCGCAGATTCATAATGCCAAACGTTCTCACCGGACCGGAATTCTGATTTTTGACCCGCGTAACCCTCGCCCCTCATAAAACGTTCGACGCCAACTCAAGGGTTCTGTTCCAAACGTCCCCAGCAACAACGCTATGACTTGTCCGGATTGCCGGCTCGTAGTCTCACTGCACGCATTTGCTGGCCGGGCATCCGTAACGATAACGCCCGCAACCAATCCCCAGCTCTCTTTGTCGTGGCACGCCGCGATCGATTCACATGGAAGATACGCATGTGCACGACAAAATCATCAGCCCACTGCTCCAAACAATAGCACTGCACAACGAGCGGAAGGGCCCCGAGATGCATTTCAAACAGGTCGTCATCCAGGATCTGCGAGTCGCTGCGGTTACGAACACGACAGAGCGAAACCGATCAGCGACGTGCTTCGTTTCCTGGCCCTCGCATAAGCAATGTGGCAAGCTTGCACGTGACGAGTGCGGGATCGAATTTACCTCTACACCGGCGTTGAGCCGGCACTGCGTAACGTATATGCGACTATAGCGGCTTGATGTGCGGTCGTTCTGTCGCGCTTTTGGTTTGCTTTGTGATCCCACTTGCATCGTCTCCGGAGACCGAGGGCCAAACACTAGAGATTAAGGTGGATCAGGTCGGCTACCCAACCGGCCTGGGGAAAGTCGCACTCGTTGTTCATCGTGGCGCAGTCGTGCCGACCAGCTTTGAGCTTCGTCGCGCAGAAGATGATCGGATCGTTCTCCCGGGTAAGTTGAGTTCCCCCTTCTTCGATCCCGATTCCGGCGACATGACGCAAACCGCCGACTTCACCGGCATAGATAGGGTTGGATCCTACTATCTGAACGTCGCCGGCTTGGGCAGGAGTGTACCTTTCCGAATCGCCCCGGATGTCTACACGGACGCCTTCAAACTAACGGCCCGCAGTTTCTACGGCCAGCGCTGCGGAACGGCCGTTGATCTTGGCAACGGTTTCCATCACGACGCGTGTCATAAGGTCGGCTCATACGATCTGTCCAGCGGTAGAACCGGCCCGCATTCCTCCGCTAAAGGCTGGCACGATGCCGGCGATTACGGACGTTACGTTGTGAGCTCCAGCGTCACCTCGGCCACTCTTCTTTTGGCCGTCGAACTCTGGGGACAGGGCGGCATGGGCCGAATCAATTTACGGATCCCGGAATCCGGACATGGAATACCGGATCTCCTTTCCGAAACACGCTGGGGCATCGAGTGGATGCTGGCCATGCAAGATTCCGATGGCGGCGTGTGGCATAAGCAGACAAGCGCACATTTCCCCGGGTTCGTTCCGCCCGAGAAGGACGCCTTGCCCAGGTTAGTGATTGGCTCAGGCCGCGCTCCGTTCAAAACGTCTTGCGCAACGGCTGATTTTACAGCAGTCACTGCTATAGCTTCACGCCTGTATCGACAGTACGATCCTACGTTTGCGGATAGATGCCTGGTTGCATCGAAAAATGCATGGGGCTGGCTAACCGCACATCCGTCGGTGACCTTTAAAAATCCGCCGGGGATTACGACGGGTGAATACGGCGACGAACAGTGTGGAGACGAGCAACTTTGGGCTGCAGCCGAACTGAGCAGGGCAACCGCAGACGAGTCGTTCGAAGCCTATTTCACGGCGCATTACCGCGAATTTCTCGATCGGATCTCAAGCGACGAGCCCCCTAGTTGGTCGAATACGGCCGGCTTCGCTCTCTGGGCATACGCGTTAGCCAAAGGTCGGAACATTTCCGCGGTCAAGGAAATAGAAGACCGTTCGGCTGCCGCTGCAGACGCCATCGCGCAGCGCGTACAGCGAGACGGATATCAAAACACGCTGCTTCGCAAGAACTACGTTTGGGGTTCTAACGGAGTTGCGGCCAACTACAGCTTCCAGCTCCTGATCGCTGACCGGTTTTCGCCGAAACGTCAGTATCGCGAAGCGGCCGCAGCGAATCTCCATTACCTGTTCGGCCGTAATCCGTTTTCCTTGTCCTTTGTTACCGGTCTGGGTGCCAATTCGGTTCGCAACATTCACCACCGTCCCAGTGCCGGCCTGAAGCAACCGTGGCCCGGACTCTTAAGCGGTGGTCCAAACGCAGGCCGAGAAGATCCAGAAATGCAGAGACTGATTCCGGCTGAGACTCCGGCAGCCAAGGCGTTCCTCGATCTGCAGGAATCCTATGCCTCGAATGAAGTCGCCATCAACTGGAACGCGCCCCTCGTCTTTGCACTCGCCGGGCTTCTACCCGAATGAGCGCAATGCCGGGGGCGCGCTTCTGACTTGGAACTATCGCTAGAACAAGACGAATGGCTGCTGTCCGCGCCAGTCAGGCGTTGACGGCAGGGCATTCTGGAAGCTCATCGGACGCTCCTCGAAGGTGTACTTCACAAAGAGTCCGGCTGAAGCCGCCGTATAGTTTCGAGCGTTGCTGGCGGTCACGAAGGCGCCGAGTACCCAGTGCGGCGCCATCTGGTAGTTCAAGCGGCCATCGAAGCTGAAGTTTGCACCCGTGTTCGTCAGCGCCTGGTAGCGATATCCCATCTTGGCCTGCAGAGCCGCATCCGTCGGATAGTAATCCGAAGCGTCTTCAACGAAGTGCTGCAATCCGAGGCTTCCGCCCAGGGTATATTGCAGTCTCCGCCCATACGTCCCTGCCCAACGCACAGGAACATTGAAAAGGAAGTATTGTTGCGGGCTGAAGTAGCCTCCCTGTCCAAAGGTGAAGTACCGTAAGTTGCGGTCATAGTGCATGGCGGAGAAATTCATCCCTACCGTCAAACTGCCCGTGGGAAGGACCGCCACCTTCCACCAGGTTCCAAAACCGCCGTTCATGCCGGTGTTCTTGGCAACATTGCGCCCGTCGAGAACCTGATACGCGGCGCTTGCATAAAAGCCAGAGTTTTCGTCACCCCATCGTCCCTGCAACCCAGCAGTGTTCGTCATCACACCGCCCCATGTCTGTCCCGACTGCGGATCCTTCGCACCCGAGAACGCGAGCATTGTATCCTTCACGCTGTCGCGCTCCAGGAGGAGAGTGATCGGTCCTGCTTTGGGTTGAATTCTGAGGCCGCCCACCCAGTTGTTGACCAGAAAGCCCTGCGGGGTTGTTCCCAAGCGGAGGCCGAAAGAATCGGAGGATAATTGAGCTTCCGGCGCAATACCGGCTGCGGTTTGCGGCCCGAACGAACCCACCGTTGTCTGCCGTCCGAAGAGCGATGTGCCGGTTCCGCTTGCTGTGCCGCCCGAGAGAAAGGTCGGCTTCAGAAGGAACGAAGCGCGAAGCGAATTGGATAAATTGGTGCTCGCTTCCAACTCCGTCTGTTCAATTAGCAGCTTTCCAAAGCCAGCCTCGCCCCCGCGGCCCCACACTGTCATCTTTGAACCCACATACGGTGTGTTGCGGCTTTCGAGCGCCGCGATCTTGTCTTCCAGCGAATCGGCCGGCAACACAGGCTTCAAAAGCAAGCTGGTTTGCGCTGCTGTTGATGATGAAATAGACTCGCCAAGGAAGGCGTTGCTTCGAACAACATCCTCACGTGCCGTCGCTCTTCGGTCAAAACTCGAGAAGTGGACCTGAGGAGCATCGTCGTCGCCCGGCGAGGCCATCGTTGCTCGAAGATCTGAGCTCGACACATTTCCGTCGGCTAACTTGCGCTGGCCTTCGGTCCCGATAAGCATGGCTTTCAACGATGGTCCGGCGTTTTCTGTCGAAGCGAGAACGCTCTCGGGTTGCGATTTCTTCTCGGCAAGCGCCTGCCTCCAGAACAGCTCCGCTTGTTTTAGATCCCCGTGTGCCTTCGCTCGTTCGCCCGCCAGTTCCAGCAGCTTTGAATTATTCGGCCAAAGACTTAGGCCCTTGTCGATCCACGTGTCCGCATACTGGCCATTCTTTTCAGCCAGAGCCGCACCGATTGCACCCGCGTAGTCGTCCGCCTGTGCGCCGTTGAGGCCCCAATTCGAGTACACGTTGAGCGCTCGCCGTGTATTGCCCGAGGCAAGCAGGTTCCCGGCGAGGGCACGTTGCAGTTCCGGTTGATCGGGGAACATGTTCATTCCCTGTTGCAGTAATCCGATCGCACGGGTGTCGTTGCCGCCCCGGTGCGCTGCATCGGAAGACCGGAGAATCCAGGTTACCCAAAGGTTCGTTACTTCTTTGCGCTGATCGTCGTTCATGTCCTTGCGCGCATTTAAATTGTCAAGCACTTTAAACAACCTGGAGCTTTGTCCCTGGGAGTTCAGTAAAAGCCAGCCGAGCTGAATTCGCTGCGGGAGGGTAGCGCCGCCCTCCGGCGAGCTGGATCGGGAGATATAGGTCTCCAGCAGCTTCACGCCGAACGCCGGGTCGCCAGCCGCGCCGTGCGCTCGCGCTAATAGAGTCACCATCTCGCCGTCTGTTCCCAGCTTCACTGCTACGTTCTGGGGCATATTCGACGCGACTGAAACAATGTCGTTCTCGCGATGGAGCAACTGCAGAACGAGGAAGTGAGCGCGCCACGCGTCCGGGTCGTTCGGATGTGCTTCCACGATGGCAGTTACGACGCTCTCCGCTTCCGTGCCTCGTCCCAGCTTTGCCAAAACCTGCGCCATGTGGAGCTTCGTCAATTCTGCTCCTTTGTCTTTTACCGAGGAGTCTGATATTGAGGTCGCCTGTTCCAAGAGCGTGCGCGCCCCTTCCAGATCTCCGTTCAATTCCTTCAAGGACGCAAGCGCTTCCAGGAACGCGGGACGGGTCAGAACCATCTTTTGCAACTTCTCAGGCATGCGATTAAAGAACCGTTCAGCTTCCTGTGGCCGGCGTGCGCCGACCAGCGCGGAAAATAACACTTCCGAAGCTCCGGCGTCGTTGGCACGATCATTCACCGCCTTGCGCGCATAGACCAGCGCCTGTTCGGGTTGACGGTAACGCAGGGCTAAGCCTGCCAGTTCTATTTGCTGTGTCGCGTCCAGGTTTATCGGGTCGGTGGAAGCCAAGAGTTCACGGTAGAGTTCCTCGCCTTTTGACGGCTCCCCGCTGTCGGCGAAAGCAGAAGCTCTCAGCGCCTTCCAGCTGATATTTCGGTCCAGAGGTGTCGCAAAGGTGTCCGGAGCCGCATTCATGGCTACGAGGGCAGCTTTTCCGCCCTCGGCTTGCAGCTTCGCTGTTACGAACGCGCACCAGGCAGATTCATCTAAGGTTTTCGCTTTGGTGGCGCGCTCCAGGTAGGGCAGCGCTTTCGCAGGTGATCCGGCCGCCAGCAGTGCACCGCCGAGAGCCTTGGCCGCTTCCTCCGAATTCGGTTTCAGCGAAGCCGCTCGTCCATAGCTCGCTGCTGCTTCGGTCCATTCGCCGGCGTCACTTGCCTTGGCGCCTTTCTGCATCGCCTGCCAGAATCTTGCGGACTCCAAAGAGCTTTTGATCGTTGTGTCGGTCGGGAACGCTTTATGTGCGACTTCAAGATGATCGATGGCAGCATCGAAATCGCCTGCTTTCATGCGAACGAACCCGAGTCCTGCATGACCCCTGCCGTTCTTCTCATCTTTTGCCACCGCAGCTTCGAATTGTTTTTCCGCATCGGCAACATTGCCGCCTTTGAGCGCCGCGTAGCCCATCTGCTCTTCTTTGGATTCGTAGCTGCGCCCACCCTTCGCTGTCTGCGCACGCAAGCTAGGTACGGCCGTTTGGAGCTCCGGGTCGGAATAATTGGCTAAGTAATTCTCTATTGCGGGCAAGAATGCTGCATTGGTCTTCTCCCATACCAATGCCTGGCGCCACGATTCACGAGCTTTGGCGCCCGCCGCAGTCGATTGTGGGATCGAAGCCAAAAGCGTCACTCCCGCCTGGCGAGTTGCCGGTCGGTACGTCATCAATTTGCCCGCTGCTAATTTGTAGTTCGGAACCTCGGGATAGGTCGCCGCAAGCTTTTGCAGGGCTGCCAGCGCCGGTTCAAAACCGCCGGAGGTATTAGCCAGAGTCTCGTAGTAAGCGGTTGCCCATCCGCCCGGAGGCGGAGCAGATCCGAAGACCTCACGATAGATGCGCATCGCTTCATCCGATTGGCCTTTGGCTGCCAGCTTCGCGGCTTCGTTCAGCCGGTCGCTCGATTGCCTGGCGACTTCTGGAGAGTCGAGTTGAGTAAGGGCAGGCGCATCCGGAGCCACGCGCCGTAGTTTGCTCAGATAGCCGTTTGCTTCTTCGTTCTTGCCCGAGCGCTTCGCCCAGCGTGCAACCCCGGCTAGCGCGTCGGGCTGGTTTGGGTCCGTGACCAGGACTTGCTGCCAGACTTGCGCGGCCAGATCGGCCCGGTCGCGAGCTTCCAGCGAACGGGCTTTCTGAATGAGCAGGTCCATGGCCGACGTATGTGGGCGAAGTTGTTCTGCTGGAAGCGTTTGACTCACCAACAAGAGAACAGCTACAGAAGCGCGCACGGATTGCGGGAAAAGTGTAAAGAGTTTCATGAGTGTTACCGTCTGTTGCTTTTGTTTCGTGATCTCTTCAGGCCATAACCTGAAGACGTCTTTCCGCTTGCCGCGAAAGAACCTGCTCCCACCAGAAAGCAAGGAGCATGGCTGCGCCGATCAGGAGCAGCGGTAATACCCACAAGTGGAAGCGCAGCCACCCGTAAACCGCCGCCAGAGAGACTTTGGATCCCAACGTATAAGAACGCGAATTCAGGCTGAACGATTGAAAGTGCCCGTCGCCAGCAACGGCCACTCCGCCATTGATACGGCCTTCGCGAGAAGACTCCGTGAGCCGGTCAAAATAGGGCCGATCGTCCGTTTCGCTGCGCGTTGCCAGGAGCACCACCGAGCGATCTGGCCGATAGGGACTTGTGAACTGCTCCATCAGGAACTTCGGGCTGTTCTCGCCCTCCATGAGCGCGAGCAGCTTTTGAGTCTCTTCGCGACGTCCGAACCATGCCCGCGAGAACCATTCGGCCCAAGACAATTTGCTGTCGCCCAGCTCAAACTTGCCGTTCGCGGGAATTACTACCATCGAGGGTTCGAAATACCGGAACGTAGCCTCATCGTTGCTGCTTGCAATAACCAGAAAGTTTCGGTCGCGGCTTTCAGTCGCATGCTTCGAATTGGAAACTTCGAAGTTCACTGCGCCAACTTGCGCCTGCGCTCCGAGAAAGCTCATTGCGTCCAGGTACAGGCCGATCTGTGCTGCCGTCGCATCATCCGGGAGCACAACGGTGGTTTCGCTTCCGTCGGCCTTGGAGGTAAAGGGGTACCCTGCGTCGGCAAACAGATCCAATCGAGGCATGCGAACGAAGTGTGCGGGATCGCCGAGTTCAAGCGTGCTCGCCGGCAGCACCTGCAGACTCACGGCTGCCGGATCGCTGACGTTTGTGTCCGAGCGGTTAGTCAGCAGTTCCACGTTCAGTGTGTTGCTGGAATAGAGGAGCGAGACGGGTATCGCAAAGCTCTGGGCTTTTGCATCGCCACAGTCTTCAATTCCCAATCGTCGCTTGGTAACGAAGGTGTCGTTGAGGCGGATAGCAACCCACACATGATCGTCAGCCCCGAGTCCCGACAAGCGATAGGACAGGCGAAGGGGTACCGTGATCCGCGTACCGTAATCGAGATCCGGAGCCACGCGGAAATAGAGCCTTGTCGGAGCACTGATCCGCGCTTGTAACAGATTCTGGTTCAGGTCTCCCGTGATACGAATCGGATGACTTGCGTCCGACCAGGATGGCGCCTTCTGTGCCGAAGGCTCGTCGATAAGGCGCTCCGGCGCGACCATCATGCGGTCGGTCTCTTCTGTGAAGCGATTGCGCGCAACAAACCGTGCCAGGCGTACCAGGTTTGCGCTCGAATCGGCCACGATTGCAAGCACCTTGCCGTAATGATCGACCGGATTATCACAGATGGCAACCTGCGCATCGGTTCCATTCAGGCCCAGTCTCGTCGCTAAGGCTCCGTCCCCATGCGCGAGTAAGATGACGTTACCTTTGGGGAATTGCCCGATTGCCGCGGTGAAGTGGCTGCCTCGGAAACCGGCCATCGCGCCGTACCAGGACGCTAGTACACCGGCGGCCTTCAGTGAGGCAAGATCGGGCTGCGCGTCGAACACCAAAGGCATCTCGATCGAATGATGAACGGACGGATCGAAGAACGGCGACGGAAGCATCGCGAGGCGGGCTGGAAGGCGAAGGACCATTCCGGATGTCTCGAGTTCCGTCGTGGGTTCGATCCGCAAGGCGAGCGTGTCGTCGATAACGTGCCTGCATGGCGTCAGGCACTCGCGGACTAATTGAAACGAAAGCGCATTGTCGTGAACTAGCAGGTCTGCAGGCAGCGACACGTGCGCAACTTCAGACGAGCCGGTTGACTTCCTGACCGGGAGAGTCGTTACCTCCACATCGTTTACATTGACTGTCAGTTTCAGTTCGCTGTCATTGCGAGAATCGATCGCCTGGTAATGAATAGCCAAGTCTGCCGAGTCCACAATTTTCGCGCTCGGTATTGCGAATCCGAAGCTGGTCTTTAAACCATCGGCGTGCAGAATCAGCGCTGACTTGCTGCCCAGATCGAAGAATGTCTGGTGATCGTGAAAGGCCTCTGAAACACCATTATCCGCAGCCAGCTGTTTGCGTCTCGCGAGCTCTGGAATTGGCTGGGCAGCTTGCGCGCGAAGCAAGGGCGTGAGGGCAACGCAAGCGAGAAAGATGTGAAGCGCAGCTTTGGCGACGACCTTTCTTCGTCCGGAGTGCGCTTTTGTCTCACGCTTAATGAGCATGCTCGGTAACATCCATATGCCTTTGGCGCCGATTCCGAACACGTGAACAAGGCTGCTGATGATCCGGTCGCGTCGTTGGTCCTTGGTCCAGTCGAGCCACGAGTCGGCGCGAGCATAGATCAGCTTGGTCATGGCTCGCTGGTGTTTCAGGTCGCTCGCCAGGAAACGCAGGTGAATGCGGTTCTCACTCGTACGCACGCTCTCGACGGCAAATTTGTGTTCTTCGCTGCCGCTGCGTAGCGTGACCTCACCCAATTCACCCGGCTTCACAGCGAAAACACGATCGGAGCGCAGCGCCAGTCCGCCTTCGGAAAGGTCGATGACTCGGCAGTGATGAAGTTCTTCTGCACCCCCGAAATAAGTCGCGGAAAGGGGCGCTTCAACACGAGCCGTGGCACGGCGTTGCTTGGTTTCATACGAAACCGCTACGCAGGCTCCTAACATCAGCGTGTTCAGCGTGGCCCAAACGACGTTAACAAATAACACTCCAGACGGATCGGTCTCCGTGAAGTAGCGCGGGATTGCGGCGACGATGGCGACAATGTTCAAGGCAATCATCACCAGGTAAGGCCGTGCGATTTTCCAGTCGAAATAACTCTCTTCCACGACGCTGCTCTTAGCGGTAACGTTGAATTTTCCCCACTTCGGGTTGATGAGCGCGAAGGTGGTGGGAAGCAGGATGTAAGGCGCTAACACCATCTCGTAAACTTCGTTCCAGAACGAGTGACGGTGGTCGCCCTGAGAGCGTGAATTCACCATGTTCGACAGGACAAGGTGCGGTGCCGCGTAAGCAAGAATTTCCCACATGAATCCGTAGAGATTGCTTGTGCCGAGCAGCAGGTATACCAGGGGAGCGCTGACAAAAACCAGCCTTGGAATGGCATACAGGTAATGAAGAACGCAGTTGAGATAGCAAAGCCGCTGAGAGAATTTAAGTCCGCTCGCAAACAACGGAAACTCCGTGCGAAGAATCTGCACCATACCGCGGGCCCAACGAATTCGCTGGCCGACGTGCGCTGCCAGACTACCGGTTGCGAGTCCCGCAGCCTGGGGAATGCCGATGTATGCCGTGTTCCAGCCAAGTCTCTGCAGCCGAAGTGCGGTGTGGGCGTCTTCCGTTACGGTTTCAACTGCGATACCGCCAATCTGCTCCAGAGCGTCGCGCTTGATTACGGCGCAAGAGCCGCAGAAGAACGTTGCATTCCAAAGATCGTTTCCGTCCTGTACTATTCCGTAGAACAGAGCGCCTTCGTTCGGGATCGTTCGGAATACATTCAAGTTTCTTTCGAACGGATCGGGCGAGTAGAAGTGGTGCGGTGTCTGAACCATCGCGAGCTTCTTGTCTTTGCCAAACCATCCCATGGTCATTTGCAGGAAGGAACGCGTGGCTATGTGATCGCAGTCGAAGATGGCGATGTATTCGCCGGACGTGTTCTTCAAAGCTGCATTAATGTTGCCGGCTTTGGCGTGCTTGTTATCGAAGCGTGTCAGGTACCCGGCGCCGCATTCTCCTGCGAACTGCTGGAACTCCGCCCGGCGTCCGTCATCCAAGATGTAAACGTTGATGCGGTCCGTAGGCCAGTCGATACCCATCGCGGCCAGCACGGTCGGTCTTACAACCTCGAGCGGTTCGTTGTACGTCGGTATGAATACGTCCACCGAAGGCCACAAACTGATATCCTGCGGCATCGGAACGGGTTTGCGCTTCAGAGGGCGTGCGCTCTGGAAATACCCGAGCAGAAGAATGATGACGGCATACGTCTCCGCGCAGAGCAGCAGCAGGGCAAAGATAAGGCCGGTGATGTCAACGTTCCAACTTGAGCTGTTCAGATAGGTGACCGAACTGCTCCAGCGCCACACGATATAGCGAAGAGTGCAGAACACGGATGCGAGCGCCAGAGTAGAGGTCACAAGCCTTGATTCGCTCAGGCGGCCCATAACGACGCATGCCACGATCAAAATCGCGCTGAAAATGGCCTGGTCCGTCCAGGAAAGCGGCATCCGGATCAGGAACGCAAAACCGGCTAGGACCGGCAGCATCAAAAAGAATTTCATAGACCTTTTGTGGGGAGTAGTTTGTCTCTTTTGTTCAGGGTTTAGGAGCATAGCGGGAGCCTTTCGGTCTGCGCACCCTGTAACTGGCTTACGGTTGCAAATAAGTTGAGGAAATCGCCTGATACGGCAGAATCGGGAATCCAATCAACAACGGTGCTCCCTTCCGCTAGAGCCTCGGGAACCAGCGATGACTCGCGGATCACGATTAGATTGCGAAAATTCTCGCGATACCATCCGAGGATCTCCACATGGAGCGATATGGAAGAATCGAATCGGTTGAGAACACAAACCGTCGATCCTGTGTCGCCGACGAGATCTAATTCTCGCCGTACTTTCTGAATGCGCGTGAGCGAGCTAAGGTCGGGGATAGCAACATAAATCCGTAATGCAGCCCCCGACGAATCGCAAGAGCGCCCTGGACGATCGAACACGAGGTGGTCGAAGTGTTCTGCGATAAGTGCGAAGTTTCTTTCGATGAAGGTTGCGCTGGTGTCACTTGCCTCAACCGGCTCGAACATCCTGCGGTTCACAACTCGCGCCCTGGACTCAAAAATCGACCTTAGGCCCGCGAAACGGCGCTGTTCGTCCGCGACTCTCTGCGCTCCGAAATAGATGGGCAGTGTTGGATCTTCGGTATCGTCGAACAAGGCGCAACGCCGTCCAGTTTTGGCCAGGAGGCGTGCGAGAATGGCCGCAATTGTTGTGGCTCCTACTCCGCCCGCTACACCGGTCACGCTGACCGAATTCGCTGCGAGAGTTTCGGGCGTGCTGCGAAAGGTCGTAGTTCGGGCATTCGCGACGTGCCGCCACAAGCCCTGTAACGATGCGCGAGACGCGTCGGCCTCCAAACGGATCGGAGTAGGTATACGGTGAGGCGTCGCCACCGATTCGGCCGGAAGAAACGTGGACTCTTTCACTAGGTCCACCTTGTTGCACTTTGTCTCGACCAAGACCGGCTTGCTGGGTTCCTCTCGTTCTTCAGCGGGAACGCTTGCTGTCGTAACCGGGACGGCGGTCACCGGTCCCTTATCTACCTCTTCGCTTCGGAAGACTCGGTAATTGTCGCCGTCCAGGTCGAATCGGGAGTATAGAGCGAATATGTCGTCAGGCGCTTTTTCAGTCATGGATCCTTTGAGAAGCCTCCGATGCTGGCGGCCCCGGGCGAGAATGTCCGAAAGAATAGTTGGAAGTGTTGGGTGATTCTCTTATGAAAATCCGTGTGAATGTCTGGTGTGCAGGCCTTAGGACCACGCTAGTGTGCTGAACTCGAGGAAACTGTCAGCTGAGGCTTCCTAGCGTTTATGAATATCTAAGGAATTTCGGTTTTTTCTGAGATGACGGGTTCTACAAGTCTTAGGCCGTATCAGAGTGATTCGGCACGATGGACCTGAGATTGGACAAGGGATGAGAGAAGGAGAAGTTTACTTTCCCGGGGCCAGTGGACTGTCGCAGAGTAACACCGACCAGAGTTGCTCGGCATTGCAGTGGTGCTATCGACAATAGTTCAAATGTTCGTGCGGCAGATAGGATCTGACCGGCATTGCGCAGTCGCGTGCGTTGCTAGCTAGCTGGATACAGCCCGTCCACAGAAGCGCGTCGATGGACCTCAACAGCTTGGGTTGTAAGGCCAACGGGATATCGCCGCTTTCGTCGATAAGAACGGCTCTGTTGCCAGCCATTTCGAGCGGACCCAACCCTTGCGTGATTGCTCCCGCGAAAGCGCACCTCTCGTGTCGAATCAGTTCACCTCCAGCAAGCCGAGGGGGGATACCGGCGCAGTTCAGTTCATGAACGGCCGTTCCTGTCTCACAATGGTGTTATGAAGGGGATCCGCGATCAACTCCTTGCCGGCTCCCTGCGCTCCTTGTCGTATTGAATGCGATAGGCTGTTGCGACGGGTGACTATAGCCCTACAACTTCTGGTAAACGTAAATGCCGGCCAGTGCCACACCTGCAACGAGGGTGAGGATGGTCAGGAGTTCGCCCCAATGGTCTACGTGTGCGATCCTCTGGTTGACCTCGACTTGATGCGGTATGAGTCTGGCCTCGCCTTCCGAAATGTGCACATACCGATCTTCCTCATGGGCTGAAATGAACTTTCGGTAGAGCGCCAGTCCGAGGACCGATATGGCCAAAATCATCCACGCGCTAACAAAGAGCATCAAGTTTTTCATGGTTGAAGCATCTCTCTCGTGTAAACCAACGCAAACGAGGTTCCAGTCGCAAATCCTTCCAAGCGTTGCTTATAGTGCTTCGGTTGGGCCATCATATTGCGCGATTCGACTCATAAGTTAGCGACGTTGCGCTGAAACGCGCAAGACGACCCGTTCCTTTGAGATTGCGTATTTGTTTCGATTCGATAGACACGACTTCCGCCCGACCCCGCGATAGTGCGGGAGCAAAGGCATAGGTACAAACAACAGCGAAGCGCCGAGCGCGTGTCCGATATGAACGCCCAGGATTTAGGGTTCACAGCTCACGATGGTGACTTGAAAACGCCCTTCGACAGATTGTGACGTGCACACAACAGCTGAACGTTTGCGGCAGTGACCGATGTGCCGCCTAAAGAGAACGGCAGGTCGTGATCAAAATGCAACTCGTTATTGGCGCCGCAAATTACGCACCTACCCGCGTCACGCTTCCAGACCTCGAGTTTCACAGCGGCAGGGATTATCCGCCGTCGCTCAGGCAGCAACGGTACTGGACGCCGGAGGTCCTCTTCGCCCTCTACGGCTTCAAGTCGGAACTTGAATACTGATCTATTGCCGCTCTGTTCGGTCCACCCGTCAACAAGGTGGAACATCCCGTTGTAGGACCAAATGCCAGAATGAATTTTCTCGTATACGCGAACACGCTCGGGCCGACGCTTCCCCGCCTTGTAGTCGGCTGCGGCGGTTTCAAATTGGCCGTTTTGGGTCAGACGTCCATTCTTTGTCAGTTTAGGCTGATCCAAGGCTTTGGGTTCCTTGGTGTGTATCGTGCGCGGTTCGTCGTGGCCCTCATAGATAAGAACGGTGCCATCGGCATCGATTCGATCTTCGTATGGAGCGTTCGATCGAAGCGACATCAGGATAACCGAATGGGTTCCACCGATGCCGAAATTCATGCCGCGCTGAAGGCTCGCCCCTTCTCGGCGACACATTTCGATGTAAGAGATGATCTCGTTAGCCATTCATTAGAGAAAGCTCATGGCTTTCGATTGATTATGGCTCGGGTGCGCCAGACCTCCTCCAACTGAGTCCTGCCGCTCGCTTTCTAGATCGGTTCCCGACCGAAAAGTAAACGCATTCCCGATAGCGGCCACCAGACCTTTCCGATCGTGACAATTCCGATCAAGACTAAACGCTTCTCCGGACCTATCTGGACCAAGTCTCAGAAACCAGAAGAATTCAACTGGCCTTTATACGCCCATACGAGGAATCGCGCACAGAACATACATGCTGAAGCAGCTGAAGAGTGTCTGCTCATCTCGCACCGTTGACGCGTAGTTACTCAGGCGGCACAAGCGTTCCTGATACACCGCTCTACATCTCGACCGGAGCGGGTATCAACCACACAATGGAGCGCTGTTGGATTGCAAGGCGAGTATCGAGCCGCTCAACTACTTGCCGCCTCAGCCTGATAGCGCCCGTTCGACAACGCCCACATCTCTGCGAAAAATAAGATCCGTTCTGTTCACGGCCAATTTCGGCAAATGAGCTGGACGAGGTACGCAATGGTTTAGACTCGAATCGCAAGTCACCCACAGTGCCTGTCCATTCCATCCGGGCCGAGTTGCGGAGGAATTGGCCCTCGAAGCCTCCGAAAACGGGATCGGTATTTCGTATGCTTACCCTTTCTCCCGCGCCGCTCCAGACGACCCTGAACGAAACCGACCCGTGTACCGGGGCCGGTCCGCCGGCGAACAGGGCGTTCCCGATCGTGCTGTAATCCAGGATCGGCACGTCACGGGCCTCCAGGCGAGCCCAGCCTTTCTCGAGACGAACGTCAACCGCGCTCATCGGAATCTCGAGAGTCCAAAACAAACCAACTTGCGGGAAAGCAGTCGGATTAAAATCATGAATCTGTTCGCCCGGACCGGGCAAATAGACGTCTATTCAAACCAAGGCGAATGCCGCCTGATGCTCCTTTCCGTCGGTTCCACGGAACGTGCCCGTCATAAACCGCATATCCGACTCGACGAACGGGTACGAATTCTCCTCGCCAGTCGCACTGTTTGTTTGTGTTACCTCGCCGCTAAGATAGGCAAGCCCAACAAAACCATTGAAGTTGGAAATCGTAGCCGGCTCGGAATCAATCGGATCAGCTCCCGTCGCCGGTCCAGGACCGAATACATGATAAAAGCCGCCGATTGCGGGGCTACCGGACGGAATAGGAACAGGCGCAAACGTCCAAGGGTACCTGGTCCTGTGCCGGGCGTCTTCTTCGGATACTTCGGAACCGAGTGCCAGGCCAAGCCCGGCAGCCCCGGTTGTGGTGCGTGCAAATCGACGCCGTGAGACAAGCGATCGGAACGGCTGAACAAGATTGCTCTCACCGGAGTTTTGAGCTGTTGCCGACCCTGCAGGTTTCCAGGCCGAGATCGCGCGGAAGTTCATAGCATCCCTCTTCCTGAAGTGCAATCGAGCCGGAGACATAGTCACAACTCGAACACGCGCAAGCGTATGAAATTCGCCAAGCGAAGCGTTTCAGTTTGGCGTAATACTAAGCTCAGTTAGCAGTAAAGCACTTTCACTTCAGAAGTCAAGAGCCTATTTGATGCGTCCGCGCAAGCTCCCTGAAGTTCCATTCCTGCAACACCCGGAGGAGGTGGGGCTCGATCATGCGCGTTGCATAGCAGTGAATTCGGCTGTAACATACTGGGCGACTCTGAAACAATCGTGTCTGAAGAGATGGGCTCTATGAACCGTCGCAACTTTATGCGATCCGCCGGTGCTGCATTGGCGACCGGGCGCCGGCTTGCAGCGCAGGCCGCACTCGACGGCTGGCGGACGTTTGAATTGAAAACGCGCGTCGAGGTCCTGAAACCTGGAGCGTTTATGTAAGTGGCTGGAGGAGCACCAAGTCAGACAGGTCGCGCTGGAATCCACCGGCGTGTTTTGGATTCCGGTGCGGAACATTCAGGAGCGCAGTGAGACAGATTTCAAACTGACTCTGATCAATCCGTAGCATGTGCACGCATTGCCCGGTCGCAAGACCGATCAGAAGGATTGTGAGCGCATTGCGGAGTTGTTGCAGTACGGACTACTGAAAGGGAGCTTCATCCCACCGCCACCGATTCGGGAGTTGCGCGATCTGACTCGCCGCCGCGCACACGTGCAGAGCGATCGGAACCGTGTCCTCAACCGGATCAGACGTTTGCTAGAAACTGCCAACGTCAGCTTGGGTCCGTCGTGAGTGATATCAGCGGCAGGACGGCTCAGTTGATACTGGATGAGGTCGTGCAGGGCAACTGTGATCCGAAACAACTGGCGCAGCTCGCGAAAGCCAGCCTAAAGAACAAAAAGTCAGACCTGACAGCTTCGTTGAGCGGTTTCTATAGCGAGCATTTTCGTTGGCTCTTATTCGAGGCAATGCAGGAACTGGCTGATTTGGACCGCAAACTGGAGCAGATTGATAAGCGCCTGGCTAAGCAACTGCAGCCGCATGCGGACCTGATCCTCCGGCTTTGCACCATTCCCGGTGTCGACTTCACGACTGCGGCAGTCATCCTCGCCGAAATCGGATTTGACATGAGCCGGTTTCCGGATCCAGCTCACTTGGCAAGTTGGGCTGGATTATGTCCCGGCAACAACGAGAGTGGGGGGCAAGCGCTATTCCGGATCCACCTGCAAGGAGAACCGATATTTGCGAAGAATTCTGACGCAAAGTGCCTGGTCGTTGATGCGTAAAAAGGACTGCTACCTGACCGCGCTGTTTCGGCGTGTATCCGTAAACGGCGGTCGTAAGAAGGCCGCGCTCGCGGTCGCGCATCGGATGCTGATCATTGCCTGGCACATCATTCAGGACGGCACAGTCTATGAGGAGCTTGGCGGCAACCACTATGACCGCCTGCATCCCGATCGCAGCGTACGCCGGCTGATAAAGCGCCTGGAGCAGATCGGCTTTCAGGTAACGGTCAAACAGGCGATGCCGGAAACCGGGCCGACTCCAAAGGATGCAAGCTCAGCGCAGAAACAAGCGGCATGCAATCATCGCCCGTCTGTTCAAACTAAGCCAGCGCCAGTAGATGCACCACCTCAACGCCCGGCACCGAAAGCGGCTGATCCGACTCTATGCCGGCGCTGCGCCCGCTGGGGCATTCCCTGCATTCACGGAAGGAACGCAAAACGATCTCCGTCCGCAAACGCGCCCTCAAATCTCTCAGGGACTTAGACGGATGTTTTCGAAGGAACCTCCGCATAACGACAAAACCGCGGTTTGTCTCGGGGCCGCCCCCCTCTTATTATCGAAGTAGGAGTAGTGGCTCAATTGAGCGTGCCGATTTATTTTTGCTGGCTGGGCGGATAGTCTTTGAGCAGAGCCTGCACAGCCTGTTTCGGGGTGTTGTTGGGCTCTACTGTCTTTGTGGCAGTACCAGTCCAGATCAACTTTTTGCTGCCGCGTCGTACATGTCCACCACAAGTGTTCCCATGGTGATTGTGATTTTCTTCTGCTGTGGGATACGGCCGCCGATACCAGTCCAGTCAGTAGTCCAATCTTCGTAGGCTTCCCACTTTTCCGCTTTGGTGATCGCAACTTGATAATCAACGCTTAAATCGGCTATATCGTCTATCTTCGCTAAACCCTTAGGCTAAGGGAACCGGGACTCTCACAGCGCGACTTGCACAAATGTCAGAGGCCGACTAGCGCGTGAGTCCTACAGCCCGCCTGTCTGGATTCAGGTGTATGCCGAGGAGAAGCGTTCGCCAAGTGAACGCTTCGTTCATACGCGGAAGGCACCTGTCCGGCCCTCAAGGTGCAGGAACTGCGGTACGATTCCCGGGCACGATCTGCGGCTGATAGGCAAACACATCGCGGCTATTTGCGTCCACGTAAACCTTCAGCCAATGGACGTCGTTGTTGCCGTTTGCCTGATTATCACCGAACGTCTCGACCCGGGTAAAGTTCTCCAGGCGCAATCTAGTCGGATCGAGAACCGGCTTGTCGATCCGAAAATAGTGCGAGTCCCCATGCACGCACGCCACCGGCCCGCTCGAAAGCAATTACCTCATTCAGAAGGCAACCAGGAAGTCATCGAACCCAACCGGATCCTTCTCTAACTCGACAAGCGTGTTTGGATCCTGCAGCGGCCCTCGAGTCTGGTCCGTTGCACCGAACCCGAGGTCCGCCTGCGAGATGCATCACCGCAGATGAATGCCGCGCTTTGGCGACGGCAAATGTTTCCTGCATCCAAGGGATATCAGCAGCGTTGCGCGCGGCATACTCACTGTCGTGCCAAGGCAGAGCGGCGCAGTCTGGACTTCCTGTCGCAAGCGATGCTGGCCGAGTGTGAACGGCGTGCTGAAAAACAGTTGACGTTCTTTATCGAGTTCTCCCGGCCCGGAATTTCGTTGGACAGCTCGTTGGGAACATTTGTAGAGAAAATGTTCTGAAGGAGGGAAAGCATGTCCAACACAAAGAGAGCCGATTCCGGGGCTGCGGAAGGAGCCCGGAGGGCGACTGAGCAGTCTCCGGAATCGGCGCCGCTGCCTGGCGCAGGACGGTGGTCGGCGAAGCGTGACGAGAGCAACTGTGTTGCGCCGGATTCACTTGTCGTAGAACTGGATGACGAGAAACAGAGGACGTCCTGGTGGACATTTGCTGGTCTGCTGGCGAACGCCGAGTTGGCGCAGAATCTCGGTGCAGCTAGGTCAGACAATTTCGGCGTGTTTCTGGACAGGCTGGTCCGTCCTCAAGAATTTTCTACTGACGGCTATCCGAGTCTGCACCAGCCAGACATGGTTACTTCCGAGCCGCTACTCAAATTCCATGAATGCCTTCCCGGGCAGGTGCTGCAATCAGTGGAGTCTGCCCGGTGTACAGATGCTTCAGCGGTTGAGGTGTCCCGTTCCTCCCGCTTGCTCTTCAGGAACAAAAACCAGTGAAGGCTCTCATCATACGCAAGGAACCGCTCGATCTTATCCTCTCCGGTCGCAAGGTATGGGAAATCAGAGGAAGTGCGACGACTATTCGCGTTCGCTAAACACAATAGGGTGCCCTCCCTGGATTGTGATGGTTATCGCAATCTTTCACTGGCGCGCCTAGCCAGGAAAAATCTGATGCCGCAAAGCGGCGTTCCGGGACGGTACCGTCCTAAAGAAGCCCGGTGCCGATCCGCCTCACGGGATTAAACGGCTCTTTTTTGTTGCCTATTTGTTGCCTATTTGTTGCCTATCCAGAGAGTGCATAAGCTACTAGGCGAAGGCTATACAGATGTAGTTGACGTTGACGGATCTGGACGCCTTGCTTGCTGGTGTCATTGTAAGTCTTGCATTTGGTGAATCTATGAT
>JBJMGK010000199.1:0-10384 GCA_045807925.1 Bryobacteraceae bacterium | reverse complement strand
GGATTTAACGCTGTTATTGCCAGAATGGATGCTTTTCGCTTTACCGCAAGTCAACCCTTGCCGTACACTCGAAATGTTTGCTGAGGGGGACAGGGCTCCGCGGGGACGCGACCCGAGCACCGATGCAAGCCCGGAATGGATGGCGGCTTCACCGCCGCCCTCTTACCCAGTCCGCTTCTCCATCTAAGGACGACCGATTTCGTGTCCAAACGATGGGGTCCACCTCAGACAGCCAGTTTCACGCAAGACAACGAAGACGCACCGGCGGATGCTCGTTCGCGCACTTCCAGGTTGGAATCCGGCCCGGGAGGCTTCTCGGCATCTGCAGTTCGCGGCTGAACAAGAAGGCGGCATCGGGCTGCCGCGGCAGCACTGATCCCCAAGCCCGTTTGGGGATAACTGCCCATCAGCCGATTCGGAAAAACCCGTCACACCAGTTTAGGAACCGTTCCAATCAGTTGCCTTTGCCGAGAATGGCGCGTGTGTGGACCTATCACTGACGACCTCAGCAAGCGATCATCTACCTGCGGCGCGCTTTCCTTCACCAGAGCTCCAGCTGGCCTTAATCATCTTTGCCAGGTCCGTCAGTGTAGCGTCAAAATATTCCCTTTCGGTCTAACAGTTGAACGCCTTGATAAGTGAGTAGGGTGTCGATATGCGGTTCTAACTGTTCCGAGACGCTGGGAAAATGGAAGTCTTCATGCAGAACCGGCACCATTGGCTTTCTATAATGCGAGGCGAGTCGAATCTCCTCGCGCACCCAGTTCGATTCCAACGTGTTCGCGGAAAGAAGGCAAACAAAAACATCACAGTTTTCAATCGCCTTTTCCAACCAGGCCGGAAAACGAACTACATTGTCTCGCCGTTGCGTATCGACAAAGACCGAGATATCAAGCCGCTGCAATCCGTTTGAAAAGAGAGCCGCCCACGCCGCCCCGATGTCTCTTCGGTAGCTAATAAACACCTCTGGCTTGGTAGACCGAGGTTGGGCGGAATCCGCCATGGCAAACTGGAAAGCCAGCGCCAAATCCCGCGCGGACGGATAACGTTCCTCCGGCTTGACAGTCATTCCGCGCGATATCACCGTAGACAACGCCGGTGTCACGCCAATGTTCCCCTGCTGCTGCGCTTCCTGGTGCACCGGCGACGGTCCTCTTGCAAAGTTGCGTTTTCTTGTGGTTGGGTCCTGTTGGCTCTCGTATGGGCGCACACCGGTCAATGCATAATAGGCAAGAACTGCGAGCGCATATTGATCCGTTGCGTGTGTCGGTTCCAAACCGTCCCACTGCTCAGGAGCCATGAACTCAGGCGTACCCAGAAACACGCGGCGGGTATTGTCCTTTGGATGCATGGCGATCGCAAAGTCTGTCAGGTACGGCTTCCCTTCTTCGTCGAAAATCACCGACGTGCTCTTGATCCCGCTGTGAACAACGCCATTGCGGTGAATGTAATCTAGAGCCTCCGCAATCGGACTGAGCCAGCCAATCACCTCCGTCGAGCGGGTACCTGGAAAATGACGGTGGACTCGTGGCTGCCGCCTTCCTTGTTCTCGAAGGACTCTGCCAGGCCACCCGCACCAGGTGTTGGACCTGCAGGCATGGCTTTGATTGCTGCATCCGCTTGCAGTATTTGGCTTTCTGGCCGATGAAAGATTTGGGTTGCACCACCCGAAGTCTGCGAAGCCAGTTCGGTTTGCTGACTTTCACCGAGAGACGCAGACGCAGAATTCTCGGCGCGTCGTGTTCTGACATGAGACCACGAAACTTTCTTGAACGGCGCGAATAATCGCCGGAACCATAGCCTCTTGCCGCCCCTTTTCTCCATTCCGGCTTGGGGCTGAATGTCTAATGGGAAGGCGCTCTCGACAAAGGCTTCTGCTGTTGCGAACCGGTCTTGGGGGTTCTTTGAGAGCGCGATCTTTATTGCCCTCGCCGTCTCGCGTGGGATGTCAGGGCGCAAATCCGTCACAAGCGGTGGCTCGCTCTGAACAATTGCAGAAAGCACATTAAAAGAGGAGTCGCCTTCAAACGGAGCCCGGCCCGAAAGCATCTCAAAGGCCGTCACCCCGAGCGAATAGATGTCCGATTGGTAACTCACCTCCTTCGCAAGCACTACTTCGGGAGCCATATACAAAAACGTGCCCAACATAGCTCCGGCCTTTGTAATGCGGGTTTGATCATCCTGGAACTTCGCAATTCCAAAATCCGCGAGGAACACGCGGCCAGAGGGTTCCAGCAGAATGTTTGAAGGTTTTATGTCGCGATGAACGATGCCCTGCCTGTGTACGTAATCGAGCCCCTTCGCCACCGCCCGTATTATGTGCGCGGCTTCCTCCAAGGACACAGGGCCTTTTGCAATAAGCTCGGCTACGTTCGAACCCTCGACCAGAGGCATGAGTAGGCCCAGACCATCCCCTTCTTCGACAATGTCGAAGATGGAGAGGATGTTTGGGTGTTCGAGAACCGCTACGGCACGCGCTTCGCGTAGGAACCTTGAACGGATAGATGTGTCGTTGATCTCTTGCCGTAGCGTCTTCAGCGCTAATCGCCGCTGCAGGAGTTCGTCATACACCTCGAACACAGAGCCCATGCCGCCCTCGCCTAACTGGCGAGTAATTCGATACCGGCCCTTAATGAGGTCGCGTTCGTTCAACATGCGACTGCGTTTAGTGCTGGTGAGTGTAACACGACTGACGACTGTTCATTTTGAACACGACCAGGATTACGCCAAAATGATGGCCGGTTTGGACAGGAATTTTCGGCGCGAAAGCATACGGGCAGTCCGAATGGTGAAATTGCTCGGATACTTCGAGAAATTGCAAAGCAACGCTTCGTCCTGTCTATGAAGTCTCAATCAGCTGGTTGGGGCTGTCTGTCTGTCGGCTCCCTATCCGTTGCCATGATACCCGCTTGTGTGAAACTCGTGGGGGCCGGCCTGATACTGGAGAACGTCAAGAACTTGGTCGGCGGGCCCGAAGTCGGCTTCGCGGAGTGTAGAGCTCTCCAGAGAAACTCTAACAGCCTCAGGCCAGAGACTTGAGGGCTGTCATGACCTGAACACCGAAAGAATGCCCCAATTCCCAAATCGTGCATTGGCGTCTGCGCTCGTCGTTTCCATTTTGATCGCGGACGATGTAGATGCCGCGTCCCGTAAAGTCGTGAATCACAAAATGATGATGAACTTTAACCAGCAACTGACCTGATATCGGCGCGATGAACACGTCGACTAAGTCGACCTTGCCGGTTTGCAGAGACGTTCGGATCGGCAGTCTTTTCTTTACGGTTACGGTAGCGCTGAATCTCTCGCCCAATACGCTATCCTCTATGACGGCAGTGAAACGGCGTTCATCTCCAGGCATTTGAGTTCCTCCTGCCTCTCTGTATTGCAATAGCGTATCGCTTTTACCCTGCGGTGTGAGGACGAACTGCTGGAATGTGGTGCTTTAACTGAGACGAACCGAAGAGCCCAGAGCTGTCCCAAGTCGGCTTCGCGGAAGTCCTCGTGAGAAGGAGCCGAAGTGAGCGCGTGGTCATTGTGTCTTGTCTTTGATCCCCGAATCATCGGGACGAGCTCGTGCTTGCAACGCTAGACCTACACTCCCATCTCTGAAAGTGAATCGACGCTGCGGTTCATCGCTTGCCTTCGAGCAATTTCTGCAGCTTATCAATCTGCTCTTTTGTGCTGGCTAGCATCCAGGATGCCGGCCCGAGCGCGGCAGCCATGGCCTTGACGTTCTCGTACGCGTCCATGTCGCCCAATCCGAACTGCGCCTCTTCAATCGTCGCCAGAATCCAGTACTGTTCGTCAGAAGGCAGCTTAGAGTAGTCGATCCTTTCGCAGATCTTCAAGACCTTCCTCCGCACCCGCCGTGCGAGCACCTCATCTGCCACGGCCTCGTCATCCGAGGAGAGGGATGCACGGAGGTTCAGCAGGTAAGCGAGATTGATGCCGTTGTAGTAATCGTTCTTGAGGTAGAAACCATGCTCATAGCTGCTGATCGCTGAATCGAGCGCTTCCTGGTTTGAGGGATCTAGCTCATATAGGCGCTTCCAGACGGCTCCGAGAAGGCCCAGGGTCTCCGGATCATGAGTCTTCTCCGGCTCAAGCGTGAGCAGCAGATCCCTGGCTTCACGAAGTGCACTGGCTGGGTCCGGCTGCTTACTCTTGTAGGTGGCAAGTGCCAGCTGCTGAACTACATAGTGATCTTCTGGCCGCTGTCCTTTCGGGTCCCGCATCAGTTGCCGTACGCGGCCGAAGTATTCCCTCGCGCGAACCCAATCTTCCTTCTCTTTCGCCAGTGCCGCCTCCTCTATTAGAAACGAGATGCGCGGGCCGCTTCCGGCAACCGGATTCTCGGTTTCTCCCCTTGTGTTGGTCTCGGCGGCCATCGATTTGGCTGCTTCCTGGACCTGTGGAGGGCTCAGGTTCTTGATGTATGTGTAGATAGGACTATCAGGGGCTGGCTTCGCTAATATGGTCCGTATCGCTTGTTCGAGTTCTGCCCGCATTCGCGTTGCCTCGTCGTACCCAATGTCCTTTCCGAGATGCTCGTAAGAGCGAATCACGATGTGATTGAGATCGAATGGGTACTTCAATTGGTTCTCTGCAATGGTGATCGTGGTATAGGGCCGTAACGCGTGACGCACGCCCAATTCGTAGATCGCGTTGCTATTGTATGTCGACAGATCGGCAACTACCACGTCCGCCTTCAGAAGCCACTCATACATGGGGGTGTCGATCACGCCCGAGTGGCGGATTTCGTCCGCGCGAACGCATTCCAAGCCGGCCGCTTCAACGGCAGGCTTGATGATGTTCTTGTAGGATTTATCCAGATTCAGCAGGCGCCCGGTCTGATAATCTGTCTTCTCTCCAAAGCCCATGATCACGAAGCAGGTTTTTTTCTCGGTCGAAGTCATAGCCGTTGAGCATACAACAGAGAAGCCGACCGGACAAAGGCTACCAGGCACCAATCGATCCCGTGTTGACGAGAGATAGCGGCAGAGCGCGATCCTTTGCGAATCATTGCTGACGATATCGATCTCCTCGATGCCGACTTATGGCTCGCCGTCGGGAGCAGCGATCTTGGTTGACGAGTTGAGACGATTGCTGTGGGCCGATATGGCGGTCTCCGGCGAGTCTCCATTTGTCTCATGGCGGGAGCATGCTCTCCATGTCCCCGTGTCTGAAGAATCACCTGTACCGCTTGGGCATCGTCGATCCGGCGTGGCGCTCTTAGTCGCCGACCGTCGCAGAGCCCGTGTAAGCAGATTCTTTTATAAATCATCCGCGTGAGTTTGCGCTGCGGAAGATGTCATTCGAACAGAACGACAGTTTTTGCGTCCAACCCAGTTCGGGTCTTGAGTTGCGGAATCTGAGATTTCGGTACACCCTTAAAATCCAGTTGTGCCGCCTGAGCGGCAGCATCTCGAAGAGATTTACCAGATGCAAGCGCTCTGTGAAAGCAGCAGTAGAACGACGTCGCGTCGTCCTCGTAGATAAAAGACTTCACGCCCATTGCCGCGTCCACGGCTTCAGAGATCGCAACGGCACACGGCAGTGAATAACATGTATCCACAATGGCAAGCCTTACTCCGTCAAGCGATCGCAAGAGCCCGGCGAGTGCAGTGTCGGAGATGGTTCGGGGGCGTCCGTTCTCACTGTTCATCAGAATGTTCCCGGCGTCCTGTTTGCCGCTGAAGTGGACAATGGTGGGACTGCACTGATTTAGCGCTTGAAATAATCGCTCCGGCGTGGCATCGAACACTGACTTAAAGCGAAGTCGCTGAGCGTGTCGAGCGGGCCTCACCGCCGCCTGCAATTTCCTGAATTGTCCACGCAGGTCTAATCCAGTGTTCGCTTCCGAAGCGACAAATAAGACGGTAGTGGACAGCTTTTCACGCGTTCTAGATCTCTCGCCAGGGCTCTTGTAAAAGCGTTGGGTTGGCCTCTTGAGTTCTGATTCGGAAATGGGAAATGAGGGCTTGGATTGAAAGCGTGTAGATCGCCCTGAGCTTTCGGTAGACAGTCGGCTTGCTGCTACGCCTTGTAGCAGTTCCTTCTTAGCTTCTGCTGCTGATTTACCTACCAGGTCAACGTAGATTCGGCCCTGCAGGATTTCGTTGGGCTCGCACGCGCGAACGCGAATCGGCAGAACACCCGCTCTGATACCCAGCGGATCTTTGCGCAGAGCGGCGTTGAGTTCGCTCTGCGCATATTCGGATTCAAGATAGTCTGGCGAAAGCAGAACGATCGTTTGCCGTGCGCTTTTTAGGGCGGTGCGCATTTGCTGCATGAAATCAGTACCTGGCCGGAAGCTCTGAAACTGGACGCAGCACCTATAGTTCTCGTTTTCAAGTTCCCAGGTGATCCACCTAGCCCATTCCAGGTCAGCCCTCGTGTAACTGATGAAAAAGTCGACGGACCCAGCATACGCCGGCTGAACTCTTTTCATGTCAAATTTTCGCCGCAGTTTACTATATACGGAACACCAGCGTTTTGTGAAGAGTCAAACCGGTAATATGTGATCACCGAAGCCAAGGCGTTCGCGTGTCCGCCAAGCCGACTTCTGGACCGAAACGGAGGTTTTCAAGATTCTAGGAGTCTCCTCGATGCAACTGAAGGCGGTCAGTACAGGCGCTCCGTTGAACCTCGCTGAATCACAAATGTTCCCGCAACTCAGCCCACTGAACGAACATGGACTTGACCAACTTTTGGAATTCTCCGGGTCGAAAGATGTCCTACTGGTACTTCGATAGTTCGTCGGGCACGGTGCATTCTTCGAGTCTCACCGGGATCAGAAATGTGTGTCCGGAAGGGATCTCCTGAAATGCTTCGAGTGCCGTCCGTAGCTCTTTCTGTATATATCCTCGTTTGGTTCTGCTGCGTTTCGATAGGCAGAAGAGAACAGAGTGCGACTGCTTGATCCGGTGGACTATCTCCCGGTCCCACTCCATGCCAGGCAAGATGTCTTCCCGATCTAGCCACGGCCGAAAGGCCTTTCTCCTTGAGCTTATCGTAGAAGGGCTTTACTGAAGGGAAGTCTTCACTCGCGTAACTGAGGAATATTTTCGGAGTCAAGGCCTCGGTCTCCTGCTTTTGGTGATCAACCTGCTTACTCAGGTGAAGCTTCTGTCCTTCTGAGCTTCCAGCTCTCGCAGTTGTGTTTCAAGGCTGCCTAATGGCTCTTGAAGCTCGGTTCGACGCTCATCTCGAGCCACTAACTCTCTTTCAATCTTGGCGAACCCGAGTCCACGTGTGAGTGCCTTCCATGCGGAAGATTGGTCACTTGCCTGGCCGAAGCCTGGCTGACAGCGTTGTCACTCTCGAACGACTTGCGTCCGCCGGCGTTCGATTCATTTGCATGACGCAAGGACTCGACACAGACAATGCCAATCCGGTCGGACGGGCAATGCTCGGCATGCTTCAAGTCTTCGCCCAGTTCGAGAGAGACCTGATCAATGAACGCGTCAACTCGGGGATTAAGCGATATCAGAACGAGTTCAAGGCCGGCCGTGCGGCGAGTAAGTCGGGCAAGAATCTTCCGATTGGCCGACCGAGATCTCTCTTCAGAGTTGATGAGGCGCGGCGACTACGGAAGGAAGGCCACAGCTGGAGGCAGATTGCCAACCAGCTCGGCGTGCCGGAGGCTACGGTTCGAGCGAGGTGCGCAGAAAACCGTCATGCGCTCACCGGAAAAGCGCAAAGCAAAGAAACGACGGTAGCAGGCTGATTCAGGTGCGCAGTAAAGACCTCTTTTCTGCTCATCATTGGTATCAAGTCTGGCTACTTACCTCAGCGCACATGACGGCCGAACGGACTCGGGTCACTAGTATTGGATGGGCCCGTTGTCCGACAACAAGTCGGAAAACAAGTCCCAGCAATTCCGCCCTGCGACGATGAGTCGGTACCCTCGCATCGGACCAATTAGAGGATCGAGTTTTAGGCTCGGCGATAGTTATTCAGTGGATCCCGTTCATCGTGATCTTTACCTGCAGCAGAATTAGAGAGGGCGTGGACTGTCACGTCCATCCCGTAGCCGGCTTCGATGAAGGGACCTGTGCGTTTTAACGTTCGTCTGTCCCAAAAGTGAACACATTCGGCGTGCTAACTCCGCTCTACGCCATGTAATCGAGGCACTTTGCGATTGGCGGGATGATTGCCCGTTCAGAGATTGACTCTCAGACGATTACCAGGAGGACCAAGATGTGGATTGAAGAGTTACGTAGAGCTTTCCGGAGTCTACGTTCCGCACGGGGCTTCTCTATCACGGCCATCCTGTCTCTAAGTATCGGAATCGGCGGGAGCGTCTCGATGTTCACCTTGGTAAACTCCGTCCTGCTCAAGCCGCTCGCATATCCGGAACCTGGCAGGCTCGTTCGCGTGACCAATGCTTACACCGCAGCGTATGCGTCTTCAAGAAAGAACGCAGACACTCCGGGGCTTCTTCCCCTACAGTTCATCCGATGGCGAAAGCAGGTGCATTGCTAGATTCCATCGCCTGACAAGGTTTGGTTGCGAATGTAGTCTGACCGGAACCGGCCGGCCGGAAAGGCTGGCGATCGTCTATATGTCTGCCGAATACTTCGACACTTTAAAGGTGCAGCCCTCAACTCGGAAGATGGTTTCGCGAATCCGAAGAGCAGCTCGGTTCACCCCAAGTCGTGATCATCGCGGATTCTTTCTGGCGTCGCAGCCTATCGGGGCGGCCGGACATCGTAGGCCAGACGATCCACATCGATAGCAAACCGTACGAAGTGATAGGCGTCACGCCTCCGGGCGCGGGATCCTTCCGCAACGAACAGTCGCATCCGAGTCTCGACATGGGCGGTCCAATCGACGTATTCATGCCAATTCGCTTCACCCTTCGGCAACTACAGACGGATCTGATCGACGAGTTCGTGGGCATCGCGCGGCTGAAGCCCGGCATAACTCTGGAACAGGCCCGCGCGGAACTCGATTCCACCTTGACGTCCATCCCCGAGTATCGGGCTGCCTTCACAGCCCTCAAGGTGCGGGTAGACCTTCAGCAGTTACACACCGTGGTGGTGCGTGATGCGCGTAATGGCTTGCTCCTCCTGTTGCTCTCGGTGGGACTGCTGCTTCTGATTGCCTGCGTCAATGTCGCCAACGTACGCTGATCCGGATGAGCAAGGGCCCGGGCTCAAATCGTGATCACCTCATCGCGTTCTTTGGACTCTACGCCACTGACCTTTAAAACATAAAATGGGTTACACACTTGCTATCAGCCGACATCTGCCTTCTCGGCTACTCAAAGGATCTGCGCGGGTATCCAATCGGTCAATATCGCGATAACAGGATGTTAGCCGGCCAGGCCGAATTCCGGAGAGAACTCTTTTGGCGGTTGGGGGCTGTGGCATCTTTTGGTGTTGGTGAAGTCGGCAACACGTTCACGGACTTCAACACATCCAATCTGGTTCCGGGCGGTGGAGTTGGCGTTCGCTACAAAGTTACGAAAAGAAATCACCTGAATTTTCGGGCTGACTATGCTTGGGGTAAAAATAGCCGTGCGTTCTACATGAGCGTAGGAGAAGCTTTTTAGCACACGTCAGCCGCCGACCTTTGCCCCAGAGGCGCTTTACGCAATGCCAAGTCCTTGGCGCGTGCTTGCGTGCGCAGGCGTTTGGATGAATACTGTCCGAGTGCCATTCCGTCACCAAAGGTAATTGCCCAGTGGAACGCGGCACCGGTGCTGTTAGCTGGCTTTCTATCGCAAATTGCAGCCCAGTTCTTCTCAAGCTTTGTCGGCACAACGAACTACTTAACGTGCATATAGCCCGATCCCTTCCTGCTAACTTCTGAGACCGTAACCTCGATCCTGATCTTGGTTTGCCCTGGCTTGCATCTGGCCCAGTACCGCCGAATCATGGCTGCCTGGATGTGGGCGGCCGCGGGCACATGCATGCTGTTTGAGAAAGCGCTTGGAAAGCGATGATGTTTCTGGTGGTGAGTTCGGCCATCGTGCTTCTAGCCTAGCAGGGTGATGAAATTGTAGCGAAACAAGTGACCTAAGGAATGTTTGTTGCGTCTTATCAGCATGCGTGGAGAAGATCGGCAGCAGGACGAGTTGTTCAGTTACGGATCGCTTGAGGAGCGGGTGCCCAACGATCATCCCTTGCGCGCTATTCGGGCGATGGTGGATGCCGCGCTGAAGGACATGAGTGCGCGGTTTGACGAGATCTACGGCGAGGACGGGCGAAGATCGATTCCACCTGAGCGTCTGCTGCGGGCTTTGCTGCTGCAGCTTCTGTACACAGTCCGCAGCGAGCGCATGCTCAGGGAGCAACTGGAGTACAACCTGCTGTTTCGGTGGTTTGTCGGGCTTTCGGCCAACCAGCCGGTCTGGCATCACACGGTATTCAGCAAG
>JBJMGK010000198.1:0-15419 GCA_045807925.1 Bryobacteraceae bacterium | reverse complement strand
GTTTCCGACCTTGCGTAAACGCTACTGGGGCCAGCATCTGTGGGCGCGCGGATATTTTTGCGCGACGGTGGGCGCGGTGGATGAGGAGACGATCAAAGCCTATATCGAGAACCAGAAGTGGGATGAAGACGATCAGGGATTTAAGATCACCGCGCCCACCGAGCCTTGAGCCGGCTCTGAGCCGGGAACGCTTCAGACGGCTTCAGCCGTGTCCCTCGACTTTCAGTCGTATCTGAACCTACCGGCTTTAGCCGGCAGTCGTTTAGTTCGGTGAGCACGGTTGCCGGCTGATCCGATTTGCGGTTCTGCAGAGCACCGACAATCAGCGAGACGAGCAGAGCTGCTTTCACGCCCTTGCCGCTGACATCGCCTATGACGACAACGAGTGAGTCGTTGGAAGCGGAAAAGAACTGGAAGAAATCGCCGCCGACTTCGGTTGCGGGATCGTAGCTTGCGTCGATTTCGAATCCGGGCACCTGGAGGGATTGGGACGGAACGAGAAGTTCCTGCACATGCTTGGCTGGTTCCATCTCTCCGTGCAGCCGCTCGTGTTCATGGCGGAACGACTCATGAGACTTGTGAATCTGCATTGCCATTGCGGGAATCCAAAAAAGAAGAACGGAGTCCCAGTACCACAACCGAAATCCAACCAGATTTAGTGCTGTTGGAACCTGAAATCCGTAAGCCGCCATGAGCAGGTTCATGAGACTCGCGCACGCGGAGACTGTGAAAACAGCGAGTATCGCTCCAGCGCCGCGAGACCGCTTGCGAAACTCTATTGAAGCGACCGCGACGGGTATCAGCGAAACGAGCATGATCCCATTCCAGTAAACGGCGCTCCAGTACGAATAGACCGCCAAAAAGAATCGCGGCGCAAAGAGGATGGAGATCATAAGACAGAGTAATAACTGAACGCCCCGAATCAGGGGAGGCACGCGACGCCGGACCAGAGCAAATACGAACTCGACCCCTGCAATAAACGAAAGGGTTAACATCCAGCCGCTGATCCCGGCCAATAGCCAATCAGGGAGCACAGGAGGGCCGTTATGTGCGTAGAAGGCGCCGAGCACATTCAAAGCGCGCACAACGAGCAGTAGGCCGAACCAACGAAAAGCTGAGCCTTCTGACATCAGCCGCGGAAGCAACAAGAAATAAACGCCGGCGAGTAGAATCGCGAAGCTAACGAGTAGCTGCAACAAGCTAGGATAGAAATTCGCCGTTGTACGAGCTAGTTGTGCGTCGCGCAATGCGGGTACTTCGCCGACACGGTTGTCAGCAGGAACTAGGCTAGGCGGTCGTCGCGTCGCCCATGCCGGTGCACCGTTCCACATTCGAATGGCCAACACGTGATCGCCCGGCATTGCAAGCCTCACCGGTATCTCGAAGACACGATAACGCGGTGTAAACCACTTCAACCTGGGTGAAAGCTCACCGAATTGCCCGATCCTCCGGCCGTCCCAATAAACGTAGTACGCATAGCCGATCGAGCCAAGCATGAGGCCTGGGTCCGACAGGGCACCAAGCCGTAGGTGGAGACGGATCCAGTAGATTTCGTTCGGGCGTGGCAGTGGCCCGGGATTTGGAAGGAGAGCCCACCAAGAATCGTCGAACGGCGGCGCAGCCCATTCCATGGTGTCTCCCTCGTGCCAACGCCAGATACCGTTCAGTTCGGCGATCCAAGGTCCGGATGTCGCATTCGAGATTGCCTCCTGGGCCGACGCGCCCAAAGCCAAACACGCGAGCACTGCGAGCTTACGCCACATAAGCGGCAACCGCTTGCCTGGTAATGGAGACTACCGTAATGTCATCATCCTGGCCGAACTGCTGTGCCGCTCGGGCGATCTCGGAAGCAGAACGGGCCGTGAGTTCTTCCGCCCGCTTGAATCCCAGGATCTCTCGGTTCCCGTTCCGCGCCTCGAGAACACCATCGGAGATCCAAAGGATACGGTCATTCGGATCGAGTTCCGTATGCGTTTCCGGCCAGTGCGCATCGGGGTCGATTCCGAGGGGGAAGCCTGGCGGCGTCTCGATTTCGCCACCGTTGCGGTAGGGCGCAAGATGCCCGGCGTTGGCCATGGTGAGCGCACCTTCGGGTGCGAACAAGGCACAGCAGCAGGTGGTGAACCCGCCCTCGCTGCGGCCCAGCAGAACCGCATTGAGCTCGCGCAGAACGGTGGCTGGTTCATCCGAGTTCCGATTTTGCAGCGCGCCAACGATGACGGAAACGAGCAGCGCCGCTTTCATGCCCTTTCCGCTCACGTCGCCAATCACGAGGAGAAGCGAATCGCCGGCAGCCGCGAAGAACTGAAAGAAGTCCCCGCCTACCTCCATTGCTGGTTGATAACTGACGTCAATCTTAAAGCCTGCGATCTCGAGAGCACGAGGCGGTAGCATCAGCTCTTGTACATGCCGGGCGGCTTCCATTTCGCCGCGCAGACGCTGCTGCTCGTCGCGAAAACGCTGGTTGATTTTATGGATCTGCATCGCCATAGCGGGGACGAGAAGCACGATCGCAGCGTCCACGGGCCGCAAGGAGAAGCCGCCAATGTGGAACGCACCGGGAATGGGGAGCCGATAGTGAACTCTGCCAACGATGGCGAGTGAAGCGATCGCATTAACAGAGAAAATCGCGAGGGCGGCCCGCGCACCCGGAGTCCGCTTTCGCAGTTCCTCCGCCGCGACAACTAGCGGGACTATAGCGCTCGCGATATTAGCTGGGCCAAACACCCAAGCGGCAAAGGATCCGAAATTTGGCAAAACCGAAAGCAGCCCGTTCGCTGCAGCCACCAACACTAAAATCTCCAAACCGCGAACAGGCTTGGGCACGCCGCGCCGGAAAAGTGAGTAGGCAAACTGGAGCCAGCTGACTATCCCAAAGTAGATGAGCGGGATCACCGTGCGGGAGGTCTCGGTTACTGTCAGGACCAACGGCCCGTAGTTCACGTAAAATTCGTCAAAGACAACCAGGGCCCTGAACATCAAAAATGCCCCAAACCACCGAAACGCGGCGCCTTGCGAGACGGAAGGCGGAAGCAACAAAAAATACATTCCCGCTAGAAAGATCGTGAAATTAACCAATAGCTTTAGAAGCTGCGAACGAAAGTCCCGGGCGACGAGGGCCGTTTGAACATCGGCTATTGCGGTAGACTCTCCGACCCGGTTATCGATCGACGATATGCGAGGTACTCTGCCGCCAGCGGAACCAAAAAAACAGCTGCGCAGAGCCAAGGTATGTTGCCCGGGTGCGGTCTCGGAAACGGGGATCGGAAAAACCTGCCATCGCGGCACAAAGGCGTGGGTGCAGGGATGGCCGAACTCTCCGATGGGTTTGCCGTCCCAATAAACTTCGTATGCAGAGGCAACCGGACCGACCAGGAGCGTCGGGTTGATGAGCCGGCCTACGTGGAGCTTTGATCGCAGCCAGTAGAGAGTTGAAGGCGGCGGCGCTTGCCCTCGTTGAATCGGCCAACCGGAATCGTCAAAGAACGGCGCAGCCCAACGCATGTCATCGCCCTGATGCCATCGCCAGACACCATTCAGTTCGGCAGTCCATGGTCCGGATGTCGCGTTCGAGACCGCATCCTGTGCAGACCCGCTCAAAGCCAAGCAGGCGAGCAATGCGAGCTTATGCCACATAAGCGGCAACCGCTTGCCGGGTGATCGAGACTACCGTAATGTCGTCATCCTGGCCGAACTGCTGGGCTGCTCGGGCGATCTCGGAAGCGGAACGAGTTGCGAGCTCCCGAGCGCGCTCGAATCCGAGCAGGTCCCGCTTACCGTTTCGCGCTTCGACCACTCCGTCAGAGATCCATAAGATGCGATCGCTGGCTTGTAGGTCAATCCGTGTTTCCTCCCAAATCGCGTCCCGGACAACGCCCAGTGGCAGCCCGGGTGTGGTTTCAATCTCTCTGCCGTTGCGATACGGCGGAAGGTGCCCCGCATTCGCGATCGTGAGCATGCCATCGGATGTGAAAAGCGCACAGCAGCAGGTCGTAAACCCACCTTCACTACGACCCAGCAGCACAGCGTTCAATTCGCGCAAGGCTTCCGCGGGCTGATCGGATTTTCTGTTTTGCAGGGCACCCACGATTACTGATACAAGCAGGGCCGCTTTCATACCCTTGCCGCTGACGTCGCCCACTACAACGAGAAGCGAATTGTTGGAAGCAGAGAAAAGCTGAAAGAAATCGCCTCCGACTTCGGTTGCGGGCTGATAGCTCACCTCAACATCGAAGCCGGGAACTTTGATGGATTGAGACGGAACCAAAAGCTCCTGCACGTGCCGCGCCGCTTCCATCTCGCCGCGAAGGCGCTGCTGCTCGTCTCGGAAGCGCATGTTGGTCTTGTGGATAAGCATAGCCATAGCGGGAATCCAGAGCAGGAAAGCTAATCCGTTAGAATTGATGCGGAATCCTCCCGCATAGACCGACGGGTCAACTGGAACATTCGCGCCATAGTAGCGATTGAGCGGTGACACTATGCCCGTGAGCGCAACCAGCGCGAACAGCACCAGGGCGACTCCAGCGTCGGGGGTGTGCTTACGAAATTCGAGGCCGGCAATGAAGGGAGGGATAAGGTATGCGATTAAGAAGGAATTCCAGAACAGGACTTGCCACAACGGGAAAAGGGCTGTCTGCAACGATGGTTGCAGCATATAAGCCGCGACGAGGATCAACAAGGCCTCAAAACAACGGATGGCAACTGGCACTCGACGCCGGAACAGCGCGTATGGAAACTCGAGCCCGCTGGCAAGGGATAGAAACCCGGCGACAACGCCGCTTCCGAGTAGCAGGTTCGCGGGAGCAGTGAGCGGGCCGTAGTTGGCATAGAATACGGAAGTTTTATACAAGCCAGCACCGAGTAAATAAGCCCCGAACCAGCGTAAGGCCGGCCCTTGCGATACGGATGGAGGAAGTAGCAAGAAATACAAGCCTGCGGCCACAAACATTACTGCCAGCAGAAACAGCAAAATATCCCCGCGAAATTCCGTAGCTTTTAGATTGGTCTCTTCACCACTCACTGCGTAAAAGTCGCCCACACGATTGTCGACGGAAGAAAAGAACGGGCTCCGTCCCTGGGGCCACCCTCCTTGCCAAATACGGAGAGCGATCGTGTGATCGCCTGGGTTTGCAACATTGACTGGCAGACGAAATGATCGCCAGCGCGGCTCAAACCACTTCAGACGAGGCGGAAGCTGGCCTAAATTGCCGATGCGCTGACCGTCCCAGTAAACCTCGTATGCGTATGCGATAGGACCCAGCAGCAAACCGGGATTGGAGAGTGTTCCGAGCCGGACAGGGATGCGGACCCAGTATTGAAGCACAGTTGGTGGCGGGCCAGGAAGAGTTAGTTTTGGCCAACTCGAATCCTCAAACGATGGCGAGGCCCAGCGTAAGTCGTCGCCCGCATGCCACAACCAAGTGCCGTTGAGTTCCGCTGTCCAAGGACCAGATGTGGCGTTCGACGGCACATGTGCCGCCAGGAACGCGAGAGGAATCAGGCTAAGCCACATACGCCGCTACCGGTTGCCGAGTTACGGAAAGTACCGTGATGTCATCGTCCTGACCGAACTGCTGGGCCGCGCGGGCGATCTCAGAGGCAGTTTGTGTGGCAAGTTCCTGTGCTCGCTCGAACCCGAGCAGATCGCGTTTGCCGTTCCGGGCTTCGACCACACCGTCGGAGATCCAAACGATACGATCATTCGGCTGAAGCTCCATCCGTGTCTCTTCCCAACTCGCGTCTGGAGCGACCCCTAGTGGGAGGCCTGGCGGGGTCTCGATCTCTCTGCCGTTGCGATACGGCGCAAGATGCCCGGCATTAGCGATGGTGAGCGTGCCATCTGGTGTGAACAGCGCAGAGCAACAGGTAGTGAACCCACCTTTGCTTTGGTCAAGCAAGACAGAATTAAGCTGACCCAAAACTTCGGATGGCCGATCCGATTTTCGATTGCGCAGCGCTCCGACAATGACCGAGACAAGCAGCGCGGCTTTCATTCCCTTACCGCTGACATCGCCGACTACAACAAGTAGAGAATCACCGGGAGCAGGGAAGAGCTGGAAGAAATCGCCGCCGACTTCGGTAGCAGGTTGATAACTCGCGTCGATAGAGAAACCCGGAGCCTGAACAGAATGGGCCGGGACCAGCAGTTCCTGAACTTGTCGCGCGGCCTCCATCTCGCCGCGCAGACGCTCGCGCTCATCACGAAAACGCAGGTTGTTTTTTTGGATGTGGATCGCCACCGCAGGTATCCACAAGAACAGCGCGGTATCCCAATACGAGAACCAAAACCCGCCCAAATTAACGACGGACGAGACCGGGAAGTGGAGCATTTCGGAAAGCAGATGCACAACACTCGCAATCGCGGTGAGTGTAAAAGCAAACAGCGTGGTTCCTGCGGCCGGAGAGCCTCTGCGTAGTTCTATAGAAGCAAAGATTAGCGCTACAAAAGATACAACCGGGTTAGTGTAGCCGACTACCACCCAGAACAGAATCCTGTATGCGGGGAAATCCACTATACAGGCCAGAGCTGAGATGATGACCAAGATCTGAAGCAAACGAAGGATTTTTGGCACTCGGCGGTGAAAGAGTACGTAAAGAAACTCGATCCATACAGCAAAGTTAATTCCGGCAAACAAGAGCGCGATTGTTTCCAGGGCCGAGCCAGAGATGTTCAGCGGCCCAACGAATTCATAGGCCCGGCACGTACCGAATAATGCACGAGCAACCAGAAGCAGACCAAACCAGCGGAACGCGGTACCCTGCGAGATGGAAGGCGGAAGCAGCAAGAAATAAAGCCCCGCAAATCCGGTTACAACAGTGATCAGGAGTGACCCTAAGAGCTCATGGAAACTTTTGTGCTCAAAGCTCTCACGGGCTTCGATTAAAGCGGGAAAGTCGCCCACGCGGTTCTCATGTGCCAAGACGTTCTCCCGGTGTACTTGGAGAGACCAAGCCCGGATCCCAAGTATGTGATCACCGGGCGCCGCGAAACCACGCGGTATGCGAAAAATGCACCGTCGAGGGACGAAAGACCACGTCAGCTTCGGATTGAGGCGGCCGAAGCTGCCGAGTCGCTGACCATCCCAGTACACCTCGTATGCATTGGCGAGAGGACTCAAGAGCAGCCCGGGATCGGATGCTGATCCCAGCCGCACGGGGATACGAATCCAGTATTTAGGCGCGTCTGGCGCCAGGCCAGGCAGCGTTAGTTTTGGCCAGTTCGAGTCATCGAACGACGGCGAAGCCCATCGCGAATCGTCGCCGGGATGCCAACGCCACACGCCGTTGAGCTCCGCAGTCCAGGGGCCGGATGTGGCGTTCGAGATCGCCTCCTCAGCCAATGCCGTCAAGCTTAAGCAGGCGAGCAATGCGAGGCTAGGCCTGGAACCGGTTGCCGGGTTATGGAGACTACAGTGATGTCATCGTCTTGGCCGAATTGCTGGGCCGCTTGGGCGATCTCCGAAGCAGAGCGGGTTGCGAGTTCCTCTGCACGCTGAAACCCGAGCAGATCACGTTCGCCGTTACGCGCTTCTACTACACCATCGGACATCCAAAGAACACGATCATTCGGCTGAAGCTCAATCCGCGTCTCCTCCCAACTCGCGTCCCGAACAACGCCGAGCGGGAGCCCCGGCGCGGTCTCAATCTCGCGGCCATTGCGATAGTGCGCGAGATGGCCGGCGTTGGCGATGGCCAGCGTGCCGTCCGGAACAAATAGTGCACAACAGCAGGTCGTGAACCCCCCTTCGCTTTGGTCAAGCAAAACAGCATTCAGCTGACCCAAGACTTCCAACGGTTGATCCGATTTTCGATTCCGTAGCGCGCCCACAATCACCGAAACAAGCAGCGCCGCCTTCATGCCCTTTCCGCTGGCGTCGCCCACGACGACGAAAAGTGCATCGCCGGAACCAGGAAAACTTTGAAAGAAATCGCCGCCTATTTCCGTTGCGGGCCGATAGCTTGCGTCAATATCGAAACCGCGCACCTGAACAGAATGGGCGGAAACCAACACTTCGTGCACGTGCCGAGCCGCTT
Source organism: Bryobacteraceae bacterium (assembly GCA_045807925.1). Classification (GTDB taxonomy): domain Bacteria; phylum Acidobacteriota; class Terriglobia; order Bryobacterales; family Bryobacteraceae; genus Bog-105. The sequence goes on along the minus strand of JBJMGK010000198.1, from coordinate 7,385 downwards.
CCATTTCGCCACGGAGACGTTCGCGCTCATCACGAAAACGGAGATTTGCTTTATGAACCTGTCTGCTGATCGCAGGAACCCACAGGAGGAACACGAGATCCAAGGGCACAACCCGGCTCCCAAAGATGTATATACCCGTGGGGGAATGCAGAATGACAGCGAGCATATCGTGCACAATTGCGGCCGCAAGGAACGCAAAGAGGACCAGAATGAGCTTGGCATCCGCTGTCCGTTTGCGCAGTTCAGCTCGGGCCAGGGCAACTGGAACGAGGGCGGCTGCCAGGACGCTCGCACTTCTTAGGACCCGCGCTGAATAGGGAAATGGAACAGGACTAGCCAACAGCGCAAGAAAGCATTCGAAATAGCGAATTGCAATCGGAACTCGGCGGCGGAAAAGGGCGTGCGGAAACCGAAGGAGGCCAATAAGAAAAACAGAAACACAAGTCCATAAGAGTGAGCGCGCTAAGTCCGGCATGTCTAACGGGCCATAATTCAGATAAAACTGGGGAATTATGCCCAAAGAACCAGCTAACAGAATTAAACCCAACCAGCGAAACGCTGCGCCTTGCGCGACAAGGGGCGGAAGCAGAATGAAATAAAGCCCAGCTAAAATGAATCCAAAGGTCAAAAGCAACTGCAAAAGCCGAGATTGAAAATCGGTGCGCATGTATGCGGATTCCGCCTCTCGCAGAGCGGCAAGATCCCCGATTCGGTTCTCGCCGGCATTCAATCGAGGTTGTCGTCCGTTACGCAGCCCCGTGCTGATTTCCCCGATTCGGATTGCGACCGTATGCGAACCAGGCTTGCTCGACGCAGGCGGTAATTGGAACGTGTGCCATCGCGGCACGAACCATTGCTTGCGAGAAAAGTTGCCGAAGTCGCCGATGTGCTCGCCGTCCCAATAGACCTCATTCATGTAGGCAATAGGGCCAAGCATCGATGCGGGATCAGTTGTGGGGCCGAGTGCCACACTCAAACGGATCCAATAGGCTCTTGAGTTCGGTACCGGCCCCGGAACTCGCAACGCAGGCCAACCCGAATCGTCGAAAGCAGGCGACGCCCACCGCCGATCATCTCCTGAATGCCAACGCCAAGTCCCGTCCAATGTCGCTGCCCAGGGACCCGATTCGGCGTTAACGATGGTTTGCGCGGCTGCGCCCAGCACAATGAGACAGAGTAGTGCGAGGGCACGCCACATTGCGCTACACCTCTAACCCCCGGATGCTGCTTTGGCTGCCGACTCGCTGGGATGAAGACTCGTGTATTTGGTCAGTCCCAACATGGTGAACACTTTTTGAAAGTGCGGCGTCAGCCCGAAGGTCTGCACTTTCTGTCCCGATTTGTTCGCCTCCATCAGGAGTTGGATGACGAGAGCGATCCCGCTGCTATTCAGATACTGCACCTTACTGAAGTCCAGCAGAATTTCTTTTGTTTCCGGCGGCAGTTTCTCGTAAGAACCGAGCACCGCACCGCTACTCGTACTCGTGACGTCTCCTTCGAAACGCAAAACAGCGACGGAACCATTCCGTTCCACCTTCGCCTTAGTTTGAGGCTGCGGTATCATCGGCTTCTCCCTTCTCCCGGTCCAGATGAATGGCTAGACGCGCATAGCTTCCACCGCGCTTATCGCTGACCCACTCCGCCTCGTCGACCAGCGACTGGATCAAAAACATGCCCATTCCGCGCAGTTCCTCTTCTCCGTGCATCTTGCGGTCGATGTCCGGTGCTCGAACTGGCTTTTTTCCGGCCCCGGAGCCGTGATCGAGGATTTTCACTTCGAGTGTATTGTCCCCGATGGCGAGCACGACCAGAACGGTTTGGGAGGCGTCCAGGCGATTACCGTGCTCGATCGCATTGATGCAAGCCTCTGCCACCGCAGTTTTCAGGTCTTCGATGCGATTTTCCGAGAAGCCCATTATTTCGGCAACCGTAGCCGCAGTGCTCATCGCGACCTTTTCGAAGCCAAGGCGCGAAGGCAATCGTAGTTCGGTCGTGACCGCCTGGTCGCTACTCGTAAGAGTCTGGCTCATCGGGCGTCTTCCAGACTGTGGCGAACCAGAGCCAAGGCAGTCATATCGTCGCTTTGTTCCGTGCCGCTGGCGAACTCGGTCAGTTGCCGCCACAAACAGTCGAGCAAAGCGCCGCAATCTCTTTCTGTACTCTGGGTGAAGCCACTCAACAGGCGATCCATCCCGAACTCCTCGTCGCCCTGGAAAACCTCGGTCAGACCGTCGGTATAAAGAAGCAACTTCGTGTTTGGTCTAAAAAAGCGGCGTTCGACAGTGTATCTCATATCTGGGAGCATGCCGAGAGGCGGCCCGCTCGCCTCGATGAGGGAATGAGAGCCGTCCTCTTGGACCAGAAATCCGGGGTTGTGACCCGCATTTACGATCTCGGCCTCGTTAAGACGCGCGTCGAGTCGCATCACAATAGCCGTCACATAACGTCGCCGTGCTTCCAGACCTTCCTGATAGTGCAGATTGCCGATACGCCCAGCCAGTTCATCCACCGGCAAACCGGCCACGGCCATGGCCCGAAAGGCCGCGCGAAACGAGGCGCTCACGAGGGCCGAGGCGAGTCCCTTGCCAGCGACATCAGCCACAATCATCATGTACTGCTGGTCAGGAAGGGCAAGAAGATCCAAGTAGTCGCCGCCAACTTCAAAGCAGGTCTTGCAGCGGTAATCAAGTCCGTAGCCAGCAATGCTTGGCAAGGTCTGGGGGAGTAGACTGCTCTGAATGGCTCGGGCGGCGGCAAGATCCTGCTGAACTCGTTCCCAGGCAAGAAGCCGGGTGTGTTGCCGTGCATTCTCGACGGCAACAGATGATTGCAGACCAAGTCCCTCGAGGAAATCCTGTTCTTCCAGATTGAGTGGGTTCCCGGGGCGCAAGACGACCAGGTGCGTCAGCAGATGCCCACGTTTATCAAAGAGCCCTACGTTAGGACAGGCCGTCCAATCTTCGTGTCGTTCACCGTGTGCCCATAGGGGCACATGGCCGTAGCTAGTATGCCGCGCGGCCGCGATGGCCTCGCCTCTTGTGAAGAACGCTCCCTCCGCCTCGAGTTCCTTAACCGCAATCTCGAGTACGCAATGCAGAACGTCATCAAGCTCGAGTGCGCCATGAACCGTGCGCGACGCCTCGAGAAGTGCCTGCAAGCGGGCGATTTCCTGCTGAAACCCGAGAGTTTCGCTTCGAATCGATTGGGTGAAAGACATTGCAAAGTACAACTTAGGAGTTAGTTATCAGATCGCTCCTAACACTCCTTCGCTAGGCGCATGAGCGATCCGTTCATTGAGCTCGTCAAGGGGAGAACTTCCGGAGCTAGGTGTTCAAGCCGGAGGCATATCCCGATGCTCAGCCCGAGCTGTACCTAGGCGGTGCCATAAGCATCCAGATCTCTATGCCCCGGCCCCGATGCCAAAACTGGCAATTGCCGGTTTTTCATCGTCGAAGATCTCAAAGATCGTGTGGAGTTTGGTGATCTGCATGAGATCCTTCATCTTTCCTCCCAGGTTGAGGAGCTTGACGGAGCCACCTTGGTTGGTCGCTGTGGTGTACACGCCGACGAGTTCCCCAAGCCCCGCGCTATCGACATATCCGACTCCACCCATATTGAGGAGAATATTCTTGCTGCCTCGAGCGAGAAGCGATTTCAATTCATCACGCAGAATTCCGGTGTTTTCACCTAATGTGATCTTCCCGGCCAAATCCACAATCACGACATTGCCAACCTGTCGCGTCTTTGTAGTGAGGGACATCAATGACCTCCGTGCTGCCGCCAGTTATGGGGGGTCTTAATTCTAGCGCAAATCTAGTGCGAGAGTTCGCCTGAGTTGTTGAATCTTAGCTAAGCTAACACTTTCTGGCCAACACCCTATCCCGGGTGGATGTTTTGAATGTAAGTCGGCGATCTGGACAGAACTCGTTATGATCTTCTTGGATTCGGTCTTGTGTTAGGGGTCGGTAAGGCCGTATGATTTTCCGCGTCACCACCTGTCAGTGCGACATCTCCTCACCCACTCCTTCGCGATCACGTCGCATATGGCGCAAATAAGCCGTCGAGATTGGCTGAAAACAGCGGCTGTTACAATTCCTGCCGCGATCCGCTGAATGGGGTGCAAAGCAAGACTCGGCCGAATGTTGTTTTTATTTTTCCCGACGTCTTCACGCGGGTGGCCCGGTAACAGCTGAGGTCACGGTAACCAACGTCGTCGTACAAGGCGCGCATCTCCTCGGTCGTGAGCCAAATTCGGTTTTGCTGGAACAACTGGGTTGGCAATCCCGCAAGCCTCAATACGGCCTTTGTCGAGATGCCCATACTCTCAAGCTGCCGCCCCATCACCGAGAAAACGCGAAAACGATCTGACATTTCTAGAACAGAATTGAGGACGACGCGTGCTCTACAATCGCCCTCTGAAGCCAGTCTAGCCCCGAACGGAGCGGCCGTCACTCGCACAAGCCGCCGAATAGCTTGCAAAAGACGTCAACGAAAAACGGCGCTCTCTGCAGGTATCGATGGTTGCCCGGAGGTGCTGCCCATGGGTTCCTGTATCATCGCCCACCCGGACACAACTCGCTTTGCGCTGGATAGATCCGCCCTGGTCAGGAAGTGTCACGTAATCAGCCTCAGGCTCGAGTTGCTTCTCAGATCCCACTTGGCCATGACCGGAGATCTACTTGTTTGGACACATCTCGGCGACAGCATGTGCTAAGCCGGCACCGCAGTTTCGGGCCCTCGGTTGGCAAAGCCGTCTGGCCGCTACTCGTACCCACTCAACGCCTAGCGAGTCGGAAGTATTTTCCGAGTTAATTGGTACGATGGCGCGAACCCGTTATGCGCTTTTGGCTCATTGTTCCCCTTGCTGCGGCGGCCTTTGCTCAAGATCCCGCGCAAATCTTCAAAACGACGTGCGCCGGTTGTCACGGTCTAGACAGCATGGGCGGCGAGCACGCTCCGGCTATGAACCTCGATCGCCCGGACACCGAGGTTCTGCAATTGATTCGAAACGGGATTCCATCTTCTGGCATGCCGGGTTTCGGCAAAAAACTAACCTCTGAGCAAATCCTAAATCTGATTACCTATGTGCGCCGATTGCAGCCGATAGAGACGGGGCTCGCAGTTGAGGCGAAACTTCCCTTCGACCTACGGCCCTCCGAGGGAAGCTGGCCGTCCTACAACGGAGACTACACGGGCCGCCGCTATGCAAGCCTGAAGCAAATCACTCCCGAGAATATTTCAGCCTTGCGAGCTCAATGGGTTTTCCATTCGCCCAATTCCAATCGCCTCGAAGTCACGCCGCTCGTAGTGAACGGAACCATGTTGGTGACCTCCGCCAACGACGCATTCGCCTTGGACGCTCGCACGGGTTGCGAACTCTGGCATTACAAGCGCCCGATCAGCGAAGGCTTGATCGACGACGCCTCCGCTCACCACAGCCGCGGCGCTGCGATCTGGGGCTCCCGGCTCTATATCGAAACAGACAATGCCCATCTGCTCTGCCTCGACGCGCAATCGGGCAAATTGTTATGGGACGCGCCCTATGCCGAGGGAAACAAAAATTACGGCGCAACCAGCGTTCCGCTCGTAGTGAAAGACAAAGTGCTCGTCGGAACCTCCGGAGGCGACGACGGCGTACGCGGATTCCTTGCGGCATTCGACGCTGCGACGGGCAAAGAAGCGTGGCGCTTCTGGACCATTCCGGGGCCGGGCGAGTTCGGCTCATCCAGTTGGCCCGGAGACATGTATCTGCGCGGCGGCGGTACAACTTGGATGCCGGGCGCATACGATCCCGCTTTGAACACGATCTATTGGACCACGGGCAATCCAGCGCCTGATTTCGATGGCGCTCCGCGCCCCGGCGACGATCTTTACACCAATTGCGTGCTCGCTCTCGATCCCGATACTGGCAAGCTCAAGTGGTATTTCCAGTTCACACCACATGACCTCTACGATTACGACGCAACCCAAACGCCTGTGCTCATCGACACGCCTCGCAAGTTGCTGGTACAGGCCAATCGCAACGGGTTTGTCTACGTTTTAGACCGCACGAACGGCAACTTTCTAAGCGCCACGCCTTTCGTCAAGAAGTTGAACTGGGCAACCGGCATCGACAAACAGGGCCGCCCGATTCGAACCAACGTAATGCCCTCAAAAGAAGGAACGGTTGTTTGTCCCGATATGACCGGTGCGACTAACTGGTTTTCGCCTTCCTATAATCCAGACACGGGATTGCTCTACTTCATGGCGCTTGAGAACTGCGAGAAGTATTTTCTCGAGCCACAGGAATTCGCGGAAGGCAAAGCTTTCTACGCGACGGGCGTTAAAAAGATTCCGGGCGAGCGCGGCCAAAAAGTTCTGACTGCGTTCAATCCAGAAACCGGTCAATTCGGCTGGCGCTACCCGCAAGCAGGTGAAGGCAATTCCTGGGCCGGCACCATGACGACCGCGAGCGGCCTGGTCTTCTTTGGAAACGATTCGGAAGGATTCGAAGCGGTAGATGCGAAAACAGGCAAGCCGCTCTGGCGCTTCCAGACCGGCCAATCGCTGCACGCGTCACCTATGAGTTATTCGGTGAACGGCAATCAATACGTGGCAATTGCGGCAGGCAGCGACATTTTTAGCTTCGCGCTCGCGCCTACAGTGCCGTGAAACTCGTAGCGAGATTTCGTTGCTGGTCCCGGATGGTCACGAATGATTAGGCCCGACAATAGTATTTGAGTAATCCGCCCAGACGCTCTCGACAACCTATGGTTGTTTGCTGGATGACTGGTTCGCTTACCGAATCCGACTTGATCGTGTGTATCCGGACAGAGCTGGGAAGATAGATCCGCTGTGGTCGGGAAGGGTAGAGTAGAACGCAAATAGTGTCGGTCTCGGCGCGTTCCAGAATCAAGGTTTGGTAGCATCGACCGCGCATGACAGATGGGCTCAGCCGGATGTACGCGGGTCGATTGAGCGGTGCTTACGACTGTTTGGATCGCATTGTGTTGAACGGGTATTTTCGATTTGCCCAGAATCCGGGTGGCTTTCGCGTTTGGTGGCGTCAACTCCATGGAGGACAAGGTAATCTCGATAATGCTCATCTGATGCGAATGTCGGGGCGCTTTCATCGCCGACTCCGTAGCTGGGCATCTGCGAACAGGGTTCCCGTTCGGCGTTGCCGGTCGGGAGAACACAAGCGCCAGGTCGTTGACGAGTACCTGGCGAAAACGGACTGTCAGGAAGGCCTGTTCCTGATCCTTGTAGGAAGAGCACAAGCACCTGTCTTCGAGATTCTCAACAGCGGACATATCCGGCGCAAACAGCCCTACCCGTATGTCAATCATTTCTCCTTCCATATTCTGGACAGCGAGCGGGGGGCACATCACCATCAAGATCAGCGG
>JBJMGK010000197.1:0-11523 GCA_045807925.1 Bryobacteraceae bacterium | reverse complement strand
GGCTGAATCTGGTCGAACGCTGGTTTGCTGAGATCACCAACAAGCGCATTCGCCGTGGTATCTTCCGCAGCGTCAAAGAACTGGAAAGCGCTATCCGGGAGTACATCGATGTTCACAACGAAGATCCCAAACCGTTCGTCTGGACCAGAACGGCAGACCAGATCCTGGCGAGTATTGCGCGTTTCGCTCAACGTACCAGCGTTGTTGGCCGATCAGCTTGATTTATGTCACGAATCAATGTGACAGGAGACTAGCCTCTGATGCGGTGCCGAAAAGATCAGGTGGATGGAGGCGCCCGTACCAAGGTACCAAGTGTGATCGAAGCAGTGATGGCGGGCCAGAGGAGAAGAAGCGACCCGCGATCGTGGCTTTGGGCGCCGGCGGTTCGAGCGCGGGCCCTCGTGAAGATCAAGATGCCAATTTCGGACACAACCCAGGCGGCATATAGAAAACCCCACATGCACCCGATTTTCGCTCAGGACTTTGTAATGGACGAGCAGAGGACTTGGAGGACAGCAAGAGTTCACGCGAAGGCGGCACCGCGCTTCTCCAGCAGTTTCCGAAGGACGGACCGATGACAGCGATCTTCACGCCCGCAGTAGCAGCCGATGGAAAAGTTGGTGCCGTGAGATAACGCGGCTAGCAGATCCAAAACTCTGGCCGGGTCCGGTTTATTCATCTCGGCTACGAACTTGCGCTCGAAGATCTTCCAACTCGCTTCGTCCTCGGCCGCCTGCGCGAGCGCAACCAAATCCTGGGTGGGAGACAAAAGCGGGAACCAGACGTCGTAGAAATTGAGCGTTGCCCATTGAGTTTTCGGTACTCCGCGGGGAGGCCGGCGGACGGTGCCCAGCCGTAGGCCTTCCTCGGCTTTTCTGGGTGCTCCAAGTTTCACAACGGAAATCGGCATAGAGCACCAGTCTAGGCATTTTCGCGGGGCTGCGCGATCATCGTCACCCGCAATTTCCTTCAAGAACAGGTGAAATCCAGGAGATGGAGAGCAGCGTTGAATCCCCCGTGCATCCAATCAAGTGAGGTCCTTCAAAACCCAAAAAGATGAAAACACTAAACGGCGTGCACCATGTGACCGCGATCACAAAAGATGCCCAGCGGAACGTCGATTTCTACACAGGCCTGCTCGGGCTGCGGCTCGTGAAAAAGACTGTCAATTTCGATGATCCGCAGAGTTACCACCTCTATTACGGCGACGGCAGAGGCACTCCAGGAACGATTTTGACGTTCTTTGTCTGGCCCGGAGCAACGGCGGGCAGAGTAGGTTCCGGTGAGCCCTCACGGCTGGCCTTCGAGGTCCCGGCAGGTTCGCTTCCCTGGTGGCGTCGAAGATTAACCGAAGCAGGCGTGGATGTGAAGGAAGACGGGAGCGTTTTCGGCGCCCAAACCATCTCATTCGCCGATCCGGACAGCATGAAAGTCGAATTGCTGGAGTCGAGCGCTCCTCGTGATGTGGAGATTTGGACGGGCTCCGGAGTAGGCCAGGACACGGCAATTCGCACGATTGCGGGTGTGATACTCACGCGGACGGCAAAGCCGAGTTCGGACGAACTGTACACCCAGCACCTTGGCTTCAAAGAGACTGGAGCGGAAGGTGGACGACGCCGCTTTGCCACGGGAGAGGGCTCCGCGGCCGGTTTTATCGATGTTGTCGAGCCTGAAACTGCCGGGCACGGCCGCATGGGAGCGGGCACGATTCACCACATTGCATTCCGTACGGCGGACGACGCAACGCAACTCGAATGGCTCAAGAAGATTTCAGGGCTCGGGCTGCAAGTTTCGCCAGTGATGGACCGGAACTACTTCCATTCCATCTACTTCCGGGAACCATCCGGAATTCTGTTTGAAATCGCAACTGATGGGCCAGGCTTTGCCGTTGACGAACCCGCTGACACATTGGGCGAGTCACTGAAGCTTCCCGCTCAATACGAGAGAGCCCGCAAGCAGCTAGAGGCTATCCTTCCGCCGATTAATTTGCCACAGCGGGCGGCCGTCAGCAATCAGGAGGTGAGAGCGTGACAACTCCGAATTCCCAAGTCGATACGATTCATCGCTTCGTCAAAGGCTCAAACCCTGGGGGAGCTACTCTGCTCCTGCTGCATGGAACCGGGGGCAACGAGGACGACTTATTGCCGATAGGGCCCACCATCGCTCCGGGTGCGGCCCTGCTGAGTCCGCGCGGCAAAGTGCTCGAAAATGGGATGCCGAGATTCTTCCGGCGCATTGCGGAAGGGCAATTCGATCAGCAGGATCTCGCACTTCGCACCGAGGAGCTTGCCGAATTCATCCGGTCGGCTTCAGACAAGTACGGGTTTGATCAGAAGCAGCTATTCGCCGTGGGCTTCTCGAATGGCGCGAACATTGCGTCGAGTCTCCTCCTGCGGCACCCGGCGGTCCTGGCCGGAGCCATCCTCATCCGCGGAATGGTTCCTTTCCGACCGGCTGAACCGCCGAACCTTTCGGGCAAGCCTGTCCTTCTCCTGAACGGGAGGCTGGATCCGATTGCGCCTCCCGCGGAGGCGGAGGCTCTCCGAGCCATTTTCCAGAGTGCGAAAGCCGACGTCCAACTACATTGGGAGAACTCCGGGCATGGGCTCACTCAGGGCGATCTGGCTGCCGCGCGGCGATGGGCAAGCGAGCATTTGGCGAAAGTGCCAGTTGGCTAAATCGGCGGTGGACAGTACACTGAACTAGCGGAACAGAGTGGCAACACAAATCAAGAACCTGTCGCCGCTCGAGCGAGCCTCGTCCGAAAATCGGCGCGTGGGGCGAGTTGCGGAGCAGAAATCGTTTGCCGAGGCATCCCGCTGGTTTGCTCGCGAACGTTCATGGATCAACGAGCAACACCTGCAGATTTGTCGAATCCCAGCGCCGACGTTTTTTGAGCAGCAGCGGGCGGAATGGCTGCGCGGCCAATTCGAGCTGTGGGGGTGGACGGCAAAGGTTGACCGCGCCGGCAACGTCGTCGCCTCGCTCGGAGACGACGATCCACCGAGGCCATTTGTGTTGTCCGCTCACCTCGATACCGTTTTTGCGCCCGGCCGTCCCGAAGACGTTTACATCTCTCGAGACGGACGATTTGTGGGTCCGGGTGTGTCCGATAACGGAGCTGGTTTGGCCGCACTGATCGCGCTAGGCCGGATGCTGCCCGAGATATCCGAGTTCCGCAATCTGGGTGAGTCGGTCTTGCTGGTCGCAAACGTCGGCGAAGAAGGCGAGGGCAATTTGAGCGGTATGCGGTATCTCTGCCGCCCAACTTCTCCGCTCGCCGCCATCCGAGCGTTCCTGGTCCTGGACGGACCTTCCACGGAACACATCACCGCACAAGCGCTGGCAAGCCGGCGGTTTGAAATTGCGTTCGCCGGACCCGGCGGGCATAGCTGGAACGACTCTGGAACACCCAATCCGGTGCACGCGGTCGGTGCGGCTATTTCTACTTTCTCCCAGTTTCTGGAGCATCGAGTCGGCTTGGAACGGAAGGCGCGTTTCTCGTACAACTTCGGCATCGTGGAAGGAGGAACCAGCATCAACTCCATACCGTCCGCGGCTCGCGCCAAGCTCGATCTTCGATCAGAGAACCCCCTCGTTCTGGATGAACTGACTGCCTTGTTGAGTTCTGCCGTGGAAACAAGCCTCGAGCGCGAGAATCGTGCGGCGCGAGGGGTACGACTCACTGCGAAGATCAAGGACCTCGGTTCCCGTCCCGGTGGGCGTTTGCCACAGGAATCGCAACTGCTCGCCACCATCCGCGCTGTCGATCATTTCCTCAATATCCGTTCGAAGATCGATTGCGCTTCAACAGACGCGAACGTTCCCTTGTCGTTGGGACTGCCCGCCGTTTCGATTGGCGCGGGTGGACAGGGCGGAGGCGCCCACACGCGAGAAGAGTGGTACCAGCCGGAGGGCCGGGACGCAGGCCTCAGACGGATTCTGTTAATTCTCACGAGTTTGCTCGACACGGACAGGCCGGAGGTAATGACGCGGGCGTAGGCCCTTGAGGTACGGATTGCCTCGCGTTTGCTGCGATTCCGGTGAGTTCGAATACCCAATTAGAACGTAAACGTGCGCCTGCCCGATGGCAGGCGGACCTGACACTCGCCTTCGTCGCATTCATGTGGGGAACGACATTTGTCGTCATCAAGAATGCGCTCGCCGATAGCTCAACGGTCTATTTTCTCGCGCTGCGGTTTGCGATTGGCACGGTCTGTATGCTCCCGCTCTTCTTGCGAGGCATTCGATCCATGCGGGAGCCGTGGTGGAGTGGTTTGGGCAGCGGGGCTGCGGCGGGAGTTTTTCTCTGGTTGGGATTTATGCTCCAAACCTTTGGGCTTCGATTTACGACGGCCTCGCATTCGGGCTTCCTCACCAGCCTGTATATCGTCGGAGTGCCGATTGTCAGCGCGATCCTGTATCGGAATTGGCCTGGGCGGTATGAATTAGGGGGCGTCGCGCTGGCCGGCGCCGGCATCATGTGGCTCACCAAACCTCCCGGAACGGAACCGTTCCATCTGAACGGAGGAGACCTGCTGACCATTGCTTCTGCGGTCGCGTTCGCGTTCCATATTGTCGTGCTCGGTCACGTGGCTCAAAAGGAACGAGTCGCGGCAGTCGCGATCGGACAGATCGGCTGCGCCGCGCTCCTCTCCACCCTGTCCCTGCCGTTTGAACCGCCTCAGGTGAAATGGAGCAACAACGTGATTTGGGGCCTGCTGATTACGGGTGTTCTGGCCACGGCCGCCGCGTTCGGTCTTCAGACCTGGGTCCAGAAGTACACTTCGGCTACCCGGGCGGCCCTTATTTTTTCGCTCGAACCCGTTTTCGCCGTCCTGACCGCAACGGCGGTGGGCGGCGAGCCGTTGACTCTCGGCACTTTAGGAGGCGGCGCCCTGATTTTGACGGGAATTCTTTGCGTAGAACTCAAACCGGGCAGTAAAGCCGTGGATGCCGAAGCAGCGGATTGAGACCGACTCTTTCGCTACACTAGTATTTACTTCGATTCCACAGGATAGTAATGGCAGACGAACAAAAGCAGACGAGCAAAGCTCCCCACGCCGCTTCCCCCAGCGTCAAGCAGAAGGACAACATCTACGAAGCCGAGTACCTGGGCAGCGGGACGTTCCGTATTGTAAAGCCGAAGCGTAAGAGCCACAAGCGGCGTCAGTCCGCGCTGAAGGGCACGACAGCCGGCGCGCGCAAATAGTTCGCCTCCTACACAAAGTCCGCTTTAGATTGTCTGCGTCACCTTACTCAGGGTACGCGGACGATCCGGATCCAAGCGTTTCACCTCCGCGAGACTAGCGGCGAAAAGCTGGGCCGGAATGATGTAGGGAATCGGCGTGAACAGGTCATCCGGTAATTCGCTTTTTCCTCTGATTTCTCCCGGGATCACCACGCTCCGTCCTTTTCCGGTGCCGGTGTCTTTCAGCGCGTCGGCATTTGCCTGATCGGTGATCAGCAGCAATTCCGCCTTGAGTGATTCCAATTTTCCAAGCAGCTCCCTTGTTGACTTCCACGTAACTCCCGCGGGGCAGAACACAAAGGCGGGGAATGAGTTGCCAAGCATCGCGATAGGGCCGTGCAAGAGATCTGCGGACGAGAAACGCTCCGCGACGACGTAGCACGTTTCCATCAACTTCAGCGCGAATTCGAAGGAGTTGGCATAATTCAGCCCGCGACCGATACACACCGCGTGCTGCATGAACGCGTACCGTTCCGCACGGCGAGCCACTTCTGGTTCCGTGTCGAGCGCGGCCGCGGCCCAATCTGGAATCTGCTCCAGATCGTCGCGCACGATCGATGCACCGATTGCGTGGGCCAGAAGATACAGGCAAAGAAGCTGCCCGGTGTAGGTCTTTGTCGCGGCGACGCTTTTCTCCTTTCCGGCCCGGACTAAGAACGTATGATCGGCCAGGCGGGCGAGCGTGCTTTCGCCTTCGTTTGTAATCCCCACCGTAAAGGCCCCGGCGGCTTTTGCCCGCTCCAGAACCATGTTGGTGTCCGTCGACTCCCCCGATTGCGAGATGGCCACTACAGCGACTTTCCGAAGCTGGACAGCCGAGCGATACAGCGTGTACACCGAGGGCGCGGCGAGGGAAACCGGGATGCCCGTGCAAATTTCCAGGAGGTAGCGCCCGAACTGGGCCGCATTGTCCGAGGTTCCCCGAGCCACCAGGATAATCATGCTGACCGGATGCCCCTCAAAGTACCGGCGTAGCTGTTCGGTCCGGGGCCACTCTTCCGTCAGGGTACGCTCGAGTGCGTTCGGTTGCTGGCGGATTTCGTCGCACATCAACGACATGCTTGGACGATAACAAAGACAAAATTCAGCGACGTGATCCAGCCCGTCAGATAGGATCAAACCCGCAGTAAGCTCCGTCGGCTGGATTGTGTCTCCGGCGAGAATTGTCACCCGGCCGCTCACGGCGTCGACGCTAGCATGGGGAAGTGGGACGGTGGATCGCAATACTCGGCTTTGTAGTGCTGATTACCGGAGTAGCTATTTCCGACTATGCCGGTTTCCGGAGTTTAAAAGACATGCGAGGCGAACTCCGATTGCTTCGACATGACGTGAACGAAGCGACGACAACCGCGCAGGAACAAGCGGCAGCCGTAGCGGCCGCAACCCGCAGAGCAGAAGAAGCAGCGGCCCGCGCGGCAGTTGCTGCCGACTTGAGGAAAGAAGCTGAATCCGGTAAGCACCAGGCTGAGACCGTTGCCCAACAGGCCCAAGCGGCTGCCGAGCAGGCGAACGAGCAGACCCGAGCGGCACAGAACAAGATGGCTGATATGCAACGGGAGAGGCAAGCAGAACTCAACCAGATGCAAGAGGCTCTGAACCGCGTTGTGGAGACGCGACGCACGCCCAATGGCATGATCATCTCGCTGCCGAATTCCGTGTTTCGATTCGACTTCGATCGCGCAGACCTCAGCCCCCATAATCGGGAACTGCTCAGCCGCATCGCTGGGATCCTTCTCGTCTCGAAAGGCTATGGATTGTCCGTATTCGGCTATACAGACGACGTGGGCTCGGCCGAATACAACCAGCAGTTATCGCTGAGACGCGCCAATGCCGTAAAAGACTACCTGATCCAAGCCGGGATGGATCCGGGCATCATCAACGTCAAAGGCTACGGCAAAACGAGTCCTCTCATCGAGAACACGAGCGATGATGGACGGTCGAAAAACAGGCGCGTCGAGATTGCTTTGACCGACAGTTCCATCCGCTTTCAATAACGCCGAGGCGCGGGACCCAAAATCACCTGAGGTTCAATTCGTAGCCGCAGAAGACCTGATCGCGCTGCCAGCCTAAAGATTCGTACAGGCTTTGGGCGGTTTGATTGGTCAACTCTGTCCTCAAGCTGAGTCGCAGAGCCCCACCGCTCGTCCATATTCGGCTGCTTTTTCGAGCAGAGCGGCTCCCGTCCCATGCCTTCGGGCTGCCGGCACCACGAAAAGATCATTCAGGACGAAAATGCGTGCCATTGCCGTCGAGGAAAAACTCGGATACAACTGAACGAATCCGACCGCAGAGCCTTCCTGAAACGCTATGAAGAGAACGGACTGATTGTGTTCGAAGCGCGCGAGCAGAAACCGTCGGCTGCCATCCAGATCGCTCGACTGGCGGTAGAACTGGCGGTAAGCATCGAACAACGGAACGAGCAGATCTAAGTCTTCAACCGTGGCCTGTCGTATCTCGGGGCTTGCAGGTCTCAGCGCTAAGTCCAGAACGGCTCCTCCGCTGGCACAAATTTGATCGGGACATCCTTGATAAACGTCTCCATCCACTTGGCGAAATCTTCCATTCCCGGCTGTTCTGAAATCACGTGCCCCAGCATGATGAGACCTTTCGGCATACCGAGCGTGGTCGCGTCGGCAACGTATTCAACATCATCGAAACCGCCATCGGCTTCCTGTTGCTCGCCGCCAATCACCACGTCCGCGTCGGGGTTCATTCTGGGCGTCGCATACCCTGGCCCTAACAGAATTCTGCTCACCTTTGCTTTGGGATCCCCAACGCAGCGAAAGGCGCGCGAATTCGTCAGACGTTTTACTTGCGATGCAAACTCGGCGAGCGTTGTCTCCGGAATGGTGTACACGCGAGGCCGCATCACCGCGTCCTCACCGCCCTTTATGCCGACCGAGCGCAGCGATCCGACAACTGTAAAATCCGGATGCATGGCATGCATATGGTCGTGAATACGCCAGATGACCATATCGTTCTTCAGCACGTATTCGGTTTTCATCTTGTAGAGCGGATTTGATAACAGGTCTTTGGTTTCGTCACGATCGTTCCAGAATGTGTCCTCGTGCGAGATCACCATGTTCAGACCGGCCTGGTTCGCACGCTTCAGCATGTCGAACGTAACCATCACTGTCGTGGCGATCCCTTTCACCGTCGAGTCGGGATTGCCTAATTTGAAGGTGTCCCGATAGGATTGTTCGTTCCACGACACACCGATGTTTTTCTTGATGAGATCGACGACTTCGCGCGCAGTCATCAGACGGCCCTCCAGTAGAGGTCGCCAACAGTCATCCAGCGCGCCGGTACTTCTTGGACGACGGTCTTCAGCCACTCTGCGCACACGCGCATTCCCGGGTCTTCGGACACAACCCGACCGATGGTCACCAACCCGCGCTTCTCACCGACTGTGTAGATGTCCGCCGCATAGTGGGTGTTCTCCCATTCGCGCACCTCGCCCGCGACAATCAAGTCCGTCTCTTCATAGCGTTGCCACATTGTGGCTGGGGTCATGCTGCCCGGATGAAGCAGGACTCGTCTGACGGTCGCTTTGCGGTCACCGACGGCGCGAAGACCGCCCCGCAGGTTCAGTTTTCTTCGAATCAGGGCAACAGTGTCCTCGGCGCTCGCTGCAGGAATGTCGTAGAGCACATCGTCAGGCTTGACGCGATACTTTGTCCAGCCGAGCGATTCCGCGAGACCTGTGGTCACGTCGTTCTCTTTGCGAGACTGCCACCCATCACGCAACCGATACACGACCAAGCCGCTTTTCTCGATGAACTGCTTCTTGGCCTGGTAAACCGGATCGTCGGCGGCCAGACCTGCGAACGCACGTTGCGGAACACGGCTATTCCCGGTTGCCTGCGCAACTGCCGGTGAAGGGTTGGGTGCAGGACCATCCTGCCGTCCAAAGAAGATCGGTTCATAGGTAAGGACGAGATTCGCGCCCGCAGCCGAAGCCCTCTTGAGGACATCCAGCGTAGCCATCGCGGTAGTTGCAATTCCCTTCACCGGCGTGTTCGGATCTCCCGCTTTGAAACCGTCCGAAGTGGTTGCTGCCCGGTCTGCGCCAAGACTCGCCTGGATGCGAGCGACAACCTCCTGGGCGGTCGAAGCGTTCGCCGCTGTCAGCGGGATTCCTCCGGTCGCGAGAGTTCCGGCAAACAGAGTGAAACTTCGCCGCGATAGGTCCGTTTCTTTCATACGACTTCTCCGGGGGTGAGGATATCATTTTGCCCTCAAACTAAATGCAGGCAATCGCTCTTGGCCTGCGAATGCCAAAGGAAATTGCCGGGTTGCGGGATCCGTTCGCGCTCTGCCACAATTTGAGGGCCATGACTTTGGAAGAACTCCGGGAAGCGCAGGCACCACTCAAAGAGCGCTATCGTTCCAACCCAAACGATGCGCTCATCACGTTAAAGGCGGAAGGGCGGATCGGCGAAAGCGTCACGTGCAACATCGAGACCGCGAAGGGGTTGGTCGAAGCAGGGCTGCATCCGGCGACCGGCGGCCCCGGAACGTTTGCCTGTTCGGGCGACATGCTCCTCGAAGCTCTCGCCGCCTGTGCCGGCGTGACACTGGCAGCCGTTGCGACTGCCATAGGCGTGGAGTTACGAGGTGGAACCGTGCGCGCCGAAGGAGATCTTGATTTCAGAGGGACCCTGGGGGTCTCGGGAGAAGCGCCTGTCGGATTCCAGAACATCAGACTTTCGTTCGATCTCGACACCCATGCCGACCCCGAGCAAATTGCCACCTTTCGCCGATTAACGGAACGGTACTGTGTCGTGTTTCAGACCCTCCGCCAGTCGCCCACTGTCGAATTGACTATCGCCTCCGCCGTTTCCGCTTAGGTATGCGCACTGAACGAGAAAAGATGATCGCTGGGGAGTTGTACGATGCTCTCGACCCGGAGTTGGTCGCCGGCCGGGATCGCGCGCGCGACCTCTGCCAGACGCTCAATGCAACGCGGGAAGCGGAGCAGCAGATCCGACGAGATCTGTTGCGACAACTCTTTTGCAAGGGGGGCGACACAGTCTGGATGCAGCCGCCGTTTTTTTGCGATTACGGCTCGAACATTGAGCTGGGAGAGCGCGTGTTCTTCAATTTCAACTGCATCGTGCTGGATGTGTGTCCGGTTCAGATCGGAGATTACACGCTGTTCGGGCCAGGTGTTCAGATCCTAACGCCCGTTCACCCGCTCGATCCGGAACTACGCAGAAAACAAGAGTATGGCCAGGCGATCCAGATCGGCTCAGACGTTTGGGTGGGCGGCGGTGCGTTAATTCTAGCCGGCGTCCGCATTGGCTCGAAAGCCGTGATCGGCGCCGGAAGCGTTGTCACGCGCGACATCCCGGATGGGGTGTTTGCTGCTGGGAATCCGTGCCGGGTGATTCGCCCCGTGTTGCCCGATAGCTTATCGGACATCTAGCCGGCACATTACCTTTGCGCCGCCGCTACTTCCTCAGTCGTCCGAATCGAGACCAATCAGGGCTATCGCGGCTCCAAGCAGGGCCATGTTCTTGGAGAAATGGATCATCTCGCCCTGTCTTTGACCGGGATCTTCGACATTCCAGAAGTCGTGCATCTTGGGTGACACTGCCGCAAGAAACGCGGCCGCACCCAGAGCACCCAGCCGTGGCAAGAGACCTAGCACCATCGCAGCGCCTGCTGCCGTCATGAGAATGCCGGAGGCTTGCACGCTCAGGTGTGGATACTCCACCTGCTTCGCTGCCGCATATCCTTCCAGCGCTTCAGTGTTTCTCAGATGATTGATTCCGTTGTACAGGAAAAAGCCGCCGAAGATAGCTCTTCCGAGCCCGTGAACGATTCTCATACTGTTTAGATCCTTTCGACTTCTGGTGCCAGTGAGGCGCGAGTGAGACGCTCTTTCCAGATTTTTTCGAGTCGTGCGTCTGTCCGCTTTCCACCGTAATGAGGATGTACTTCCCGGTCGAGTGGTTACTTTTCAGCCTGCGAGTCGTTCATTACCAGCTTTCTGGGCTGTACGTAAACTTCACCACTCTTGTCCAAAACAGCTTTGAGTTGAGTGCCGGGTGAGGTAATCGAAAGGAAAAGCCCTCCGATAATTGAACGAGAGCAGAATCTGTTCGTTTGCTGCGGGCTGATCCTGCCCCGAATCACGAAAAAGGAGGGCAATCCAATCGTACAAGTAGCCAGTCTTTTCAATCAACTGCTCCAGCATTTCCCCAGGATCGAGTTTGGGGCGCTGGTCAAGAAACACAATGCCGAGCGGTGCGCCAAGGGCTTCAGCT
>JBJMGK010000196.1:0-5024 GCA_045807925.1 Bryobacteraceae bacterium | reverse complement strand
TAGCAGGATGCGGAAAAAATGAGGGTTGACGAGAAGAATTTGCTCTCTCGATGGCCTGTGCAGGGCTGTTTGGCTTAATTCGCGAGCGTTTCTG
The DNA here is from genome assembly GCA_045807925.1 of Bryobacteraceae bacterium. Classification (GTDB taxonomy): domain Bacteria; phylum Acidobacteriota; class Terriglobia; order Bryobacterales; family Bryobacteraceae; genus Bog-105. The sequence goes on along the minus strand of JBJMGK010000196.1, from coordinate 4,930 downwards.
GGGGAATTTTGTTGTCCAAACGCCTATTTTTGGGCGTTTGGACACACTTCTCCCCCGATTTATGCGGAAGGAACTGGCGTGTAGACCAGATTCCGCATTCTGACGAGGTTGTAAGCAGCGGCCGCAAACGTGAACACCCATGCGACCTTGTGCACGCCGCGATGTCTGGTCTTACGCAGCATTCCGACGGTCTTCAGCCACCCGAATACTTCCTCGATCCGTTTCCGCTTGACCTGACTTACTTTGTATCCGGCGTGTCGCGTGGTGCGCCCATCAATGGCGCTGCCGCCCCGACGTTTGTCGTTCTGCGCCACATGCGGCGTGACGTTCATGCCTCTGATCTCTTGCACGAACTCTTTGGTGTCGTAGCCCTTGTCGGCAGCCACCGTCACGCGCTTGCCGCCTTCGATCCGCTCGGCCATCAGCAGCGCCGCGTCCCGTTCCGCTGTGCCATTGGCCTGCAGCAACTCCGTGTCCACCACCAGGCCGTTCCGGTTCTCAATCAGCACATTGCCGCAGTAGGCCAGCTTCGATTCGTGGCCGCCGCTCTTGCGCGCCAGTCGCGCATCCGTCGTCAATTCGTGCGTTTCGTTGCTGCGCCTCTCGCCGTGAAAGTCCACGGTGGGATTGCCCAAAAACAACTTTTTGCAGAAACGTTGTATACGCGATCGTTTGAGCTTGGGTATACATTGGAGATCCCCTGATCTGACTTTATGGAAGCCTCTCAGAACCCTTTTTCAGCATCCTGCTAGCGCCACAAATACATAAATCACACGAAAGCACGCCGTCACAACCGTAAAGAAATCGCAAGCGACGATTGCGTTGGCGATTGCGCAGCAGGAACGCAGCGAGCTGCCGGTGAAGCAGTTTTGCGAGACGCATGGCATCACAGAGCAGACGTTTTATCTCTGGCGGAAGCGCCTGCGGAAACAGCCGTCCGCGCGATTTGCGTTGGTGGAGACAACGGCGCTGTATCGGTTCGGCGAATGCTGCGGGACTTATCATTCCGTATTTGGCTTACACTTCTCCGATATGCTAACTAGGTTCAAGTAGATACCGGACCGTACACGCGTTCACGGGATGATGTGGACAAGCACGCGACGATATCGGGCAAGGGCGGGAGTTCCCCGGTCGACCACGCGACAGACGAAGTGGACCGTCTTCGGTGAATCTACCTTCGGAGCTCGCACGGGGAAATCCGCAAGCACTTGAGAAAATTGTGTGATGTTGATTGGTTCGGCAAGATCGCCTGCCTCGACATACTCGAACCAGTAGAAGCTGATCGAGTCCCGGTCAGGATCGTAAGACCCAGTCGCGTTCAGATGAAACTCCTGCCCGGAATGGACGGTGAACTCTGCCGGCGTATTCTCCGCCAGAACAACGACCGGCGGGTGGTTCGTCTCGCTGTATGCTTTGGTTGTCCACTCCATACGCGCTGCAAAATCATTCTGAAAATCCTCTCTCCAGCGCCACACTGTCACTCCGGCATTCTTAGCTAATGGCGTTTGGCTCGCCGCCGATGCTGCTGCTCCCGGAGGCCTGCGAGGAATGCGCGCCATCGGCCCGGTGTACTGATCGTCGCTAGCCGTCCAGATAGGACGAGTGTCGGGCACCGGTACGACTACGCTTTGCGAAGGGACTCCATCCGGCCTGGTTTTGCTGAAAGGCAGAACCGGAGGCGTGTATAAGGCAAATCGTCCACCCCAGCCGCCGTAGTTTGGATGTGATGGATCATTTAGCCCATTTGGAATCAGACTCAAGAAGGCAGGGGTGTCTCCCTCCATTCCATACGCGATGTCGGGATAAACGAGACCAAGCGGACCGTGACCTTGCTGAATATTGCTGGCCAGCCATGCAGGTGAAATCATTTCCGGATTCGAGCCTGGATCCACGGAGTTCATGCCAGTGTTGAAACCTCTTGGCGTGATCCAGAACAAGGTTGGGAATTCCCTGCGAATCCAGAATCCGGAATCGTCCTGATCTCCGATGGCATAAACCCGGATTTTTGAGACAAGTGACTTAAGTGTCTCCGGCTTCTCTGTCGATCTCAGCTTCCAAAGCGCTTGGGCAAGTGTATTCGCTCCGCCCCAAATCGATACACACAGTGGACGTGGATCGTTCTTTCTTAGCGCGGCAATCAGCAATGCTGAACCTTCCGAATCTTTTCCGGGCCCAATCCCTCCGAGCCCATACTCTGGAACTCCGGTTGTGGTCACGGACGAAAGATGTTCCGCCGTCGGGTAGTGCGGATCATGTTTTATGAGGTTAGCCCTCACCTGTGAGTAAGCCTTCAAGGCGGCGTCGATGAGCCACCGATTCGTGCGGTCCATCATGAACGTCGATGTGGTCGCGATCAGCCCTTCAATGTCGATCTCATTCGAATACAACAGAAGCCGAACAAGCGATTGACTGTCGTCGTTATCCGCAGCCATGTCCGTCAGAACAACTACGCGATGCCTGCCGTTGTCCTGGGCGGGATCGGTAATGCGCCGTGCAGCGACAATATTGCCTTTGTCGACACAGTTCATGCTGCACGGCACGCTCTCAAAGGGTGGTTCCGAAGGAGCCTCTTGCCCTTGAGCCGCCCTGAGCAAGAGAACCGCCATAAAGAGGCGTGGAGCAACATAGCCAACTCGTTTCATCTTTTCCTCCGAAGTTGTGAGTGGAATGATTACCGGGGCCGAATCACCGATGTGAAAAGGATGATTTTTCCACCGCCGCACGACTTCGACCGGCCGTCCGGCCCATGACCGCAATCGAAACGCTTGCGAGCAGTGCAGGCACTCCCACGACGGTGAAGGCGGAATCCATGTTCAGCTTCTTTGCGAGCAGGAGGCCGCCCAACATGGAGCCGAAGATCGAACCCAGCCGGCCCATCGCGTTGGCCCAACTCACACCGGTGGCGCGGCTGTTCGTCGCGTAGTAAGCCGCCGACAACGCGTTACCACCCACTTGCGAACCCGAAACAAAAAATCCAGCACAGAAAACAACGGCAGAGAGAAGCCAAGTGCCGGGCTGAACCCTACCGATGAAGGCCACCGATAGTGCCGCAAGCAGGTAACCCGCGCAAAGCACTGCGTACGGATTGAACTTGTCCATGACGCGGCCCATTGCAATCGCGCCGACGGTGCCGCCCACCTGCAGCATAGTTGTGACGAGCGCCGCGCGCCTGATGGACAGACCCGCCTCATGCATGAGTGTTGGCAGCCAGTTTGAAAGCAGGTAAACGACGAGCAGACTCATGAAAAAAGTGAGCCAAAGGAGGACGGTACCCGTTATGAAACCCGGCTGGAAAAGCCCCTGAACCGGCCTTACAGTTTTCGGTTGTGGATCTGCAAATGTAACACCACTGAAGGCGCGGCCCGGTGCAATGCGCTGCAGCAGCGAAGCTACCTTTCCATGGTCTCCGTCCCGCGATAGCAGGAAGCCCAGCGACTCCGGAAGCAGCTTGAAAGCGAGTGGCAGCAACAGCAGCGGAAGGACGCCTCCCACCAGAAGCACAGACCGCCAGCCAAAGTCTGGAATGAGGCGAGCGGAAACAACACCACCCAGAGCCGCGCCGATGGTGAATCCGCAGAACATGCTCGTGACGAGGGACGAACGACGCGCTTGCGGGCAGTACTCCGAGGTCAGAGTGATTGCATTGGGCATTGCACCGCCCAAGCCGAGACCGGTTACGAACCGTAGTGCAATCAACACCGGCAGATTGGGGCTGAATGCAGACAACAGGCTGGCGATGCTAAAAATCGCGATCGATAGACAGACAGCGGATTTGCGGCCGTGGCGATCGGCGAAAGGACCTATGGCAAGCGCGCCCAGCATAAGTCCAAACAGCCCCGAACTAAAGAGGGGCGCGAGTTGCGCCGCACCGAGCGACCAGGCTGACCGGATTGCCGGCCCGAGAAAGCCGATGGACGCCGTATCGAAACCGTCGATCGAGACCGTCAGGAAACACAGAAACAGTACGACCCGTTGCAAGCCGGAGAGTGCCGAGCTATCAATCACTTCCTGAACACAAACGACTTGTCGGTGCATATCTCCTGCTCGCGACGAATGGATTGAAGGTTGCTTACGCTACAAACGCGCGAATTCAGAACTTACTTGCTGCGCGCATAGAAACTAGATTGACAGTACACGGATAGTCAGTATACTGTCAATCTAGTTCCTGAAATCTTGAGGTGATCTCATGTCCACCGTCCCCGTTACCGAAGCCACTCGCGAGTCTTTCTATGCACGTATTAGTCAACAGAACCTTGCGCCGCTTTGGAAATCGCTGGCAAACCTGGTGACGCCGGAACCGGTGAGCCTCTGTCGGCTGCGTGGCGCTTCGACGATATTCGTACGGCCATGGTGGAAGCTGGAACGCTCATTACCGCCAAAGAGGCGGAGCGCCGGGTTTTGGTCCTGGAAAACCCGGGGCTCAGAGGACAATCGAGGATCACGACGGATCTCTATGCAGGTGTGCAGTTGGTGCTGCCGGGTGAGGTCGCTCCCGCACACCGTCATACCCAGAGCGCGCTTCGTTTTGTGTTGGAAGGCAACGGAGCCCACACCAACGTCAACGGCGAACGGACAATCATGCATGAGGGTGATTTCATCATTACGCCTCCCATGGCATGGCACGACCACGGAAATCGAGAATGCCCAGTAGATCGTAGAAAGTAGCGACTCTCAAGCGCTGAGCCTTGATAGGCTCAGAGCAATTTTTCTTAGCAGGAAAAAAGGAGAGTCGCCATGAAGAAACCGTATCAGATTGAATCGCAGCGAGCCGTGAAGCGGCTCGAGGAAATGGTCGCGGATGGAAATCCGGCAGTGCAGATGGTGCTGCCGATGGCCGAGATGGTGGGCTGGTTGCGCGAAGGCGTGGGAGAACTGATCCGTCGGGCTGGACTACAGATGATCGAGCTGCTGATGGAAGAAGAAGTCCGGC
>JBJMGK010000195.1:0-14068 GCA_045807925.1 Bryobacteraceae bacterium | reverse complement strand
TCGCGTGACAGTGCGCAAGGTTTGGGTCCAGATGAGCAGCAGCTTTCCGCTACAAACTCTCTTCAGCCAGGCTCTTCAGCAATTGCGCTGCTGAACTCATGGCGGCCTGTGGCCACTCGTTCTTTGACAACTCCAAAACAAATTTCACCCACTTACGACTGGTGTCTCTTTCGGCGGCCTTCTGAAGCTCGATTTATCACGTGCTCCCAGTTTTAGCCGACGGCTATTCGGATTCAACGTCTTCGTGAGAAATGCGGATAGGTGCTCTCGAGGATCGCGAGCGCCTCCCGCTCGTCCGATCCCGCCTTAGCAGACTCATCCAGATGTTGCTCGACTCGTCCCCGCCGGACGAGCGCTTGCGCGAGATCAACCTTGCCTTTATCGCCCGTCGCGCGCGCCAGTGCCACAGCATCGTCCAACGTCCGACGCGCCTCCGAATAATTTCCGAGCTCCGTATAGACGTAGCCGATGGTGGCGAACAGTCGCGCTTCGAGCAGCGGCTCGTGGACGAGTTCTTTGCGGATCCGCGCGGCGCCGCGTTGCGGAATGTCCCGCGCCGCAATGTCACGGCCTTTAGACTCCTCGGGAGTCGCGGCCTCGAACATGTTCACGAGGAAGTTGGAGTAGCGTTCTGCAGTAGCGGCTTCGGTAAGTGCTGATGCTTCGGCTCGGCGCGGCGCGCGCGCAGCATGCCGGCCGTCGTGCCCGCTGTCCCCGCCATCAGCGTCAGGACAAGGATTGTGGCAGCTGTTACTCCCACTCTGTGACGTCGCACAAACTTGCTTACGTTATACGTCATCGATGGCGGCGACGCCTCTACCGGCTCATCACGCAGGAACCGCTGGAGGTCCGCTCCAAGGTCTGCGGCCGAAGCATAACGGCGGTCTCGTTCTTTCGCCATGGCTTTCAGAACAATCCAGTCAAGATGGCCGCGCAGCGCCTTTCTTATCGAGCGGTCCTCCGCAACATCGCTGGGTCTTACTGGATCCGCCTCGACAATCGCATGTTCCAACCCGCCACGCGAGTCGCGCTTCAGCCGGTAGGGCCGGACCCGTGTCAGAAGCTCATACAACACCACTCCGAGCGAGTACACGTCCGACGCCGTACCGATTGGGGTGCCGGCAATCTGCTCCGGCGAGGCGTAATCTGGCGTGAGTGCGCGTCCCGATTGCTCGGTCAGTTCGGTTTCTCGAGCTTCGCCTTGCTCGAGAATTTTGGCAACGCCGAAGTCGAGCAGCATCGCGTGACCGGCGTCGGTGACCAGAATATTGGAAGGCTTGAGGTCGCGGTGTACGACAAGGTGGGAATGTGCATGGGCGACCGCATCCGTGACCTGAAGGAAGAGCGCAAGCAACTGACGAAAATCGAGCCCGGCCTCCAGGACAAACTGGTCGATGCAGCGACCTTCCACATATTCGAGAGCCAAGTATGGCTGACCTTCTGTTGTGATGCCCGCATCGTATAGGCGCGCGATGTGCGGATGGTTGACCGTGGCCAGGATTTCGCGCTCCCGCGCCATGCGCTCGGCCAGCATGGCGCTTCTGCCCCAGGCTCGCGGAAGTTTCAAGGCCACCGGACGAGCGATCAGCCCGTCTTTGCGCTCCGCGAGCCATACTGCGCCCATGCCGCCCTCTCCCAATTGGTGAAGCAGCCGGTACGGACCGACAGTATCGCCCGCGCCCGCAGAAAAGGGCCCATCTCCCTCGGCGGTGAGATCGGGAAATTTCGGAAGCGTGTCCAGAATCTCGGAAGTCCGCAGCGCCGCTCCGCGGGAAATCAAGTAATCAAGTCCCGCAGCCGTGGCTTGAGAGAGACGTATTCCGGGCCGAGTGCATCGACCCAGGCAATTCGCTCGCTTTGCGGCAGATCCAGCGCACGGTCCAGCAGGGTGTTCAATGCGGACCAGGTGTCTGCGTCGATATCCAACTTACGCATCCGGCCCCTTCTATTTCAATGCGTCAGACAGCCAAAGCCGCGCCCTTTCCCAGTCCCGCCGCACCGTACGATCAGTCACATCGAGTGCTTGCGCGATCTCCACTTCCGTCAGCCCGCCGAAATAGCGTATTTCGACCACTTGCGCCATCCGAGCGTCATACTTCGTGAGCTCGTTAATGGCCTCATGCACACGGAGAATCTGTCGTTCTCCCGCGTTGTGCCCTACACCCGCCCGCGTCGTTAACGTAATCCGGTCAGCGCCGCCGCCGCGTCGCCCTGACTGGCGCTGCCGCACGAAATCGACGATCACCGATCGCATTGCGCAGCCCGCGTACCCGCGTAGCGCAGGAAACGAGGGCGGTCCTCGGCGCGCACTCGGCCGGCCGATGTAAGTCGCAGGTACGATTCGTGCACGAGTGAAGTCGTGTCGAGAACCGTATTGCGCCCTCCTCCGCGCAGGCGGTTTCGGGCCAGCTTGCGCAGCTCCTGATAAGCCGCCGCGAACAGCACCCCAATCGAGTTCGCGTCAGCCGGCTCCGCGCCGTCCATCATGCCCGTCTGGTGCACAGGGTAAAGCCTCGCCTTATATAAGCGGACCGCAACTCCGTTGTCAATGAGTAAGCTAGATCACCAGTTCGTTCCTGAATCCGCGGTGATTATGAAACTAGACCGCCGCCCACACGCCGCGTCGCAACCCGCTGCGTTATGACCTTTGTCGCTTCCCGTATCGCGGAGCGAACTACAGCGATTGACCCAATCTCTTTTCCAGCTGGCTGCGATAGGTTCTGCTGATTCTGGATCGCGAACCGTCTTTCAAAATCACTTCAAATTCGCCATGCGAGATTGGCTCAAGGTGCAGGATGCTTTCGATATTGACGATAGCCGAACGATGGACGCGGACAAAGCGAACGGGATCGAGCCTCTCGGCAAGCTCGTTCAGCGCGGCGCGGTACAAGAGTTCTTTTCCTCCGATGTGCAGGTTCGCATAGACTCCAGCAGCTTCGATCCAGTCGATATTGGCGACCCGAACGAAGCGGGTCGAACCTCCGGATTTCACCACCAGCCGGTCCAGCGGTAGTTCACTCGCGGGCGCTGTAGAGACCATGCGAAGAATGCGCCGTCCAAACTCGTGTACGCTGCGTTCATCCATCCGAGTGCTGACGCGAGCCATCGTCACCTCAAAACGTTCGTCGCTGAACGGCTTCAGGAGATAGTCAAGCGCATTTGCTTCGAAAGCCCGGATTGCATGCTCATCGTACGCGGTCACAAAGACGGTGAGCGGCATACGTTCGGCTCCCACTTCAGCGATGACCTCCAGTCCGTTCAGTTCCGGCATCTGCACATCGAGAAAGACCAGATCGGGCTTTCGGTTCTGAATGATGTCTACAGCGGAGAGTCCGTCGGGCGCCTCTATGATTGCGGTTACGTGACGGTCGCGGCGTAACAGATCGATGACCCGTTGCCTCGCAGGGGGTTCGTCGTCGGCCACCACGACGCACAGGCCTTCAGACGACGACAGCGGCATCGGCATCCTTTCCGGTCCATGGGAGAGGCAGCGATATTTCAACTTCGGTTCCACCAGTGACACGCCGGTTCACGGCGAAACCGGTTTCTCCTTCGGGATAAAGCGCTGCCACACGCTGGCGAGTGACCGAAAGCCCCACGCCACCGGAGTTCTCAAGAGTCCAACCCTTTGGAAGCCCCACGCCGTCGTCGATGACACGAATGTCAAGCCGGTTCCCGTCGCGGTGTGCCGATACCACCACGGTTCCACCCGAAGCTCGCCTTGAAATGCCGTGCCGGATTGCATTCTCCACCAGAGGCTGAACGAAAAGGCACGGTACTGAAGCATATTTCACCTCTGGAGCGATTTGCGTCTCAATCCGCAGGTGGTCCCCGAAGCGGATCTTCTGAATCGCCAGGTAGCGTTCCAGGAAGGCGATCTCTTCTGCGAGCGGGATTTCCTGCCTGTCTTTGGATGCCAGCGACAACCGCAGCAGATCGCCCAGATGCTCAATCATCCCTCGCGCAAGCTTCGGGTCCCGTTCCACCTGAGATGAAATCGTATTGAGCGCATTGAACAGGAAATGCGGATCCAATTGCATCCGAAGCGCGTTCAGACGAGCCTCGGAGAAGCTTTTCTCGAGGCGCTCGAGGCGCAACTCACTGGCGATGTAGTGGTCGTAGTAGCGATATGCTTGCCAGGCTCCCAGGATCAACCAATAGTTGAGCCAGTTCCAAAGAAACAAGCTCCTCAGCGAATCGAGGAGAAGCCTTACGCTTAGAACACTTTTCCATTCATTGATCCCAAAGGCGGCGCGAATCGCCCTCAACAGGTAAACGTACACACACGTCACCAGCAGGCTCGGAAGAAGATGCGCCAGAACTCGTCGGGCAAGTTGCTTACTGGAAACGGGGATCTGCCGGTCCGTCCAAAGAATGAGAGGTGTGACGATACCCCAGGACCACCAAAGCGTAAGCGAAACCAGCAGAGCGTGGCGCCAGTCGTTGCCCGCAGAGAGATCCGGCAAGGCAAACACACAGCCGAGAAGCGTCCAGGCGAGAGCCGTAAGAACAATGTGGCCGGGACGCGTCTTCATCCATTGTTTACCCATCAGGGAATTTGTCACTCTGTTGCCAGATGAACGTCGCCCGGATCAGGGAGACGCAGCATCAGTCCCCATCCGAAAAAGTCATTCGCGATTGCCACTGCGACCTCATTATCGCCCGGTTCCAGAGGCAACGTGAAGGAGCCATTCTCGAGTGAACATCGCGCGTCGGGAAACTTTCGCGCTCGTTCCTGCTCAAACAGGTTCTTATCGGCATACACGAGTTTCCCGTTCACGAATACCCATAGTTCGCGCGTCCATCCGATATCTACTTTCTTCGTCTGCTTCCTGTCTGAAGTGATCGTCGTCTTCAGCCACGCTACGGCACGGTTTGGCTCGGTCAGAGGACGGCCGTACTCGCGACTGACATTTACCAGCCCCTTACGCTCCGTGCTGATCGTCTTCCATCCGTCCGAAGCACCGGGCATGTCGCTATATACGGGGTCCTTACCGTTCGGCAGCGCGGAAAACTTTGAGAGTCGCCAATTCCGGACCAGGCCGCGCTCGCCGTCCAGCGGATCTTGGACCGGCTCCGGAGAAAGACCCTCCACCGCGTCGGGAGTGATCACCATGTTTGCGAAAGTGCCCGGCCCCTGCAATTGGAAGCCGCCTTTCATCGCGTCCCCTTCTAACCTGCCGATCTCGAGCGTGGGCGATGTGGCATCGTTCACGAAAACGTTCATGCGCCGGCCGGATACGACCATCTTGATGTGGTTCCACCCGTTCTCCCGCAGCGGCGCGCGATTTTCATATTGGGGAAAGAAGTCCCATAGCAGGACGCCATGGGTCTGCGGCGCATACTGGATGCAGGCCCGGAAGGCCGGACAGTTCGGATCGGGCCTAAGATACAAGAGCTCCAGATTACCTTCGTCTTGCCGACGAAAGGCTATGCCGGGCATGCCTCGCCCGATCGTATTCACGTCGAACTCGATTGTTCCGTCGCTGAACGTCACGCCTTTGAGAACCGCCTTTCCGCTGTTGAGTCGCATCAATCCGTGAAAAAAGCCCAGCTCCCGGAGGAATTCCGCGTTCTCCTTCGCCTGCCAGTGATCAGCCGTCATGGCAATCGTGATCGGTTCCGCGCCGCGCGCAATCGGAATTGCGGACAGAAAGCATGCACAGAGCACCATCCTGCTCAGGGCATCTATGCTAACCGGTATCTTCATGACCCCAGCGTATGGACCGGGCACCCCTTTATCGAGTGAAAGGTGACGGAACGGACAGGAGTGTTACGAACCGGTTCCTGGCATAACGGGCCGGTTCTCGCAAGGTCGGATTGAAGCCCATCTGTTTCGTCACAAACAGGCGGTTATTCAGCAGGAAAATCACTCAAGCGAGAGCACTTGGGGGACTAAGACGTCAGGTAACAGCATTGTCGCCGCTTAGCTCTGCAGTCGGGAATACCACGCGTAACGCGTTCAGCACAGCCGCTACGTCAATGACCTCTTGCGCCACAGCACCGGCTACGGGCGGCAGATAACCTGCGGCGGCTATCAGCATCCCAATCATGCTTACTCCCATACCGCCGACTGCACTCTGCATAGCGATTCTGCGCATACGTCGGCCGATATGGATGAGTTCGTCCACTTTACTGAGGGAAGGTTCGAGAACAACCGCATCCGCTGCCTCGGCCGTGATGTCGCTGTTCTGGCCAAACGCGACACCGACAGTTGCCGCCTGCATCGCTGGAGCATCATTGATCCCATCTCCGACGAACATGGTTTTCGCGCGGTTGGCCTCAGCCTTGACGACCGCCACTTTCTGTTCCGGGTTTTGACTGGAAAGTACTTCCGTGATGCCGACCTCACCGGCAAGATAACGTACTTCCGCATCCCGATCTCCCGAGACGAGCAGTATACGATTCACGTGGTGACGCGGACCGAGATGAGTAATAAAGGATCGACTCTCCTTACGAGGTGCATCGCGGAAGCGCAGCGTCCCCGCGTAATCCCCATCCAGGAGTAGAATGCATTCCATCCCCGCAGAGGGTGGCGGCAGCTTCGAAGCGAGGCTTTCATTAAACCTTAAGGCCTGCTTTCTTCCGGTGATCTGCAGATGCTTTCCCGCTATCATTCCGTTCAGGCCCTCGCCCGGCCTTTCGCTGATTTCTGTGGCCGCCGCGAGCGAGATCCCCTCGCGTTTCGCCGCGCTCGCGATCGTGGCGGCGAGCGGGTGCTTGGAATATTGTTCCAAGCTGGCCACCATTGTCAGAATCTCCTCGCGAGTCCGGCCGGGTACGCAAAGCACATCTGTCAACGCCGGTCGGCCATAGGTAAGTGTGCCGGTCTTGTCGAAGATGACCGTGCGGCAGGTATCGATGCGCTCCAGCATCGAGGGGTTCTTTATTATGATTCCGCGGCTCGCGGCAACGGAAATCGCGCCGATTATGGCAACAGGAATCGCCAGAAGCAAGGGACACGGCGTCGCGATAACGAGCACGGCGAGAAAACGTGTCGGGTCGCCTCCGAGAACCCAGCCCAGCCCTGCCACGCCCAAAGCGAGCAGGGTATACCAGGCACCCAACCGGTCAGCGATACGGCGCATCTGCGGGCGATTCGCCTCTGCCTCCTGCATCACGCGCATGATTTTGGCGTACCTTGAATCGGAAGGCAAATTAGAAACGGAAATCTTCAGAACGGTCTCCCCGTTTAGCGCGCCAGATAACACGGTTGTGCCGGGCACCTTCTGAATGAGAAAAGGTTCTCCGGTGAGGTAGGACTCATCCATCGAGCCTCGACCCTCCAGGACTACGCCGTCGGCAGGGCAAACCTCATGAGGAAGCACAACAAGTTGCTCGCCGACTTGAATTTCGGAAACATCGACGTCTAAAAGCTGATCGGACCGTTGTCGGTGCGCGATACGTGGCATCCTCTTTGCGAGCGCTCCCAAAACGGACGAAGCGCGACGGGTCGCGTACTCTTCGAGGGCGGTTCCGCCTGAGAGCATCAGCACGACGATGGAACCGGCGAGGTACTCACCTAGCAGCGCAGACGTGAGAATAGACATGCCCGCCAACAGATCGGATCCAAACTCTCCGGCAAAGAGGTTTCGCGCGAGACCGATCACCAACGGAGCTCCGCCACCTATCAGCACGGCAATCAAAAGCCAGCGACATTGCGTGAGTGGCACGTGAAAGGCATAGCGCGCCAAGAGATACCCTGCGATACAAACGGCTGTGAACAGAGCGATGATGGTCGTCCGCGAGACGAGTTGTGTCTCCGAGCGTCTCGGGTGTGAGGTCGAAACGGGCGGTGGCGTTGATCCTACAAAAAGAGGTGCGGTCGCAGAAGTGGGAGGCATTGGTTTTTACTTTGGTGACCCGTCGATCCTGACATCGGATTAGACACTGATCACTGGACAGGGCGAGTCGCGGATTATGGCGTAAGTCTGCGTACGCAGGCGGCCCAGCAGTCGATCGGCGTGTCCGCGACCAATAACCACCAGATTTGCACGTTTGCTGAGCGCTGCTTCGCGAACAACCTGATCGACAGGGCCACCGCGCAATTCCACCTCTACCGCTTGGGGTTCCTCAGCCAAACGCGTAGCGAAATCCCTTGCTGTCTTCGCCATCAGGTATCGCCGAACTTCGCGTTCTCCGCAGTTTTCCGATACTTCATCCACCGCAGGCAAAGCGTGCACAACGTCAAGGTGGGCTCCCAGCTTCGCGGCGATTCCCTGCGCCCAGCGAAGGACGGGGACACACCCGGAAGCATTATCTAACGCACATAGCACTTCGTTGTATGCGGGAGGAATCTCGGGAGAATCATCGTAGCGGTGAACCCCGGTCATTACCGGACAGTCGGCGTCGTGCAGAACTTTAGCCGTCACGGATCCTAAGAGAAAGGCTCGAAATCGGGCATTGTATGTCGGCATGACAATCAGGTCGGCTTCATAGTCGCGAGCGAGTTCCACGATCCGCTCCGCTGGGTCCCCATCGACAACGACACATCGATGAGAAATCGTTTGTACCTCTCTCGACACGAAATTCTTCAACCGCTCCGTAGCTCCTTCTTCATTCACGTTCAGAAAAACGACATGAGCTCTTGTCGCTGCCGCAATGCTGGCGGCGTGACGGGCCGCCCAGGCACACCGCCTGGAGAACACTACTGGTACAAGAATATTGCTCAAGGCGAACATAGACAGGTGTTTCTACAGCAATTGTTCAGCACATTGTAAGCCAACTCGGCGAGGAATCCCCTTCTGCTCGTTGCGATCTAAGTGGCGAGCGGACTGCATTCACTTCCAAAATGCTCCTTAGTGCACACAAACGTCCGGCGTTTACCGTTCTGAAATGGCCAGGATGTGTGCTAGCTACCGGCCTAAGCCTCTATGCCATTCTTGTTGCGGTCCAATGGATTCGTTACGGCAGATCATCATCGCCACGGAAGCGGGCAGAAGATGAGGATGATCTCCTGGACAGATTCATGCCGGAGTGGGACGTGGCGGAAATCCATAAGGTGTTTCTCGAATGCGAACCGGCGGACGCTTACCGTGTCGCTTGCAATCTGGATCCAATGCAATTACCTCTTGTCCGATTCATCTTCCGGACGCGTAGCCTGCTGCTCCGTAGCTCGGAAGTGACACCTGTGCAAACAGGGGGTCTGGTGTCCTATACAGAATCGATTGGCTGGGTCGCGCTTGCCGAGATACCCGACCGCGAGATACTAATGGGGAGCGTTACTAAGCCTTGGCAGGCAAACGTAACCTTCCGCCCGATAGCCCCGGACAAGTTCACCGCGTTCGGAGAACCGGATTTCGTAAAAATCTGCTGGACACTTCGCAGCGATAGAGTGCCTGGTGGCACACTCTTCCGCACTGAGACCAGAGCTGTCCCGACCGACGCCGGCTCGCGTCGTAAATTCCGTCTATACTGGTCGGTCTTCTCGCAAGGAATCGTTCTGATTCGCAGACTCTTGCTGGTCCAGATCCGCCGAGAAGCGAAAAGAGTGATGTCTAATCGTATTCAGGCGGCTGCACCGACTCAGCAGCGGCGTCTCTACAACGATTCTTAACTTCGACTCCACTCCGGCTGGCCCTTTGGTTGCTGTTCAGAAGGCATGACTGCCACAGCTGAAGCACTCGCACCCGTTCATCGCGAAACCAGCTCGAAATACAAGCTAAGAATTCTCGGAAAGCACACGAAAGCTATCCTCAATGAGTGGCCGGAAACGCAGGCCACTGATGTACCACCCGTCTTGCTGTCCCGCATATGCGCTAGTGAAAGCGCGACCATGCTCAACCTGACGGTACCGTTGGAAGGAATCGACGTACGACAGGTCTACATATTTGCTACGCCGCACTCGATTGTGCTCGAGATAGGGATGAATAGCACGATCAAGCATTCCGACCCTCTTGAAGCTGAAATCCAGCGTCACCATACTACGCGCGAGTTCATATTCAGATGTGCGATTGCGAGGCATTCAACGATGGCACGCTTGTCCGGAGGAAGTCTCGAAATAACGAGCTTAAAAGCGGCCAGTACGAGCGACGAAGCGTGGTCGGAGTTCATCCAAGTCGATACGCGATGCTCGGTTGGTATCTGTGAGGCACCCGATTGTTCAACCTCGGCTCTCGCTGCTGGTGAAATGAGCAATGATCCCCGCCGCTCATCGAAGGCTTTGGCAAACCGGCGCTCCATACCTTTTCTCCGAATGGCCCGGGATCAAGACTAATTGCGGCTTTTCACCCAGCCATCTGTGCTTCACGCGCGTTTACACCCAGTTCCTGGATTTCCCGAGACCAAAGCCCAGCAAACCTCGGTTTTTTTCTGGCCGATCATTTGCACATCCATCTACATCAGTACCGGCTGTATCCATTCTGAGATCTAGGCAGCCGACTAGAGGCCACACTATGAACATCAAACATATACTCTTCCCAATCGATTTCTCCGAATCCAGTCGCGCGCTGACGCCTGAAGTGGAAGCGATGGCGAATCGGTTCGACGCGAAGGTGACCTTACTCCATGTCTTCGAAATCCCGGTGAGCTGGTACGGAACAGGGGAAGCGCCACTCCTCAACGCAGAATGCTTTGAGCAATTCGCGAATGATGCGAAACAAAGACTTCTTGAGTATCCGATCCAACTCCCGGCAGACCGTGTCGAGAGATCCATTGCGGAAGGAGATCCGGCCTGGAATATACGCAAATGGGCCGAGGAGCACGACGTGGACCTCATCATGATGGGAACTCACGGCTATGGCTCCATGCGCTTGCTGTTTCTAGGATCTGTCGCGATGAAAGTGCTGCATTATGTGGACTGTCCCGTGTGGACCCAGCGTCCGAGGGAGCAGGATGACATGCCCTTTCACGTGCCGCCTTCGAAAATCATTTGCGCTCTGGAATTGGATGAGGAGGCTGTTCCCCTACTCCGATTCACGAAGGATCTCGCGAATGCGTTCGGCGCATCAGTTCATATCAGCCACAGCGTACCCGAGACGACTTCCAGGCCATATAGATACTTCGATACAGGTTTGCACAAATATCTGCTAGACGGTGCTGCAGTTGAGATAGGGCGATACCAGAAAGAAGCGGAGACCGATTTCCCGGTTTCCGTCTCGGATGGGTTCGTGGGAGCTGACACGGCAAAACTCGCTTCGGAGCATAAAGCTGATCTGGTTGTCGTTGGCCGGGGTACGATTCAGCGGTTTTTCGGTACACTTCGCACCCATACCTACGACATCATTCGACAGGTTGCTTGTCCGGTTGTGAGCTATTGCGGCACTCGGGCCGCAAGTCAGGGTTCAGCAGAGAAGGCGACCCAGCGTGAGCCGGTTTTGACCACGAACTGAAAAGACCTGAGAAAAAATGAGGGCGGTCCGGCTAAGCTGGACCGCCCTTCTCGTTTCTAGGACACTCGAATAGCTACCTTCAGCACACCTTCCCGCCGAGAGTGGAAGAGTTCATACGCCTCTGCAATTTGGTCAAGAGTGAACGTGTGAGTAAGAAGCGGCCGTAGATTGATTCGCTTTGTCCGGACAAGCTGCATCAGTCTCCGCATCCGTTCTTTCCCTCCCGGGCAGAGTGTTGTAACGATTCTCTGATCTGCGAGCCCGGCGTGGAAGCTCTCCAGAGGTACAGAGAGATGACCGGAGTAAACCCCTACACTTGACAGTGTTCCGCCTGGCGCTAGGACTCGGAGTGCATTCTCAAAGGTCCTTTGGATTCCGAGAGCTTCGATCGCGACATCGACGCCGCGATCACCGGTTGAGTCAAGGATCTTTTGTACTGGATCCGCATCACTCGACAACGTAACTGTCGCACCGAATGCCTCGGCCACTCTCAAACGAGCGGGATCAGAATCTACGGCGTAGATTTCGGAAGCGCCCATCAATCGCGCCCCCAGAGTGGCACATAGTCCGATCGGTCCTTGAGCGAAAACGGCAACTGTGTCACCGAGACGAACCTTTCCGCTCTCGGCCGCACTGAAGCCGGTCGACGCGATATCCGCCAGCAGGATCACATCTTCGTCGTCCAGATCATCCGGGATAGGAGCAAGATTTGCTTGCGCGAAAGGTACTCTGAAGTACTCTGCCTGCACCCCGTCCGTTGTGTTCCCTAGGCGCCAGCCTCCCACGGCGCCTCCACATTGAGAGCTGCGCCCATCCAGGCAGGGATTACACTGCCCACACGGTGTGATGGCGCCAACCAACACTCGTTGTCCGATGCAATAGCCAACAACGCCTGGGCCGATCTCGTGGATGACCCCGACTGCTTCGTGTCCGATTGTCAGACCTGGCTGCACGGGATATTCGCCGTGAATGATGTGTATATCAGTTCCACAAATTGTGGTCAGACGAACCTTCACGATGACTTCTCCTGGTCCGGCGAGCGGAATCGGCTTTTCTTCTATGCCGAATTTGCCAGGGCTTCGGAAAACGTTGGCCTTCATCAGTCCGGATTTCATCGATCCAGAAGTGTGAGCATCACGCTCTAGCATCGCAGTGGGTTCCATTTGTATAGCTCCTCATGTGAGTGGGAGCACGACAGGTGCCATCTGGTTGCCTGAGAGCAACCGCAAGGACGAACTGAGATGGCCTCGCGTTGTGTGCTATCGCGCAGCCCTGCGCGTCTTGGCACACCGGTGCTTTGTCGTGACGTGAAAAACGACCTTCGCGGTTTCTGAACACGCGCCAAAGTGACACCCCCTCGCGTTTCAGTTATGGAGCATCGTTTGCAGTAGCAGCAGCAAGCACCAGTGATTCACTTCGAGAACATACTTTTCCCGGTTGATTTCTCAGCGCGATGCCTTGAGATGGCACCGTATGTCGCGGCAGTTGCAAAAAAGTTCAACAGCGTACTCACCGTGCTTCACATCTTCGATGCCTACGATGCGTTTGGATGGGGCTCGCTTTCGAGCACAACCGCCTACACTACCGACGCCTTCGAACTGCAACAGCGCTACCAGAACGAGATCAGCCGATTCGCGGAGTCTGCGTTTTCAGGCGTCAGACTGAGCCGGGTCCTCGAGTTTGGCAAGCCCGGCCCAGAGATCATCCGCTACACCTTCCAGCACAAGGTGGACTTGGTTCTGATGCCCACACACGGGTACGGCGGCTTCAAACGGCTGCTGTTGGGCTCTGCCACTGGAGCGGTATTGCACGAGGCACATTGCCCTGTTTGGACAGGAACGCACACAGAGCAATTCTGCCTTAGCTGTTCTCGGACAATAGCTCAGATTGTGTGCGGAGTCGATCTCAGTTCAAACTCGACGGCTCTCGCGAGGACGGCCTGCGAGTTGGGGAACCAGTATGGAGCAACCGTGCGCCTCGTGCACGCCGTCGGATCTGACATTTTGGGCGATGATGCCCCGTTTCAGCGCTTCCTGCGCGACACAGCCAAGCAGAGAATTGCGAATCTGCAACTTGCGGCACAGACCCATCTCGAGACTTATATTTGGCCTGGAGCCACAGCCGAGGTCATGCGGCAAGCGGCACTCGAAGCCGGCGCTCAGTTGATGATCATTGGCCGTGGTCACGCGCGCAGTTTCCTGGGCGGTTTGCGAACGGATGTCAATGACATCATTCGGGAATCGCCGTGTCCTGTTCTTTGTATCTAGGAGTTCAAGATGCACCGATTAGTCCTGCTAAGGCATGGCGAAAGCGAATGGAACCGGGCCAACCGCTTCACAGGGTGGACAGACGTTGACCTGAGCAACGAGGGTGAAGAACAGGCCGCCAAAGCAGGTCGTTGCCTGCAAGATGACGGTTTCCGGTTCGACATGACCTTTACGTCCGTGTTGAAGAGAGGCATTAGCAGGATGCTGAAAAAGGGGTGAGAATGCCCAGTAGATCGTAGAAAGTAGCGACTCTCAAGCGCTAAGCCTTGATAGGCTCAGAGCAATTTTTCTTAGCAGGAAAAAAGGAGAGTCGCCATGAAGAAACCGTATCAGATTGAATCGCAGCGAGCCGTGAAGCGGCTCGAGGAAATGGTCGCGGATGGAAATCCGGCAGTGCAGATGGTGCTGCCGATGGCCGAGATGGTGGGCTGGTTGCGCGAAGGCGTGGGAGAACTGATCCGTCGGGCTGGA
>JBJMGK010000194.1:0-18574 GCA_045807925.1 Bryobacteraceae bacterium | reverse complement strand
GACGACCCAAATCTCGACGTCGAACCGGATGACGTTTTAGTGCTGCGGAACGCCGGGCCGGTCGGCTACCCCGGATTTCCTGAGGTCGGAAACATGCCGCTTCCGCGCCGCGTTCTATGTCAAGGAATCACCGATATGGTGCGTATTTCAGACGCGCGCATGAGCGGCACGGCGTACGGTACCGTCGTTCTTCATGTAGCGCCTGAAGCGGCCGTCAACGGCACGATTGCATTGGTCCGCACTGGGGACATGATCGAACTCTCAGTGAGCAAGCGTCGGGTGCACATTCAGGTCAGTGACGCTGAGTTGGCGCGCCGGAAAGCTGAGCTGAAGACATTGGCTCCGGTCTATGAACGCGGCTACGTGAGCCTCTATACGCGCCATGTCCTGCAAGCGGATAAGGGCGCCGACTTCGACTTCCTGGTTGGCGGCAGCGGATCCGCCCCGCCGCTTGATTCTCACTGAGAACTACAAATCGGACCGGTATGACCGGGCTATATCGATTAAGGAATAAATTGATCGGACGCACTCTGTTCCTGGAATTGGCGGTCAATTCGATGTCGCTGCTGCAGGGTTCTCCGGCCTGCTCTCGCGGTTTGTCCTTGGCCCACGGCGCTCTCTGAATAGTTGCGGGATTGCGGTTACCGAGTCATTGAAGCGTCCTCCGCAGGGGAAGCCATGACGGTTCTGGCAAACCGATTGTCTGCGGTTAGCATCACGAGCATCGATCGACAGAAGCCGCATGACGTTGCGATCAACTTCTTGCGGACCACAGATGCTGAACTCTACGGATTTTGCCAACCACCCCCAAGCGCGCGATACAGTTCTACTATCGATAGCAGTTTATTTCTTCGGAGTTGCGCAAGGACCAGTTCACCGGAAAATTGGTTGCGTTGGGCGTCAAGGACCTGCAGGTAGCTGTCAAGACCACCCCTGTATCGCAGAGTTGCGAGCCGGCCGGCATCTCGGAGTGCATCAACGAGCAACTGCTCCCGAGCGTGCTGCTCCCGAAGCTTTTCGTAATCCGTGAGAGCGTTCGATACCTCTTGCAGCCCGGTAACGATGGCTTTGCGGTAGTTCGCAACGGCTTCACGCTGTTGCGCCTCGGATAGCCGGAGGTTGTTCCGAAGCTGGCCAGCATTGAAGATGGGCAGTAGCGCCGCTGGCGAGATCTCCTGATTACGGGCTGGTGCGGTGAAGAGGTTGGTCAAAGCGCGGCTTTGTACGCCGAGAAAGCCGGTCAATGTGATTTGAGGAAAGAACAACGCTTTTGCCGCACCTATCTGGGCGTTTGCGGCAATCAGCGCCTCTTCGGCTTGTCGTACGTCGGGACGCCGCTCCAGAAGATCAGAGGGAAGCCCAGCCGGGATTTCGGATGGATCATTGAATTGAACCAGGGGTTTGCCGCGAGGAATGTCGCCGGGATTCTGCCCAAGAAGAACATTCAACACGTTCTCCGTATCGATAATGGCGCGTTCAGTTGCGGCAATCTGCGTTGTCGCCGTATACAGCAGCTGCTCAGCTTGGCGAATGTCCAGCCCCGCAGCGACTCCGCGCTCCCTGCGAAGTTTGGTAATTCTCAATCCACTTTGACCGATGTCTTCCGTTTTCCGAGCAATCTCCAGCTCAAGGTCAAGTTCCCTGAGATTGAGGTACGTAGTAATCACGTCCGCAATAAGGCTCGAGATAACCGCGTGCCGTGCCTCTTCTTGCGCCAGATATTGAGCGCGCGCGGATTCCGTCAGCCGGCGAAGGCGCCCCCACACATCGATCTCCCAATTGAGGTTCAGTCCTGCTTGCGTGTAACTCGCTGCTAAAAACGAGGCGGGCGGAATGAAATATGGCCCGAGACCCGATGTGCGGGCTGTAGTGTGTGAGACGGAAGCGGACAGTTGAGGCGCAAGCTGCGAACGCGTGATGCCCAGTTGTGCGCGAGCTTGTAACACGCGTTCAGTCACGGCCTGGAGATCATAGCTCTGCCGTAGCGCCGTTCTGACAAGATTCGTGATGGTCTCGTCGTGAAACAGGTCCACCCAGGCAAGATCCGCCATCGAGTTCTTTCCAGCCGGGACGCTGGCTTGCGCTGGTTGTCGGTATTGAGTCGGCGTCTGTACCGTTGGACGTTTGTAATTGGGCCCCATCGCGCAACCCGTGAGCACGACGAGGAGAGGAGCGATTCCTAAGCCCCGGGCGTTCAATGACCACCTCCCACTACCGGGGTAGGTTGTGCCGCTGCCGGCATCTGGCTGGGTGCCGGTTGAGGCGAAATCATTCGATTCACGAGTACGTACAATACAGGGACAATAAAGACCGCGAGCAGAGTGGCTGCCAGCATCCCGCTGAAGACGGCCGTACCGAGAGCACGGCGAGCCGCGGCGCCAGCGCCGCTGGCAATCACTAGTGGAACCACACCCAGTATGAACGCGAATGACGTCATAAGGATCGGCCTTAGCCGCAGGTTGGCAGCTTCTACCGCTGCTTCCTGAATGGGCATGCCTTGTTCATGGCGCAGCTTGGCCATTTCCACAATGAGAATGGCGTTTTTAGCTGCCAACCCGATCAGCGTGACGATTCCGATCTGCGTGTACACATCGTAAGGGTAATTGCGCAAAAAAATACCAAACAGGGCTCCGAAGATGCCAAGTGGAACCGCTAAGATGACCGAGAATGGCAGAGTCCAGCTTCCATACAACGCGGCGAGGAAAAGAAACACAAGCACGGCCGCGAGCCCGAAGGTATAGCCTTCCTTCCCCTCTGAAAGCTTTTGCTGGTATGTCGTGCCCGTCCATTCGTACCCGAATCCGGGTGGAAGCTCATTTGCAAGCTGCTCCATGACGGCGGCGGCCTGACCGGAACTATACCCCGGGGCGGCGCTGCCCATGATCTTCACAGCTGGAAAGCGGTTATAGCGATAGATCACTTCCGGGCCGACCACGGGCGTCGTCTTCGCCAACGTACTGAGCGGCACCATGTCCCCCTGGGTCGTCCTTACAAAAAATCGATTGATGTCAGACGGCTCACGGCGAAATTGGGGCTCTGCTTGCAGGTAGACGCGCCAGGTGCGACCAAAGCGATTGAAATCGTTGACATAGAGACCGCCCAGGAATGTCTGCAAAGCTTGGTACACATCTGGAACCGGAATACCAAGCATCTCCGTTCTGTCGCGGTCTACGTCCACCTTGAACTGTGGAACGGTGCCGCGGAATGTACTGAAGACATTTCGCAATTCCGGCCTGTTGTTCGCGGCCGCAACTAATTCATTGCTTGCCTGCGCCAGCGAATCGATATCGTGGCCGGCGCGGTCTTCCAGCATGAATTCAAACCCACCGGACGAGCCAAGCCCAAGGATGGGCGGGAGGCTGAACGCAAAGATGAATCCGTCCGGTATTCCGAAATAGCGCTGCTGTACGGACGCAAGAATGCTCTCCAACTGAAGTTTCTTCGAAGTACGTTCGTCCCAAGGGTCCAATGTGGCAAAAACAGTCGCCACGTTGGAATTGTTCGTAGCAGTCGGAGTATCGACACCTCCGATAACAGACGAGTCGTGTATGCCGGGAGTAGTTTGCAGAATATGTTGTACCTGTCTGCTGGTAGCTAAGTTACGCTCGACGGATGCTCCATCCGGCAAGCGGACGGCAGAGATGAAAACTCCCTGGTCCTCGTCGGGCAAGAATCCCGTTGGAAGCTTCTTAAAGAGCAGGCCGGTTCCGAGATAAACGGCAAACAGCGCGACCACCGCAAGCAGACCCTTTCTTATCAACCCGCGGACGCCAAACAGATACCGGTTCGTGGTCCAGGTGAATCCCTCGTTGAATTTTCCGAAAACCCACACAAGCGGCCCTTTGGATTCGCGTTTCGGTCTGAGGAAGAATGAACTCAGCGCCGGGCTCAATGACAGGGCGCTGAATGCAGACAGCAGCACCGATATCGCTATGGTCAGAGCGAATTGCCTGTATATCTGACCACTGATGCCACCGAGAAACGCGACGGGTACGAATACGGCGGCGAGAATACACGCGATGGCCACGACCGGTCCTGACACTTCGTCCATGGCGCGGATCGTGGCCTCACGGGGGTTCATGCCGCGATCAATGTTGAACTGAACCGCCTCGACCACCACAATCGCATCATCAACGACAATTCCGATCGCAAGCACGAGCCCGAAAAGGCTCGTCGTGTTTATCGAGAAGCCGAGAAGAGGGAACAGCGCGAACGTGCCGATTACGGAAACTGGCACCGTAAGCAAGGGAATGAGTGTAGCTCGCCAGTTTTGCAGAAACAGGAACACCACCAGAATGACGAGCACCATTGCTTCGAACAGGGTATGCAGGACCTCGGAAATGGAGGTGGTGACGAACCGCGTTGAGTCATAAGGCACGGCATACTCGAGACCTGCAGGGAAGTCCTTTTTCGCCTGTTCCATGAACGTCAGGATTTCCCGTTGTGTTTCCACTGCATTCGCGCCGGGGGCCAGGTAAACAATAATGAAAGCGGCTTCACGGCCGTTCCAATAAGTGAAGCTCGAATAGTCCTGCGCGCCTAACTGCACATCTCCCACGTCGCGCACGCGAAGCAGCGAGCCATCCGGCTGTGCCCGCACTACTATGTCTTTGAACTCCTGAGGACTTGATAGGCGACCGGAGGCGTTCACAGGATATTGGAAGTCGACGCCGCTTGGTACCGGAGGTTGCCCCAGCGCCCCGGCAGGATTCTGCCTGTTCTGCGCCTGGATCGCGTTGCTGATATCAGTTGCCGTGAGCCCCAGAGTCGCCATTTTGTCTGGGTTCACCCAAACGCGCATGCTGTAACTTTGCTGTCCCGCCAAGGTCGAGGTTCCAACACCCGGCAGTCCCCCAATTTTGTCGACCAGGTTGATGGCGGCGTAGTTGTTTAGAAACAGAGCGTCATAGCGATTTTCATTGGATGTAAGAGCCACAAACAGCAGGAAGGATGACGAGACCTTTTTGGTAGTCACGCCCACCCTTTGCACTTCAGGCGGCAGTAGCGGGACGGCCGAACTGACCTTGTTCTGCACTTTCACCGCAGCGATATCGGGGTCAGTTCCGAGTTGAAACGTGATGTCGATCGTCAGCGTGCCATTGTTTGAAGCGCGGGCGAAGTAATACAGCATCCCGTCAAGTCCAGTCAGATTTTGCTCGATCGGAACTGACACAGATTTTTCAAGATCTTGAGCGGTGGCGCCCTGGTAGACAGCCGTAATCTGGACGACGGGAGGTACAACTTCCGGGTAAGTGGCAATCGGCAGGTTAGGAATAATTACTGTGCCGAGAATCACGATAACGAGCGCAATTACCACGGCGAGAATCGGGCGATTGATGAAGAAGTTGGCCATAGCTCAACCTTGGCTTTGGGTGCCCGATCCAGCGGTCGCGGGTTTGTAGGGGACCGGCTGAACATGAGCGCCCGGCCGAATTTTCTGTACGCCTTCGACTATGACCCGATCGCCTGTCCTTAGTCCCTGCGTAACAATCCATCCATCGCTAACGCGATCGCCGGTAACGATATTCCTGACTTGTGCCTTGTTATCGGGCCCGACAGTAAACACGGACTGCATACTTTGCATGTCCTGAACAGCACGCTGCGGTATCACGATCGCGTTCCGGGCATGCTGCTTCAGCACTCGCACCCGTCCGAATTGACCCGGTAAGATGACGTGTTCCGGATTTGGAAACGTGCACTGAATCTCGAGTGTTCCCGTCTTTAAGTCGAGTTGGTTCACGTTGTTACGGATTTGCCCTGTGTGCGGGAAGAGAGAGCCGTCGGCCAGTACGAGAGTTACAGGGACGACGTGGTTTTTCTGGCGCTCCAGCGAGTGCATGTAATCCAGGTATTCGGTGTCGCTGATCTTAAATCGCAGCCAGATCGGGTTCAACGGCACGATGGTGGTAAGGGGCTGGCTCGAGTTCTTCGACACCAATCCACCAACTTGGACGAGACTGTCGCCAATGCGGCCGGAGATCGGGGCGGTGATGGTCGCGTAACTTAGGTTGAGCTCAGCAGTCCTGAGAAGCGCCCGGTTCGAGTCGAGTTGAGCGGCTGCGAGTTCGATGTTTGTGCGCGCCTGTAGACGTGTTTGATCGACATTCGCCGAAAGTGCATCGACGTTCGCCTTGCTCGCCTCGAGAGCGGCCATTGCATTATCCAGGTCCTGTTTTGAAGCCGCATCCTGACCGACAAGTGGTTGCAGACGGTCGACGTCCTGTTGAGCTTTTAGAAGGTTGGCTTTAGCTTGAGCCAGATTGGCTTGCGCTTGCACAAGTGCAACCTGGTTTTTCGCAAATTCCAGGTTGGCCAGGCTTTGTGAAACATCCGCCTTGGCCTTCTGCACTTCAGCGTTATATTGGCGCTGGTCCAACCTATAGAGCACTTGACCGGCTCGGACGTCCGTGCCCGCCTGGAACGTACGACTTTCGACGTAGCCGTCTACACGTCCGCGCACCTCAACCATATCTCGTGCGAATGTCTGGGATGCGTAGTCTCCGTAAATAGGAACGTCTTGCGCACGGATCTCCATGACAGAAACGGGCATCGGTGGCGGCGTCCCTTGCGCTTGCGCCTGTGAGGTAGATTCGCAGGCCTGAACTCCGATAAGACTTGCGATGACCGCGATGAGCCCCGTAAGTTGAACAACTCTTGGACTAGTCATGTGTTAGCGACCTCAATACGGAAACAGCAGAGCTGAACAGAGTAGATCCTGGCTTCTTAGCCAGTACAGCCTTTTACGTCCTCCCTCTCGAGGCGGAAATTGCTCGAACAGAACTTGCGCAAAGTCACCGTCTGCTCAGCAGATCGGCAGAACTCTCCCCAAAGGACCCAAGAACCATCCCGCAGGCCTGTCTTCGTCTTCTAATACGCGATGCTGTAGGCAGGATTGTATCGCAAGAAATGGACTTGTGGAATCGAATAATTTGTCGCCGTCTTTTGTGCTTGCAAACTCGTCGGGCTTTACATCTTACCGGGTCCGAATAAATGTAGTGATTTCCTTCAAAAAGATAAAGATAAGAAGTAGGCGTAACGGAGGACTATATGGGCACTTCGGAACACTAGCAGTATGACTAATATCCTTATTAGCGGCGGCGTTAGCGGATAGGATCACCTGAACCTACGGATGTGCTGCTCTTCACAGATGGAGCAGAAAGATTCCGATGATCATTCGGGAGACCTCAACGTCAATTTCACGCGCAGCGGGGCGCCGACCGTTCATTTACGAGAACCACGGTGGTCAGCATCGCTATCGACCGCTCACAAATTTCCTCTCAGCGCCTGTTCGCGCTCGATCGCTTCGAACAGCGCTTTGAAATTGCCCTTACCGAAACTGCGGCTTCCTTTTCGCTGGATGATCTCGAAGAAAACCGTGGGCCGGTCTTCAACGGGTTTGGTGAAGATCTGCAAAAGATATCCTTCGTCGTCTCGGTCGACCAGTATCCCCAGGTCCGCAAGGTCCCCAAGTGGCTCGTCGATCTTACCCACACGCCCTTGCAGATCGTCATAGTATGTCGTCGGGACTCGCAGGAACTCGATGCCTTGGACACGCAGTTGTCTCACGGTGTGGAGAATGATGTCCGTGGTCATTGCGATATGCTGCACGCCCGGACCACCATAGAAATCCAGGTATTCTTCCACCTGCGATTTCCGCTTGCCTTTCGCGGGCTCGTTGATGGGGAAACGGATTTTCTCGTTTCCACTTGCCATCACCTTCGACATCAGGGCCGAATATTCTGTGGATATATCGCTATCTTCGAAGTGCTTGAACATGCGAAAGCCCATAACCCGGCTATAGAAATCCACCCACCGGTTCATTTCACCCCAACCGACATTTCCTACTGCGTGGTCGATTTGTACCAGCCCTGCCGGCCGAGGCATAAAATCCGGTTCGGAGATCGCGACAAAGCCCGGCAGGAATGGACCCCGATAGTTTCCACGTTCCACAAACGTATGGATCGTATCGCCGTAGATTTTTATTGAGGACAGTTGGACATCTCCACCCTCGTCCTTATGAGTTGCTGGTTTGTCTTCGCTGAGGGCGCCTCGCGCGGTGGTCTGTCTCCAGGCATCCTCAGCATCCGGCACCGTCAATGCGATCGACTTAACGCCGTCTCCGTGTTTGCGCACATGCTCCGCGATCGGGCCAGTCGGATACAGCGGTGTTGTGAGTACAAATCGGATCCTGTTCTGCTCGAGGAGATAGGAAGCGGCTTCGCGTGTTCCGGTTTCCGGCCCGCGATAAGCCGCCAACCGAAACCCGAAAGCGGAGCGGTAGAAATAGGCGGCCTGCCTTGCGTTTCCTACATAGAACTCGATATGGTCCACGCCCTCAATAGGAAGAAAGTCCGCGTTAACAGGATCTCGCGAACCAGCGTGGGCTTGTTCAGTCAATTGCGGCATAGGAATCCACCTCCATCGTTTCTCTCAAGTCGTGACAAACCTGTTCAAGCGCCTCGATGAACGTTTCGTTTTCCTCCGGCATTCCAATCGAAACGCGAAGGCACTTGGGCAATCCGGTCGCTGCCAGCGGACGAATGATGACACCGAGCGCGAGTAATGCCTCGAAAACAGACGTCGCTTCGTCTGAAGCACCAAAGACCAGCATCAGGAAGTTCGCTGCTGAGGGCACGGCGTGAATTCTTAAACGCGCCAGTTCCTTTGCGAGGAAAGACATGCCGGAGGCGTTATTAGCGGCGGTACGAAGCATGAACTCCCGGTCTTCAAGCGCACCCAAAGCAGCCGCTTCGGCGGGTCCGCTCGGCTCAAATGGCAGCTTCACTTTGAGCAGGACGGAAACCAACTCTTCGTGGCCAAAGCCATAGCCGATACGGGCTGACGCTAGTCCATATGCCTTCGAAAAGGTGCGCAACGTGATCACGTTGTCGAAGCGATAGTGCATCGAGTCCGGATAGCTGGGCTCGGCAATAGCGAACTCGTAGTAAGCCTCATCGAGAATAATCAACACACGGCCGGGCACCAGCCGATGAAACTCTTCTAACTCTTTGCGGCGAAAAAACGTACCAGTGGGATTGTTGGGGTTCGCAAGGTAAATCAGCTTGGTTCGCGAGCTAATGGCATGCGCGAGTGCTGTCAGGTCGTATCGCCAATCGCTGTAACGGACCGTACGGTAAGGGACGCCACGGCTTTGAGCAAGTACTTGAAAGCCCTGAAAGGCCGCCTCCGAGGTTAAGACTTCATCATCATCACAAAGGAACGTGCGGACGATGTTCGCCATGATCCCTTCGCTGCCCGCGCCCGCAATCACATTGCCCGGTTCGACGCCGTACAATTCCGCCAAACGGTTGCGGAGAGTCGCGCCTCCCGGCGGGTAACGTGACATTCCGTTCAATGACTGGCGCGCGCGCTCGAGGGCGATGGGCGAGACTCCCAGCGGGTTTTCGTTCGAAGCTAGTTTGACGACGCGCTTCAGTCCGAACCGCTTGCGAATGTCATCCGCGTTTAAACCTGGTTCATAGGGCTGCAGGGCGGCCACGTGGGGTGGAACGAGGATCCGAGATTCACAGCGCCGTATATCGGACATCTACGATCAATATACGATAGATATATTGACTTGGGAAGCATGCCTAAGCGCAGTACGAAACGTGAACGCCCAAAAGTAAAGGTCCGCTCTTCTGCATCGGCGGCCGAAATGAGCACGTCCGGCACACTTGCCGATCGCGCATATCAGTTGCTAAAACAGGGAATTCTGCATGGCGAGTTCCCGGAAGGCGAATTCCTGAAGGAGAGCGATATCTCGCAGCGATACTCAATCGGCCGGACACCGTTTCGCGAAGCTTGCAATCGCCTGTATAACGAACAACTCCTGGCGGTAGTTCCGCGGCGCGGCTACTTCGTCCCGGAGTTGAGCTTTCGGGGTGTCCGTGATCTTCTGGAAACCCGCATTATCCTGGAGGGCATTGCCGCCGAACTCGCGGCCGTTCGTGCGGAACCAGACGAACTGGACCGGCTCGACGCGCTGTATTGGGAGGCGCTTGTCGCGGCTCGCACAACCGAGGGTTTTGATGCGCTCATCGAAACCAATCAACGGTTCCATCTGCAGATCGCGAGCATGTCACACAACCGCGAGCTCGAAAATACTTTGCGCGGCATCCTCGAACGCTCGGTCCGCCTCGTGTATCTAGCGGCCAGCAGTTCGAAGCAGGTCCCGCATAACATTGAGACCTTACTGAAACCCATCGTTGATGCCATTCGCCAGCGGGACGCTGCGGCTGCACATAGAGCCGTGACGGCCGATATCGCCAACGGTCAATTGAATGCTCTCGGACGTGAATTCTGGGGCGAAGCGTCGAACGGGGAAAATACGTACCTGGAAGAAATCAAATTGCCAGGGAAAAAGGAGAGATAATGCCTATCTACCGACAGCTTGGCGAGATTCCATCCAAGCGCCACAAAATTTTTCGGAAGGCCTCCGGCGAACTCTATGCAGAAGAACTCCTGGGTAACATGGGGTTCACTGGCCCCTCCTCGTTGCTGTATCACGCACGACGGCCAACTGCCGTTCGAGCTGTGCGGACACTCCGCAAGGTTGAATGGGAGCAAGCCGATCCGGAACCTCTGCGACATCGCCATTTTCGAACTCAGTTACACCAAAGCCCTGCCGATGTGATCACCGGGCGGACGCCTCTGTTGTTCAACCACGACGTATCCATGGAAATCGTCAGGCCCGCCGAGGCCGTCTCAAGCTTCTATCGAAACGCACAGGGGGACGAAATTGTATATGTGAGCGAAGGCCACGGTGTTCTTGAATCCCAGTTTGGACACATTCGTTTCGAAGCTGGCGACTATCTTGTAATACCGCGCGGCATTCTTCATCGCTATCGGTTTCTTTCCGACAACGGGTTCCTGCTGATCATTGAAAGCGCAGGCTACGTTCGTACTCCGAAGAGATATCGGAACGAATTTGGGCAGCTCACGGAATCGAGCCCCTATAACGAGCGCGACATCCGCGGACCTCAAGATCTGGAAACGCACGACGAAGGAGGTGAATTCAAACTCATCGTGAAGAAGGCCAACGCTCTAAGTGAAATGATGCTGGCCTATCACCCATTCGACGTGGTCGGTTGGGATGGTTACTACTATCCATGGGCCATCAGCATTCACAACTTCGAGCCACGCGTGGGACGTTTTCACTTGCCGCCGCCTACTCATCAAATGTTTGAGAGTGAAGGTTTCGTTGTATGTTCATTCTGCCCACGCCCATTCGATTTCGACTCGGAGGCTGTCCCAGCGCCTTACAGCCATTCGAATGTCATGTCGGACGAAGTGCTGTATTACGCGAACTCAGAGTTCATGAGCCGCAAGGGAATCGAATACGGCTCCATCACGGTCCATCCAGACGGATTGCCGCACGGCCCTCAGCCCGGCCGGACCGAAGCTTCGATAGGACAGAAAGAGACGAATGAACTGGCCGTCATGATGGATACGTTCCAAAGCCTGCATGTGAGCAAGGCAGCTACAGCTATTGAAGATCCAGATTACTATCTCTCGTGGCTTGACTGATATATGGAGTGACTGATATGGCTCGACCGGCGCTCGAAGCTTTGCTCGAACACGTCATCGACTACGCGGGCCTGTTCCCTCCGGCATCGCTTCCCCTCAATGAAGCTCTCGAAAACTATGGCAAGTACAGGGCCGGAAGCTTCGGGTGGATGCTAGGCCGCTTCGTTGTTGACGAGCGCAGGATTCACCAGATTCCGCCGGAGCTCGATGCGCACCTGGCCGTCCTCGCTGAACACGATCACCCGCGCGCTGCTGCCATCGAATCGAGAACAATTGTCAAGGCGTCAAAGCCGGTCTATCGCGAAGTTGGAATCGAGCAATTTGATGCGGTTTCGGAGACAGGCTGCTTCGCGAAGGTTCGAACTGGCGGGGTGACGCCAGACGCGATCCCAGATGCAGAGACGCTCACCGAATTTATTCATGAGTGCGCGCGTCGCCGTCTCCCGTTCAAGGCCACAGCCGGGTTGCATCATCCCATCCGTTCCGTCCAACGTTTGACGGATAAGCCTGATTCAGTGCGCGCACTGACCCACGGCTTTGTTAATGTTTTACTCGCCGCTGCTCTTGCCTGGCGTGGGGCAGATCGCCTTGCAGTGCAATGCCTGCTTGAGGAAGCCGACCCGGCCGCCTTTCGTATTGAGAATGATGCGCAATGGCACAGCGAGTGCCTGCGGCGTGAAGACATCATCTCGGCACGTCAGAATTTCATGCATTCGTTCGGTTCCTGTTCCTTCAACGATCCCGTAAACGATCTCAAGAGACTCGCATGGCTCTGATCGACGAAACGCATGACCCGCAGCTTGAAAGCTGGGTTGAATCTGCGAACCAGCCGGACTGCGATTTCCCCATTCAGAATCTCCCAGTTGGTGTGTTCGTTCACGGCTCCGACATCCGTCCGCAGGCCGGGGTCGCGATTGGAGATTCCATCCTGAGTCTCCGGCCCTGGCTTTCAGGTGAGGACTTACGTGAATATTTGGCTATAAGCGCAAGTGACCGCAAAGAGTTGCGGCTCGAATTAAGTTCCGCTCTCCGTCGTGGTTCGGCGGCTCTGCCGCTCGTTGCACAGTCCGAATCCCGAATGCTGCTTCCCTGCCCGATACCGAATTACACAGATTTCTATGCCTCTATTCATCACGCCGCCAACGTCGGCCGGTTATTTCGCCCGGACGCACCGCTGCTCCCGAACTACCGGCATGTTCCCATTGCGTATCACGGACGCGCGTCGTCTATCGTCGTAAGCGGCACGCGGGTTCGCCGGCCTAGCGGACAATTGCGCGAAGGCGTGTTTGGTGCTTGCGAAGAACTGGATTACGAGATAGAACTCGCCGCGCTACTCGGACCGGGCACGAACTTGGGCGAGCCCATCCCGATCAATTACGCAAACGAGCATTGGGCAGGCGTGTGTCTCTTGAACGATTGGTCTGCGCGAGACATTCAGCGCTGGGAATACCAGCCGCTCGGCCCGTTTCTGGCGAAGAATTTCGCCACTTCCGTTTCTCCATGGATCATCACTGCCGAAGCGCTCGCGCCGTTCCGGGCGATTCCAGAGCCGCATGAAGCTGCTCCGCTCCCCTATCTTGCTTCATCATCCAAAGACGCGCTCGACATCACGCTCGAGGTGTGGTTTCGCAGCGCTCGCATGGATGCGTCCGTTCGCCTTAGCCAAAGCAATTTTCGAAGCATGTATTGGACATTGGCGCAAATGATCGCGCATCACACGTCGAACGGCTGTAACATCCAAGCGGGCGACCTGATTGCCAGCGGGACCGTTTCAGGGCCGTCGGCCGAGAATCGCGGATGTCTGCTGGAGTTGACGGCTAAGGGGCGTGAGCCGATCACTCTGCCCAACGGAGAGCGCCGCGCGTTTCTCGAGAACGGTGATGAAGTAATTCTGCGTGGCTACTGCGCTCGCGATGGTTTTCGCAGTATTGGTCTCGGCGAGTGTTCAGGTACTATCTTGCCGGCCATCTCGCTTCCGCCACCACACTAAAGTGGAGCTATGATGAAGCCGGAGGGCTTTTATGCTGGCTCTTACCTCCGAACGCTCCGTCTCCGCGGTCGGACTCACCACAACTGAGGCGCCTTTCATCGAGCAAGCCCGCCAGCGAGGTGAACTTTACGTCCGACAGCCCTACGAACTCTATTCAGAGGAGAACCACTCTGCGTGGCGGATGCTGTACGCCCGCATGGTTCCGCTCTGGGAGCGTTACGCGAATCAGCACTTCCGGAAAGGGATAAGCTCCCTGTGCCTCAATCCGGAGCGCGTTCCTAAACTGGAACATGTAAATCGGTTTTTGAACCCACTCACTGGATTTCGCGCCCGCGCCGTTAGCGGTTACGTGCCGAGCTTCGTGTTCTTTGATTGCCTGCGCAATCGCGAATTCCCTACTACGATCACGATCCGGCGCAGTGATCGGCTCGACTATTTGCCGGAACCCGACATCTTTCATGACGTGGCCGGACACGTGCCCATGCATACGGATCGCCGCTTCGCGGACACTCTCGTCCGGTTCGGTGAGTGCGCGCACACTGCGGCCGAAATCGTCGCGCGTATCGGCGATCCGGACGAACGGCTGCGGCGGCTCAATAGCATCCTGCGAGGATTGGCACGGTTCTTCTGGTTCACAGTCGAGTTCGGACTCATGCGCGGAAGCGATGGGGAGCTAAAGGTATACGGTAGCGGACTGCTGAGTTCTTACGGAGAAATTTCGCATGCCATCGAATCGTCCGAAGTGCAACGGTATCCGATCCAGTTTGAGTGGGTGATCAACCAAGCCTTTGAGATCGATCATTATCAGCCGCTATTGTTCATCGTCGATTCATTCGATCATTTGTTCAGCCTTGTGGATCAGCTCGAAGGCTGGATGAGAAGGGGGAGATTAGACAACGTCGCCACCGGCGAGCCTACCGTGAACGAGCATGATTTGCAAAGCTTCCTGGACGTCTGCGTCTCTACCGCACGCTGAGCTTGCTTGGCCACCCTCGGTCGCTTCCTCGCAGGAAGGCATTGGGCTGTAATTCCTTAACTTGGGCGGGCCGCTGTGAGCTGCGGCCCCAGATAACAATGGAGAAAGATGACTCGCGAATAATCGCGTTAACGACTATGAATCTCACAATTCTCAAAAACCCGCGGCGACGTTCCCGAAAATGAAATCAAGGTGTCCTTCGATGTGCGTGATTGATACCCGATTGCACCGTCTTGCAGACTCGTTCCGTCTGGGGCGACCACAACGCGCACGTCACCGGTTGGGGGCGGGAGGCAAGATCTCGGGATAAGAAATGATGGAAGTGCGGACGTTCGAACGCTCATGAACATTCGGAGTCGGCCAAATCACGCCTGTGCCGGGACGAGAGAATCGATCTTTGCTGCCATGACAAAGTCATTTCGGTGCAGAGCGCGAATCTTATGCGTCCAGAGGGTTACCGTTACTTGACCCCATTCCGTGAGAATAGCGGGATGATGGCCTTCGGCCTCGGCAAGCGCACCGACCCGATTTGAAAACGAGAGAGCATCGACGAAATTCTTGAACCGAAAAATGCGTTCCAGGCGAGGAATAGACTCGCGCTCCACAATAGCCCAATCCGGGATTTGGGGCTTCAACTCGTGTATCTCCGAGTCACTGACCCGCGGAGAATCACTGCGACACGCGGTGCACTTTTCGTTCGTAAGCGTGCTCATATATTCTTTCCTTAAAGAATAAACCCGTTGGCTTCCAACCCCGTGAATCCCAATTGGAAGAAAATAGATACGGGGCTGAACGCCACGTCCGCCGGCACCCCGCTTGGTCCTTCCTGAATCGTGCGCTTCTGCATTCGGCTCTGTTGCAGACAGGCGTTTGAAGGCGCGAAGCACGGTGAGCTGGAATCGGCCGATCATGCACTGAAGGCGAAAGATGTATTCCAGGAAGCTAACTTGTTCAGCGATGTCGCCCTTGCTTGTCATCGAAGTTGTCCTTCGCGAATCATGTCCATTGCTTCGCGGCCCTGGTTGGCTCCGCCGCTTCTGCCGTCAACCGGCGACACACAGACAAGATGCCAGCGAGGCCGACTGACGTGATCAGGAAGGGCGGCGGGAATGCTGACATGTGAGGAAAGATTCGGAGCGCATGTCCAGCGCTCTGCACCTATTCTTAGTTATATATGTGAACAAGTGTGCTACACCGTCCCTCATTTCTCACTTCTGTCGTCCGCGCAAACATTCTCGATCCAGGGCTGGTCACACGCCATCCAAAAGCCCAGGAGAACGACCATGACTAAGTTATCAGTCCTATTTACTTCCGCCTTCATGTTGACGTTTAGCTTTACTGCAATTGCATCGGCGGGAGAAAAAGACGTTATTGATACTGCTATGACGGCAGGTAATTTTAAGACACTCGTGGCCGCTGTGCAGGCCGCCGGGCTGGCCCAGACTTTGAAAGGTCCTGGCCCGTTCACGGTTTTCGCCCCGACCGACGCGGCGTTTGCCAAGTTACCTGAAGGTACGGTGCAGAACCTTCTGAAGCCCGAGAGCAAGGACAAACTCGTCGCTATTTTGACCTATCATGTCGTCCCCGGGAATGTTATGTCCAACGAAGCCGCTAAAATGAGCGGCGCCAAAACTCTGAACGGTCAAGATATCAAGATCATGGCGAGCGACGGCAAGGTGATGGTCAATGACGCTCAGGTAGTGAAAGCGGACATTAAGTGCAGCAACGGGTTTATACATGCGATCGATAGTGTGCTGATACCTCAGTAAAGAAATCAATCGCGTTCGTAACACCTGTCTGACTTACGCCGAGGTGACAGGCTAGTTTTAAATCCCGCGACAAGATCTACTTCTTGAGTATCTGATCGCGGGATTGACTCGTCGGCCACTGAACTGGCGAACGGCGAGCTCTAAGATCCGTGCGGGAGCGGAAAGAGCGATCTTGCGGGCACGCCGGACAAGCGGTTGGCAGTCTACGGAAGGTTATCCCCGGCCGAGCGAATCATCATTATCTGCAATGGCGGCGCGGGACATGAGGGGTGTGCTGTTCGCGTCCGGGTGCCGAGCGGCCGTTTCATTTGCCTGGGTTGATCCTGAACGCGCTTGTCCGTGGCTGCCGATTCTGCGATCAATCGGCCAAATACTCGATACTAATTAGGCCGGTGTTTGGGTGGGGGCTCGCTGCTCGGATTGGCCCGATAATAACGTCGTAACGCAGTCAATAGCGGTTCTGCGCCCTCAGTCGGTTTTACTTTCCCTGACAGAATCTCGTCCTGATCCACTTTCCGGCCGTAGACGACAGCGTTGTCGTCGTCGTCGGAGCGGAGTGTCGATCCGTCAATAGTTGCTCCGGCAAAAACCCCTCGAGCTCTAGAATAAGCCAACAAACCGGAAGCCGGAATCGGCGTCGTAGCTGCCGCGGCTTGGCGTCCAATTGGCCCGGCTGCCGCCATGACGTCGCCGCCGATCTTCACGCCCGTCTTCATAAGCTGTTTCACTGCATCTTCGTTCATGGCCAGCATGATCAGGTCCGTTTCTCCGGCCCCAATCTGAAGTCCGAAACTGCCACCCTCGATTCGGATCGTTGAAGGTGCAGACCACCTGCCATTCGGCAACCGCGCCACAAACTCACCTTTTCCGTACTCCCCACCTACAACAAAGCCGGCTCGTTTCAGCCCCGGCACAATGATGATTCCATTCGCCTTCTCTAGCAGCGCGTCCGGAATCGAATTGTCCTTAGCGCTCTGGATCTCAGTAAATACGCGGGCAGCTTCCCTGATGCGTTCAACAGGTTCATTTTTAACAGCCGACCAAGCAGCGCCCGCAGCCGCCAGTAGCAGGAGATTTCTAAGCCACATATAGAGCACCGCCTTATAGACGCTTCAGACTGGTTAGCATCTCGCGAGATTTCTCGGAACGTCCTCACAAGCACAAAACTGCGTCTTGTCTCAGGGCCGCCCGCCCGTTCTTACATGCAACGTAGCGCTGGCTGACAGCCGCGGCCGGAGCGCGCCGGCCGGATCCGAACATAGCCAGGGGAGAGCCGGAGCGATCTCCTGTGGGTTACCCAACCTTCCGACCGGCCGCTATACTATTACTCGTTCTCTTGCTTCTGATGTGAGCCCGTACAAACACTATTCGTCCGGATGTTCTGCGAACCGCAACGATCGAAATCACGCGCGCCGATTAGTGATGAGAAACACAATTTTCGAAGCCATTCGCACTGGCGGAAGAAAGATAGCCGCTAAGCGGCTCGCTTCGTTTTCATATTGTCCCTTTTGTTGCGATCACAAGCTTAGAGCGATTCGACGATAATCTCGGCGACCGGCCACTGTACCTTGCCAGAAGAGCCCAAATTCGCGCTTTGCGCGCTCGGACATGACCTGATTCTCCAGGAACCAACTTGCTCAGAAACTATTCGGTAGGCCATTTCCCGCTCTACGGAACGCTCTTGATATAGTTTCGGCCGTAAGGAGAAAAGGATGCCAACAAATCAAGGCGTGGTCTATCTGGGCCCGGGTAAAGTGGAGATCCAATCGATCGAGTTTCCAGAGATGAAGAACCCGCAGGCAAGGACATTCAGCATGGCGTCATCCTGAAGATCCTTTCCACAAACATTTGCGGTTCAGATCAGCATATGGTGCGCGGACGAACTACTGCGCCAAAAGGGCTGGTACTGGGACATGAGATCACCGGCGAGGTGATTGAAAGAGGCAAAGATGTTGAGTTCATCCACATCGGAGACCTGGTATCCGTGCCATTTAATGTGGCTTGCGGGCGATGCCGGACGTGTCGTGAACAGAAAACGGGCATATGCCTCAACGTGAATCCCTCTCGGGCTGGAGGCGCCTATGGCTATGTTGACGTGGGCGGGTGGATCGGCGGCCAGGGATCGCCCGACTTTCCGTTGAAAGTAGCGGCTCTGGAATAACTCACTTTACGATGCCTTTCTCCGTTTCGCAAGACTTGACTTACAAGGGACGACAACATCCAGCTCGGTGAGAAGAACGGGGATCTGGTTGTGTCCCTTGACACGGCGAAACTGTTTCTCGGCCACCAGCAGGCCCGAGCCTACCCAGCGTT
>JBJMGK010000193.1:0-10873 GCA_045807925.1 Bryobacteraceae bacterium | reverse complement strand
TGCGGAAACGCTACTGGGGCCAGCATCTGTGGGCGCGTGGATATTTTTGCGCGACGGTGGGCGCGGTAGATGAAGAGACCATCAAAGCATACATTGAGAACCAAACGTGGGATGAAGATGATCACGGATTCAAGATAACCGCGCCCATCGAGCCTTAAGCCGGCTCTAAGCCGGGAACGCTTCAGACGGCTTCAGCCGTGTCCCTCGACTTTCAGTCGTATCTGAACCTACCGGCTTTAGCCGGTAGTCGTTGAGATTGTTTCTGGCTTTCTGCTGCGATTGCTTCGGCATCCTCTACGCAGATTTGCAATCTCGACGAGCCAAGATCGCCTTCGAGAGAAATGAGTATCACAAACTTCTGCCATATCAAGCGCGATGCGATCGTCACGCGTTGAAGTAAAATGTTCCAGCGGCGACTGTAAGCGCCTTATAAACCCCAGTATCGGGATGGCTGGAAAAGCTCGATATTGGCTGGATGGACATTGAAGGACATGCACGCAAACGGAAAGATTGGCGGCCACGGATTTCAGAGCAGCAGCAAAGCGGGCTTACAGTGAAAGCATTTTGCCAGAAGCACGGAGTAGGCGAGGCATTGTTGGTGGTCGAGAGCCCACCTGGATACTGCTCACGTAAGTAACATGTATTCAGCTCAGCCGATCCGCACGCTTTATCTGCTGCTCCCGCTCTGAGACGCTGTACTTTCCTCTTTCCAGCACACCGAGAAAACTGTCACCCGTCTGGCGCGCCCCTTTAGCCCGACGTCGCCAAGGGGCTCGAACCCTGGATGATCGGGCAATGCGAGCCGGACCGCGTCGGACACAATGATCTGCCCGGGTTCTGCCTTCGCGACCAGGCGGGAGGCGACGTTCACTGTGTCACCGATCGCGGTATATTGCACGCGGTCTTCGGATCCGATGTTACCCACAACCGCTGGCCCGCAATGCAGTCCAATCCCAATCTGAATCGGGGGCAAGCCGTTTTGTTGGCGCTCCTCATTGAAGATAGCCATTCGTCGCTGCATACGAATCGCTGCCTCTAAGCCTTCGCGAACCGCATGATAGGAATGGACCGGCGCCCCGAATAGGGCCATGACGCAATCTCCAATGAACTTATCTACCGTGCCGTTACAGCCAAGAATTTCTGCGCTCATGGCCGAGAAAAACTGACGCAGTATACCTACGACTTCCCGCGCATCCATCTTCTCCGACATGGTGGTGAAGCGGCGTATATCCGCGAAAAGCACCGTGACGGGCTGCAGGTCGCCGTTGAGCTTTGCTTCACCGCCTGCATTGAGAACCAGTTCCGCTACTTGCGGCGGGACGTAGCGGGCCAGGGCATGTTTTTCCACCTCGCGCTCGATCAGGTCACGGTTGGCGATCGCGGTCGCCAGGGCGAGACCGGTTTGTGCGGCAATACTAGTGAACAAGCGGAAGTCCGCTTCAGAAAATGCGTCCGGCTGCGCCAGATTATCCGCATACAAAATCCCGAGGAAACGCCCTTGGTAGGTGAGTGGCGAACAGAATGCTGCTTGTATTCCGGCCCGCACCACGCTCATGGCATTATCAAGGGATTCCTCCGATTTCGCGTCGCGAACTAAGAGAGGCCGGTTTTCTTTCCGGACCCGACGCAACATCGTCTGACTCATCAAGAGGTTCGCTGGATCGTAAGCGCCGCCGATTGAGTTTGTCCTGCCCGTATTTCGCATGTGTAGTTCCGGACTGAGAAATGCGGCCTTCTTCTCGTCCCACAAAATAATGCCCGCCCGGTGTACCTGGTCAATCTTGAAAAGTAGCTCCAAAGCTGCGCTGATTACTTCCTCCACTGAGCGAGCGCGCGCCAGAGTGACGCCGACCTGATATAGAAGTTCAAAGTTCTTGAGATGACCGTCCGCCGCGTCCGCCTTGTCGAGTTCTAAAAGCGCACCTTCCTTCTGAAGACGGTCGAGGTCGACCTTTCCGGTTTCTATCCTGAAACGCTCCTTCTCGCGCGCTTCGTCAAGAAGGCGGATTTTGAACCCGCCGAGCGACACCATGCCGCCTGGTTTTAAGCGAACCTGGCCCCGAACCAGCTTACCGTCCACAAACGTACCGTTCGATGAATTGAGGTCTTCAATGGAAACCCCGCCGGTACCGATCGAGATCGCCGCATGCCAGCGCGAGACACTGCGTTCCGGATCCACAAGCACAATGTCGTTGTCCGGAGCGCGCCCAACCTTCAAGACAGGCTTATCGAGTGTATAGGCCTGGGTTGAGCCGTCGGCCATGTACACCAGGAGACTCCCCTTCTGCTGCACTTCCTCGGTGATGGGCATCCCACTTACCTGGACATTCTTTCGGACTACGCAGTGCTGTCGGTAGTCTCTCACCATACCACGGCTTACACCATCCGATATTTCCCGTGACAAGCAAACCGAAGTATGGTAACAATACCTAGCTTCGTGTAAAAATGACTTACTTTTCGCGGTACATACCTATGTTGATGCCATGTTCTGCCTGCCGCTGTCTTTTCTCCTCCTTCGCTCTGGTTGCGTCCTGCGGTGCGGTACTAAATGCCCAAACCCCTATCTATGCTGGCGCGAGCGTCAACATGGTTTCGGGCACGAAGTGGCCTACTGGAGATCCGTTTCTGCAGCGTCAAAATGAGCCCTCCATGGCCATCTCGTCGCGGAACCCGCTTCATATCCTTGCCGGGGCAAATGACTACCGCAGCGTCGACCTGCCGTTCGTAAATGGCGCAGAGGAAACCGGCGACGCTTGGCTGGGGGTCTTCACCTCATATGATGGCGGCGGTACTTGGAGCAGCACGCTCCTCCCCGGCTATCCGCAAGACACAGCGCCGCCTTTGCATGGCTACCAGGCCGCTGCCGATCCGGTCGTCCGTGCAGGTCCTGCCGGCACGTTCTTCTACACCGGTGTCGCGTTCGACCGCAACCAGGGCAGGAGCACTATCTTCGTCGCGCGGTACATCGATGACAACAATCTGGAGAGCGGAAACAGTATCCGTTACTTGGGCACAAATCTGGTTGCCCTAAGCACTCCCGCCGCAGGGGACTCCCCAGTCACGTTCCTGGACAAGCCCACCATTGTTATCGATCAGCCGCGAAGCGATCAGCCGCGCAACCCCACGAACTGTCCTGCCCCGATGGATAACATACCTGCATTTAGCGTCTACGTGGCGTACACGCAATTCAAGGGCACTTCCGAGACTTCACCCTCGCGAATCGAGGTGGCTCAATCAATAGATTGCGGCCAAACCTGGAACAGCGCGCCCAGATTCGAGGTAAGAAGCGATTACTCAATCAATCAGGGTGCCGCGCTTGCCGTCGATCCGTTGGTGGGTGCCTTATTTGTCTATTGGCGAATCTTCAAGGACAGTTCAAGTCGGGACGCGATCGCAGGACTGGCTTTTAAGCCCTGCACAGAAACATGTCCGCCCGGAGCGATAGATCCTTCCATTAGCTATTTCGCCTTGCCCGATTCATATACTTTGCCCATCAATGCCTTCGATCAGGGTACGGGTGCGGATCCAACGGGGAAGGGCCTTAATGTCGCGTTCCGCACAAACGACTATCCATCTGTCGTGGTCGGGAACAACGCCGATATCTATGTGGCTTGGTCACAGCTCGATGCCGGCGGAGTACCGCGCGTGACGTTGTTTCCAATGCTCTACAACCCATATAACTATTACGGCGTGACCGTTTCTCCGATCCGGGCCCCGTTTCCTATTGATTCTTCCGGCCTTGGCCCTCAGATCATGCCCGCACTGGCGTACTCGTCAGGGCAACTCACCGCGGCTTGGTACGACTTCCGGAATGATTATGAGCAGTTCGTCTATTCCCCGACAGGAACAGCGGGTCAATACTCGTTCACACTTCAGCCCTACGGCCCCCCCTTTACTATAGGTTCCCAATATTGGAGTCCATACGTAACCGACCTGGCCGGTTCGGGCTTTCGGCACTTAGTGGATGTCCGTGCCGTGAAAGGCGTCCTGCGTTACGGGGGCGACCCTCCAGGCTTGGACAACCGGCTCGGCCCATCAATCCTGGTTTCTCAATACGCCTATGGAAGCCCGGCGCAAGCTCAAACCCAACAAATAGCGCAACTTGAATTCGCCGCGCCCAACCTGCCGATGTTCCAAGGCGGAACTGCACCTTTCATCGGGGATTACATCGACGTGGCAGGACCGACGTTCCTCTTCGACAGCGCTCGTAATAGCTGGCGTGCAAACCTGAACGCCGGCGATCCGGATAACACTCATATTGTCTGGACTGACAACCGCGATGTCATTCAGCCGGCGGATGGTAATTGGACCCGCTATACTCCTGTTGCACTGTTTAGCGCGAAGAGCACCTTTGACCCGACGCAGACCACGCCAAGCTGCATCGTCGGTCAGACGGGAACGCGGAACCAGAACATTTATACGGCAACGTTGAGCGGCGGCCTGATCATGGGTGCTCCCGGTAATGCAAAGCCCCTGTCCAGCAGTCTGAACCGCGAGTTTGCTGTGCTGGTTCAGAACACCACAACTCAGACGACGTATTATCAGGTCCAGATCCTAAATCAGCCCGCCGGCGGAGCAGCTTCCTTCGTCCAGAAGTTCGCGGCAGGCTCGCCGGTAACAACCCTGAATATCTCAGTCCCGCCGCTGGCCAGCACGACCCGTTCGATTTTCGTCACTGGCCAGAACGCTACCGAGTCCGTTCAGGTCACGTCCACGCAGATCGACCAAACCGGCAATGTACTCACAAACGGATTGACGGCCTCCACGATTCTGAATCCTGATCCCAAAAATCCGACGATCATGGATCCCAGCACTGCGAATCCAAAAATCGCGATTACGGAAGTGTACAACCCCAGCATCGC
Source organism: Bryobacteraceae bacterium (assembly GCA_045807925.1). Classification (GTDB taxonomy): domain Bacteria; phylum Acidobacteriota; class Terriglobia; order Bryobacterales; family Bryobacteraceae; genus Bog-105. The sequence continues at coordinate 6,011 of JBJMGK010000193.1, read as the reverse complement.
CAACCCGAGTATCGCGAATCCCAGCATTGCAAATCCCAGCATTGCAAATCCCAGCATTGCGAACCCGAGTATCGCGAACCCGAGTATCGCGAACCCGAGTATCGCGAACCCGAGCATCGCGAACCCGAGCATCGCAAATCCGAGCATCGCAAATCCGAGCATCGCGAACCCGAGCATCGCGAACCCGAGCATCGCGAACGCGGCACTGAGTGACGCGAACTACATCGTGACTAACACCGGCAATACAACGGCTTCTTACGTTGTAGAACTCTTGCAAAACCTGCCCACACCATCGAACGTAAATGTCCAATTAGTTGTTTCGGCAATTTATACCACCCCCATCGCGAGCGGATGCACCCTGACCACCGAAGCTCACTTTGAAACGCTCGTGAACAACAACTCGCCCACGCTGCTGACCTCGGCGCAGCTCGTTCCTCCTAATCCACTCCCTCAAAATGCAGACGTCTTCCTCCTTGCGCCCGGGCAGCAGGCGCAAATTACCATCCGGGTTTATGACTACACAACGAACAACAACGCTGTGGCTCTGCAGCACTACAACCCAACCATCGCTCTCACGCCAATCGTCGTGAGTACGGGGGTGAATACAAATAGCAGTTCCAACGTCCCCGCTGCATCCCTAACCGTGACTACAGCTACGCTGCCGCCGGGTTTGGTAAGCCTTCCCTATCAGCAGACACTGACCAGCTTCGGCGGTACGTCGCCCTATACATGGCGACTCGTCGGAACTAGCAGCGTCGCTGGACTCACGCTTACGAGTGCGGGCTCCTTACAAGGTTCTCCGAGGCCGCCATTCAACGGGCCGGTGACGGTGCAAGTGACCGATAACGTCGGTAACACCACTAACAAAACGTTCTACCTTTCCGTGAATCCGATGAGCCCCTTCGTTGGCGTGACCACTTCGTCCTTAACCTACAACCAATCGACGAAGATCGGCAGCCAAACGTACACCATCAAGAACACTAGTGCGACGCCCATCGCAGGCCCGATCGTCCTGGTGCTAGCTCTGAAAGGGGCAGCTACAGCCGTGAACAACGCGGGCACTTACAACGGCAATCCGTATTGGCGCGTAGCGGTCAGCTATCTTGCACCGAATGCTTCTATTGACTTGCCCGTAACATGGAGTTACTCGCCAGGCACGATCTTTTCGACGCAAGCGGACGTTTACTCCGGCCTACCGGCACGATGATGACAATGACCATCATATTGGTTACTTAAGGCGGCGTTTCGCGTCAAGAACCAGCGGATCCACCGGATTAGCTAGTTTCATGGTTACGAACGTCCTATAAAATTCACTGGCCGTTGCGCTCTGCAACCCTTCGCGGGCGCGCCCTTCGTAATAGTAAACCGGCGGGATATAACGCAACGTGGGCTCGTCGTTGAGGTACACAGCCGTTGCTTCCCCACGCCGCTTGATGCACACGTCGAATTCGTTCTCTGCGTCGGGGTATCGCTCGGCGGCAAGATATGCCAAGCCGAGGTCAAATCGTCCTAACCAAGTATCAGCAAGCTTCTGCCCTTCCTGGAACAGATTTACGGCATCGGGCGGCCTGCCCGATGCTAGCGCGATCTCTCCTTCAATAAGCTTGCCGAGCGCCCTCGAATCCGGCTCGAAATGGTTCTCCAGCTTTCCGGCTAATTTAAACGCCTGGTTTTTGTCGCGTGCTTCGATATAGACACGGGCGGCGGGATACAGCACGCTCTCGTCGTCGGACAGCGAAGCTGCCTTTGTCGCGCTGGCGATGGCTGCGGCCCTTTGCTTGCGCTCGATTTGCACCCCCGCGAGCGTCGCAAGCTTCACGGCCGCTGCAGCTTTGTCCCCGGCGGCCATGTCTTGCCCAAAGCCCTTCTCAAGTGCGTCCTCGGCCAACCGCAGATCCCCTTGGTATGCGTATAAATCAGCACGCGCAAGCGCTGCCTGGGAGGCACCCCATCTACTCAAGTTCGCGACTTTGTTATAGATCTGTTCAGCCTCATGGCTTTGTCCGTTCGCCAGATAGGCCATCCCCAAACCGAGGTCCGCGAGTTGGAAGCCAGGGTTCTTCTGCAGGATAAGCCGAAACTGGCCAATCGCGAGATTGTAGTCACCCGAGTACAGAGCATACAGGGCGTAGTTATCCCGGTACAGCAGGTTCTCCGGATAGATTTCGAGTGCGCGTTTGGCCTGCGTTAGGGCTGCAGTCATATTCCGCGCATAGAAATAAGCTAATGCGAGATTCGAAATACCTGAGGTATCGGCGGGGTACTGGCTCACGAGCAATCCAAACTGCTCCGCCGCTTTCACGTAATCGCGCGTGAGCAGATAATACCCGCCTCGCGTGCGGTAAGTCTCGCGATCGCTCATCCGGCCGATGTGCGCCAGCGCCAACCGGTAATACTTGAGCGCCTCTTGCGTTTGGCCTTGATTCGCCAAGGTTGCCGCGAGACCGGCATATGCACGGCTGAAGTTGGGATCGAACTCAATGGCTTTCCGATATGCAGAGATAGAGTCGTCCCACTTGCCCTGCCATTGCATGTCTTGCGCTTCTGAGTATTTCTGGGCCGCGTTCAGTGAAGCCGACGTGAATGTTTCTGCGGCCAGATTCTTCGGCGTACCGCTCACATCGCCTAATGATCTCCGGATACGAGCGGCGAGCTTCTCTATGCCCTGCGGGATGTCGCTGCTACTTGCAACGTCCACGGCACGCGAAAGAAGGGTTTTCCCGTCGCTTGGATTCATTTCCGATGCGGACAGCTTGAACCCGCCGCCGTGCTTCTCAATGACTCCGCTGATGATGATCCCAAGTCCCTCACGTAAGGCGACCAACCGCGCCAGCGAAGTATCCAGCCGCGTTGCTCCGGGTCGTAACTCGGAAGCGAGCTTTTTCGCGGCAAGCGGATTGTAGACTGTGATGAACGAGGCACGCTCCAGCGCGTCCCGCATGATTGGCTCAAGCGTCTTACTGAATATGGGCTGGCCGGTGCGGTTGTCGAACTCCGATAGCAGGACTTTCACGAGTTCATGCGGCTTGTTCGCCTTGCGACGGATCTGGTCCCAGGTAATGAATCCCGCCGCCGCTACCAGCAGCACAGCCAATCCCGCCGCCAGCAGACGAACTCGCCGTAGATGAGCCGGGTCATGCTTGCTGCGAATTCCGAGATAAACCTCGAGGCCGCGGATGATATCGGCAACACTCTGATATCGCTTTTCTCGATCCTTCTCCAGACACTTCAAGACAATCTGATTCAGCGTCTTGCCAATGCGCGGGTCGAGTTCGATCGGCTGGCGCGGCGTGTCCTCCAGCCGCTTGCGAACGGTTTCTTTACGCGTCTTCGCGGAGAACGGGACGATTCCGGTGAGCAGCTCGTAAAAGATGATCCCGACGGTAAAGATATCGGACCGGGCATCTACCGTGTCGCCTTTTGCCTGTTCCGGCGACATGTAACGGGGTGTGCCTAGGAGTGAGCCGAACTGGGTCGAGGATCGGTCTTCTAGCGCTCCAGCAGTTGGCGTACCGGTCGGTTCGAGCGCACCGATCGAGTACGCAATCCCGAAGTCCATCACCGCGACGCGTCCCTGCGTATCCATCATGATGTTTTGCGGCTTCAAATCGCGATGGATGACCCCCGCGGCGTGCGCAGCTTCCAGGCCGCGACACACTTGGAGCATGATCTCCGCGGCATGCTTTTGCGGCAGCTTGCCGGATTCATCGATCAGCGAGGTCAGTTCTCGCCCCTCGATGAATTCCATGCTGATGAATTTAAGGTCGCCCGCCACTCCAAGGTCGTAGATACGCACCACATTACGGTGCGTCACCTGCCGAGACAAGATTACTTCCTGTTTGAACCGTTGCAGAATGCTCGCATCGCTAGCCAGATCCGGACGGATGATCTTAATGGCGACTAGCCGGTCAACTTCTATATCGTGCGCCTTATAAACGGTTCCCATTCCGCCTTGTCCAAGGTTGGACAGAATTTGGTAGCGACCGGCCAGAATCGTTCCCGGGGCCAGTGAGTCCCCGGCACTTTGGTCCACAACATGGGATCCGGGAATATCGGCTGCAAGCGAGTCTACGCCGGATCCGACGCTAGCGTCAGAGCCAGGGGTCTGCTGAGACCCGCGCATGACTACTGTCTTTCCGAGCAAGATCGAGGTCTTGTCAAAGTTGCCCCGGCTTTCCGGGTTCATTGCGGCTTCGTGTTGGGCGTTGTTGCCGACTAAGGACCGAGGTGGAATTACGCGCGTGAGGTCCAGGCCGCTTTCCGGCTCTTCTTCCCCTCCCAACGGCTTGTGAGTCGAGTCCCGGGGCAAGTCTGAGGGTTCGAACGCACCGGTTGTATCCTCGGGCGCAGCCGTGTTTTCTACTCCCGCTTGCTGCGGAGACTTGCTGTCGCCCAGTTCACTCCCGCACACCGAACAGGTTGTTGATTGCTCGGGATTTCGGGATTTGCAGGTTGGGCACAGCATCTCGTGAGCGAGTTACTAGGCGGCGAGCCAAAACCAACCGGCTTGCGAAGTATGTCTGAGGAGCACTTCGGCGTTTAGGAACTCTCAGCTTAGCACCGGACGACGGTCCCCGCAGGTTCTCCGGTGCGCGAGATTTCAGTGTTGGCGTTATGACAGTGGGGCGAACAGAATGGCGCGGCCGGCAAGCTACTCGGGCCGGAAGGCCGAAGCAGATTGCCTCGCAGGCAAACCACCCCATGCTGGCCTGGTACCCCAGATTGGTCGCACAGAATTTCGATCCTATCGAGAGCAAGCCGGGCATTTCTGTCTTACAAAAATCAATTGGAGGCAGCGCTGTGCCTGCCTTCTGCCTTACCTACCAGAAATGGGCTGAATTGCTAGTCGCACGTCGGGGCAGCACCAGAGATCACGGAATTCTGGCAACGCGATGTGCCGGCGGCCAGAGGCCCGGCCAGTCATTAGCTCCGATACATGATTTTGTCACCGAAACTCCCCACGACTAATTTGTACGTTCCCCGTTCAGGCATGTCGCTGGCAGGCGCATATAGTGGAGCAATGACCCGACGCACTGCCGTCATTGTTCTCTCAGTGATTCCTGTTGCGCGGTTCGCAACTGCCCAACAGAACCGTAATAGCCCGCATGAAACCGTCTCGACCAACTTGAATGGCAAGGAGCTTTCGATCACGTACGGACGACCCTACTTGAAGAACCGTGAGTTCGGAAAGGAGGTAGCGCCCTACGGACAGGTTTGGCGCTTGGGAGCAGACGAAGCGACCAAGTTAACGCTGGCATCATCTGTCAAAGTGCAAGGTGGTCCCGAACTATCGGCTGGCAGCTATTCGCTGTGGGCGATTCCGCTTCCAGCAAAATGGACGATAATCGTCAACAAGGCAGCGAACGTCTGGGGAACAGACTACGATCACTCACAAGACGTAGCACGTTTCGATGTGCCCGTTAACAAGACGGCGCGAGTTGAGGAATTCACGATCGCGCTGAAAAAGAAAACTGATAATTCAGCCGAAATAAGCTTTAGCTGGGGCACGCAGATCGTAAGTGCCACATTGTCGCTCGCATAAGCGTGCTGGGGGGGACGGCACTGGTTATCAGCAGTGTGGAGTGCAGTTCCGGGAGCGGTTCCCCGGTTCCTGCCCGGAGAAAGGGTCTGTGAAGCGTTTCGGTTTCGAGTGTTCCAAGACGACTGAGACGGGCATCAATGGGAACCCGCAGGGCGGCTTCCGCAACTTCGAAAACTACAGACTCAGAGTCAAGGTATTGTGTTCTAAACGACTACCGGCTAAAGCCGGTAGGTTCAGATACGACTGAAAGTCGAGGGACACGGCTGAAGCCGTCTGAAGCGTTCCCGGCTCAGAGCCGGCTCAAGGCTCGGTGGGCGCGGTGATCTTAAATCCCTGATCGTCTTCATCCCACTTCTGGTTCTCGATATAGGCTTTGATCGTCTCCTCATCCACCGCGCCCACCGTCGCGCAAAAATATCCGCGCGCCCACAGATGCTGGCCCCAGTAGCGTTTACGCAAGGTCGGAAAC
>JBJMGK010000192.1:0-8580 GCA_045807925.1 Bryobacteraceae bacterium | reverse complement strand
TGGCCTCGACCTCCAGGGCGCCAAAGGGCGGCCATTCTCCAGGCGCGCGATTTTCTCGCGCAACAATTCGTTCTCGACGCTGATGCTGGCCACGACCGATTTCAAACGCCGCTTCTCTTCGTCTTCGGCTTCCATCTCACGGCTCATCAGACCGAGTTCGCCGTTGGCAAGGAAGCGATCGCGCCATTCAGTCAGGGTCGCAATCGTCACCCGATGCTTGCGCGAGGTGCTCTCCAAATCCGCGCCGCGCAACAACTCCAAGATGACGGATACCTTGCGTCTGGCAGACCACCGGCCCGCGCCAGGCAGTGGCCCCGATTCCAGGGACTGCTCAGTCGCCCTTCGGGCTCCCTCCGCAGCCCCGGAATCGGCTCTCTTTGTACTCGACATGTTCATCTCTCCTTCAGAACATTTTCTCTACAGAATGTCCCCAGCGAGATGTCCAATGAAATTCTGGTCCGGGGGATTCGCGCCCCGTTATACCTCTGTCGCGAACGCGCTAAAGGATCTTCCGGACAGAACCGTAGTCGATGGCGAGGGGAGAAACAGGTTGTAGCCCACCGGCGGTGTGCCGATCTTTTAGGACGGCAGATCTCACCAAGGGCCCTACAGAGGCGACCCCGTGCCAGGCGCCCCAGTCGGATCGTCTCGGAACCAACGCTTATGCTCGAACACAACCGGTGGGAGAAGACCATTGAGACTCTTTAGAAGTGCAATCTTATGGATCGTGGGAACCTGTGTGCACAACAGCGGGATAAGACGCCGGAGCAACAGCACGTTATCCCGTCACTGGATGGGCCAACACTCTTTTTCACGTACTGCGCAGTTTGTCACCGTCAAACTGCTGAGGGAGGCGGGCCAATGGCGCGCATTCTCAAGACGCCGGCTCCGGATTTGACGAAGATTGCAAAACGAAACGGGGGTATGTTTCCGCTCCAACGAGTGGAAAACGTCATCGCTGGCACAGAATCCAATGGACTCGGTCACGGAACTCGCAAAATGCCAGTGTGGGGCCCGCTGTTTTCAGAGATCACTTCCGATCGCGATTACGGCAAAGTGCGGCTTCATAACGTTGCTAAGTACTTGGAAAGTATTCAGAAGCCATAGCGGTGTCCGCGCAACCTTTCCTTGGCTCATCAGTATCGAACGCGTAAATCAGCACTCACGCAACCGCCGACGGAACGGAATACATTTTCATCTGCATGCGCCCGCGTGAACCCAAGCAGTAGACGTCCCGAGCGACTCCGAGCAGTCGATGCCATTTAGGGGAGCCACTCGCGCCACCGCTCAGACTGCCAGTCGCGTCGCGCCGAACACTCGCGCTATTCAGATGATTCAGGGTTTCTTGTAGGTATCCAAAATGCAGGCATCACCAGTGCTAAAGGTCAAGACACGCTCAAGCAGCTACGCTCGACTACTCGTAACCTCCAACCCAGCGTTCCGCAACCCCGTTTTGCCAGTGGCTTGAACGCTCGTGCGCTTCGGATCCGGGTCTGTGCGAATCAAGGGCCGAATTTGGACAACATGGAAAGGCGGGGCGTACCCGTGCTAAATTCGGTTCGGTATCCGGTGACTAGTCATGGGTGTCCGCTATCTGCTACTCTCGGGCAGTGCTTTGTTTCTCATCGCATCCGGCATCCTCGCCCAAACCCGGCCACCTGCGCACGAATCGGAGTTGCCACCCACCTTTGTGCCATCCGGCGAACGCATGTACAAACAATTTTGCGCCGCTTGTCACGGATCCGACGCTAAAGGCCACGGACCCGCCGCTTCGTCGCTTAAGGTACCTCCCTCCGATCTAACCACGCTCGCCAAGCGCTACAAAGGCAAATTCCCCTACAACTACGTTTCCAGCGTTCTCCATTTTGGACCCGGCCTCAGCGCTCATGGTTCGAGCGCGATGCCAACCTGGGGACCTATTTTCGGACGCCTCGACGACCACAGTAAAGATCCCTCGCCGGTAGCACGTGAGATCGCCGTCCGAGACCGCATACAGAATCTCTGCGACTACCTCGCATCTCTGCAAACGAAATAGGGATCAATGGGAGGACACATGCCCGACACGTTCGCGATCGCGGTGCGACCTGTTGCCGGCTGAAGGCGCAAGGGCCAACGGTCTCGGAACAGGAAGCGTCAGAGTGCAGGTCCGGACGGTTCCACCGCCTACCAGGCAGCCGCGCTTGCTCATATCTCTGCCAAGGGTTGTTGTTCGCCCTAGTGAGCATACTGTGCTCGACCCCAACGCATCAGCTTCTCCCCTCAGCACCTTAGACGAGCACATCCATGGCGATGGACTTGCTAACTCGCCGCCCCGCTATATAATGGCGCTTTGTAGGGGGATCTTACTATGTGCCGATCTTCCAGGTCTTTCCTCAAAATCGCGGTGTTCTGCATCATCGCGTGTCGGCTGCCCGGAGAACCGATAACTCTGACCGCATCTTCTGCAGCCGTTTCTCAGACCTTCTGCGGCCCCAGTAACGTGTGGTGTGCTGCGGGTATCTCGGCTGCTGGCCCTTCGTTCAGCCTTCGCGGTAGCTCCTACATCTACAGCCGTACCATCAATTCGGGTGAATTTGCACAGCCGGTGTTTCTCGTTCCGTACCCAACCTCGTTTATTCTCTCCGGAACGGATTTTGGCCCCTTCGGCCCCGATTTGGGCTTCGGCCCGATGTTTGTCGGGGGACAATTCCCGCCGGGTGGTTCATCTGTGCTTTACTTCGGGTCGGCAACCTTGAATGCGATTCCATTTGTCCTCACCTGTCCATCCCCAGAAACGACTGCTGGCTGTTCCACTTCTCCGGCAATTACACTGAGGGCCGGCGAAATCAACTTGTCTCTTACTCCTGCCTCAAATCCGGCCAACCTCGTCCTGCCGGCGACCATGACGGGCAATTTCAGCGCTTGTGGAACGTTTTCAATTAGTAGGCTGACCTGTCTTGCGCCACCACTCGGCAATGTCTCGATCGATCTTCCGGGAGAGTTGTCTGTAACCATACTGGCGAGCTTCGCTGGCCCAAGGCTCGGAGCCATACAGGTTTCCGAGTCGTTCGCCAGCACACCTGTTCCAGAGCCGGCAACCCTGCTTGTGACGGGGCTCGGTATCGCGTTAATACTCGCAGTCGGTTTGGGCCGGAGATCTGCTTCTACAGTTCTCGCGGGCGTTGATTCACACGTCAGCGGATGAATCGTTTGCGATTCCGGATGTTAGCGGCGATAGCAACAGGTACATCGAATCGCTCGTAAGTTTGCGCCGTTCACCGTGGAAGAGCCGATCGCCAATCCTGTGCGGCGTTTCTACTTCTGTGAGCTTAACGAGCGCGGAATGCAGCTTGCAAGTAGAAGAAGTGTTGACGTGGATTGCCTACACAGCAGCACACGTACATGCCCCTCGCTCGATCAATTGCAATATATTCATCCGGCCTCGTCCGTGCGTCGGCCCTTTTGAAAGCGCATGGGAGCTTTGGAAAAAGGCTCATCATGCCCCAAGTGGGATTGTACAAGGGCAAACTGTTGCCCCGCCTCGATGCCCAGCATCGCAGCCTCAGACAGTAAGTATTAAATACGACTTAGGCGGAAACTACTCCTCTGACCACGCGCGTTGATCATTCCGAGATGCTGCAAGGGAGTTCGTCAAGGTGATAGAACGCATTACTCTCCCGTACGTCGCCAGGTGGGGTCGCAGACACGGAACAGCAATTTGCTCAGCTCCCGTGCCCAAAGCACCGAACTGGAGACGGCCGCGCAGAACAGCCAATCAGCGAAGCTCATGGGAGCGGTCGAAAACGCTTGCTGCATTGCGGGCACGTAGACGACAGCACATTGTAGAGCCAACGAACCTCCCACGGCTGCCCACAACCAATGATTTTTGAATAAACCGACGAAAGCGCTTTGCACATCGGATCTCGCGTTGAATACATTGAACAGTTGCGAAAGCACGAGTGTTGTGAAGGCCATTGTCTGCGCGTAGCTCACGGTACCTGAACCGTCGATAAGCCCGCCTGGGAGGCTTGCATCGAGCATCAACAATGTGCCTGCCGCCATTACCACGCCAACAAGAACGATGCCCCACCACATCTTGCGTGTGATCACGGCCTCTCCACGCGGACGCGGCGGCATGTCCATCACGCGCCGGTCCGCAGGATCAAGCCCGAGCGCGAGCGCTGGAGCGCCATCTGTCACCAGGTTGATCCAGAGTATCTGTGTAGCCAGCAGAGGTAGTGCCAGGCCTCTCTCGCCTGGCTTCAGCCCGATCACGCTAGCCAGCAATACACCAAAGAACATTGTCATCACTTCGCCGATGTTGGAGGACAGCAGATAGCGAAGGAATTTCCTGATGTTCGAGAAAATGGCCCTACCTTCTTCGACGGCGGCTATGATTGAGGCAAAGTTATCGTCCGCAAGGACCATATCTGCCACTTCCTTCGAAACATCTGTACCCGTGATCCCCATAGCGATGCCTATATCGGCAGTCTTCAAAGCCGGCGCATCATTGACACCATCGCCCGTCATTCCAACTACCGCACCGTCACGCTGCAACGCTTTCACAATGCGGAATTTGTGCTCGGGGCTCACGCGTGCGTATACCGAGGTCTTTCGGGCTACTTGGAACAAATCTTCATCGGATAACTTCGCGAGCTCAGATCCCGTCAGCACTGGCCCATCCCCAGTGATGCCCAATTCTGTCGCAATGACGTCCGCCGTCTTGGGATGATCCCCGGTGATCATAATCGACCGGATGCCCGATTTCCTGGCGCGCGCAACTGCACCTTTGGCCTCTTCTCGCGGCGGATCTATCATGCCAATCAACCCGGCAAATACCAGAAAGTTTTCAAGTCTTTCGTCCATTGACGAAAGGACAACTCCGGTTTCCGAATACCTGCGGTAAGCGACGGCCAGTGTTCGCAGCCCCTCGGCGGCAAGCTCTTCAATGGTGTTTAGGATTTCTGCCCGACGCTTCTCAGTCAGTAGAAGTACGTCGGCTGCGACGAGTTCGTGTGAACAGTGCGCAAGCAGCACATCCGGCGCACCTTTTGTGAAGACCACCGTCCGCTCCGGCTCCGCAGTGTCCCTATCGATCGTGGTCATCAATTTGCGCTCAGAAGAAAACGGCACTTCGCCGATTCTTATATACCGCGCCTGAACTAGTTTGGGATCGAGGCCCGCCTTTCGCGCCGCAACAAGAAGTGCGCCCTCGGTGGGATCCCCCAGCACAATCCAGCGTCCACCATCCTGTTTGAGCGCCGCGTTGTTGGCGCGCTCTGCCACCGTAAGTGCACGGTCTAACTCGGCACGCACGGGATGGCCAGGAACTCCGCCAGGTCCGCACACAGCACCTTCAGGAGCATAACCGGAGCCCGTGAAGCTCACAGTTCCGGTGGCTGTGACTATTTTGCGAACCGTCATCTCATTCTTCGTCAAAGTTCCCGTCTTGTCTGAGGCAATGACATTCGCCGAACCCAGAGTCTCGACCGCTGCAAGATGACGGATGAGGGCATTTCTTCTTGCCATGCGTTGCACGCCCGCGGACAGCACTACCGTGACTATAGTGGGCAATCCCTCTGGCACGGCAGCGACGGCGAGCGCCACACCAAGGATAAAAACATCGACCACTGCCGAGAAGCCCGTCACACGTTCGGTCAATAGGACGGTCGCGACCATGACCACCGCGATTGCAATGACAATCAGACCGAGTAATTTGCCGGTGCGGTCGAGTTCTGTTTGAAGAGGTGTTGTTTCGGATGGCGTCCGTTTCAAAAGGTTTGCTATGCGGCCGATCTCGGTCTGCATGCCCGTCGCAACCACTACCGCCGTACCTCGGCCATATGTGGCAACTGTGCCACTGAACACCATGTTGCGGCGGTCACCTACCATGCTTTCAGCGGCTATGGCTGAAACGTCTTTCGCGACCGGCAGGCTCTCGCCGGTCAAAGCTGCCTCTGCCGTCTGCAAACCCGTCGCTTGTATCAAGCGGGCGTCGGCGGGAATCGAATCTCCTTCCTCGATGAGCAGGATGTCTCCCGGGACCAACCCACTCGCAGGAACAGTGCTGCGTTCACCCTCGCGCAACACCGTAACGGTGGCAGGGGACATCGCTGTCAGCGATGCGATTGCCTGCTCGGCTCGCGATGTCTGTATATACCCCATCACGGCATTGAGAAAAACGATGGTAAAAATGGCAATCGCCTCGTAAGGCAGCGCTGCGTCGCGCCCATAAAGCCAGACAATCACTGAGATCACCGTGGCGATGATCAGCAGAATCACCAGCGTGTCTTGAAACTGTCCGAGGAACTTCCGCCACGCTGGAATCGGCTCTTCTGAAATGAGGATATTCGGCCCGTACCGCGCGAGTCGCGCCTGGACCGCGTCCGCACTCAATCCTTTTGCGGCCTCGCTCCCAACTGCAAGGAGGACGTCGTCTACCCCCATCCGGTAAGCCTCTACCGTGTCTTGCTCAACCCGCACCGCGTACTTGCCTCCTGGATGCCTGCCGTGCATACGCACAATTGGAGTAGCATTGATTGAAATCCATTGCAACTTCGACCCGAACGGATAACAGGACCGTATCCAGGCAAGCAGGTTCGCGATATCGCGCTTTTGTTGTTAACGGTTCTTGCCCTCTATCTGTGTTGGCTATTGGCAAGCCCGTTCCTTGCAGCCATCGTATGGGCGCTCGCTCTCGCCGTAGTCGCATACCCCCTCCACCGCCGTTGCGAAACCTTTCTACCGCCGAATGTGGCGGCGCTCGTCTCCGTTCTCGCCGTTACTGCTGTTTTGTTGGCGCCGGGCGCTTTCCTCCTGCAAAGATTCTTCGATGAAGCAGTTGCTGGTGTTCGACTGATCCGGCACAATCTGGATCCGGCGGTTTTTCCTACACTAGCCGAACGAAATCCATATTTTGCGACAGTCCTCCATTGGCTTCAGGCGACATTCGACCTCAATCAGGGAATGAAGCGAGCTGCCGGCTTTCTGGCCAGTCAAGCACCAACCGTGATTAGCGGCTCTGTGCAGGTGATTACCCAATCAGCCATGATGCTCGTGACGCTGTTCTATTTCCTTCGCGACCATCGCAGACTGCTTGGATTTCTACTCCGAATCGCACCCCTTTCGTCGACTGAGAGCGAGCAGTTGGTCAACCGCGTCTCGGAAACAATAAACGCAACTCTGTACGGCAATCTGGCGGTCAAATTGGTCCAGGGGCTTCTGGGTGGTCTGATGTTTTGGATTGTGGGCTTGCCAGCGCCGTTACTGTTTGGGATCTTGATGAGTTTGCTCGCGATGCTTCCCGTGGTCGGCACCTCTCTTGTTTGGGGACCGGCCGCCCTCGTTCTCATTTATCAGGGAAGCTGGATCAAAGCAATCATCTTGGTTGCGTGGGGAGGCGTGGTCATTAGTCTCATCGACAATCTCCTGTATCCGTTCCTGGTCGCTACCGAATTGCGGTTCCACACGCTCGGTGTCCTCTTTGCAGTGTTCGGGGGCTTAGTCGCGTTTGGGTTGGCAGGCGTGGTTCTCGGACCAGTGATTCTAGCATCCACCGTGGCTTTGCTCGAAGTCTGGACACAGCGAAAGGCCGACGCGATCGCAGAGTAACTGATCGTTCGGAACGTGTCCGATCAGATGGTGCCCGCACCTTGGAACCTCGCCCTGTGACTCGGCTGGGAATGCGGCAGCGGCCACATCTATAAACCAGCGTCAAATCACTCACGTGAGCGCCAATTGGCGCAGCCGTGCTCCTGCCGGACAAAATCATGCGGGGGGTCGACTCGTACATGAATTCGGAGTGACTGCCAAAACCACTTCGGCGAGGCGATTGAGCACAAATGAACGGTCAGCGCGCGTCGCTATATCGTTGGGCTCGTGATCTCACGAAAGCCTTGGGCGCTAGCCTGAGCCTCGTTCACGCTCTTTCCGCAGTGGATGAAACGTCAGATAACCGAGGCGAGGTTGAAGTTCGCAGATACTTACTAAGCCAGGCACACAAGAGCTTCTCCGCGCGATTCGCGGCCGAGCCGGAGCCAGTATCCGTCAGTCTACGCGGGGGTGGCATTGCCACGGTAGTACGCGAAGCCGCTCTGGCTGAGCATGCAGATCTCGTGGTAATCGGCCGCGGCCATTTGGATCGTGCGCTGGGACGCTTGCGAACCAGCGCGTACTGGCCCCCATCCCACCAACCGCACTCTGCATTGCAATCCTGCGCATTCTGCGACCGATATGAATGAGTTCGTCGATCTTACCGAGGGAAGTTTCTAGAACGACCGCATCCGCCGCCTCAGCCGTGATATCGCTATTCTGACCGAAGGCAACCCCCACCGTCGCTGCCTGCATCGCCGGAGCATCATTGATTCCGTCGCCCACGAAAACGGTCTTTGCGAGTCTTGCTTCGTGCCGAACGACCGCTACCTTCTGTTCCGGACTTTGGTTTGAAAGGACGTCAGTAATACGTAAGCGACTGAGAATCCTTTCAATTACCCACAAGTTGAGCGCCGATTACGACGCCCAATTCGATGTCGGTGAGACGAGTTACACCGCGCCACATAACCGCGTTGCCGGGTGGAGGGTCCTTCGCGCGAGCCAGATAAC
>JBJMGK010000191.1:0-9208 GCA_045807925.1 Bryobacteraceae bacterium | reverse complement strand
CATCAAAGAACAGTTTGTACTGTTCGCCGACCGCGTGAGCGCGGCTACTATGCGCGCCAATCAACTCCGGCTCTATCTGTCCGTGATGGCTTATTTGCTAGTGTGCGGACTGCGCCGTTTGGGACTGCGAGCCACCCCTTTGGCCCACGCGCAAGTCGGCACGATTCGTTTGCGGCTGCTCAAGATCGGCGCGCAGATTCGCGTGACAGTGCGCAAGGTTTGGGTCCAGATGAGCAGCAGCTTTCCGCTACAAACTCTCTTCAGCCAGGCTCTTCAGCAATTGCGCTGCTGAACTCATGGCGGCCTGTGGCTACTCGTTCTTTGACAACTCCAAAACAAATTTCACCCACTTACGACTGGTGTCTCTTTCGGCGGCCTTCTGAAGCTCGATTTATCACGTGCTCCCAGTTTTAGCCGACGGCTATTCGGATTCAACGTCTTCGTGAGAAATGGCGGTTAGTGACGGTGAAGTCAGCGGCGTAAGCAATGGACGTCAACGGATCTGATCCGGTCGGACGAAATCGGCTCTGGCGTTGAAATGTGAACGGCGTGATCTCGCCTATATTGGCTCCGACGTGCTGTCTTCCGCAGCCTCCATCCGGTTCGAATTCACCGATCGGTGGTGGATTCGTGCTGCATTCGTAGAGCACCACCTTATTGAAGCCGTCGTCAGTTCGGCGCGCCAGGATGGCCGCGGCCGCGCGTTCGCCCACAACGAAGCCTCGCCGCGCGGTCTTGGTACGCGGCATGCCTGCCAAATAGGCGTGGTACTGGGTGTCCGGATAAGAAACTTGCGAAGGTCCACTCGCGATCGGGCCGTGCGCCAAGCGGCGGTGACGGCTGCAACTCACACATCTGGCTGTTCTGGCGATAAGTTCATGCTCCCGGTAAAAGGCTTAAATCCCCCCTCTATCGCCACTACGGCGTCGTAGACGGCGATCTGAATCACCGCACGTTGCACCATCTGGTACGCAGGCGCTTTCGGCGGCGTGTTGACGGCCGGTTGCACGATCTTCGCCCAGTCGGTCGCAACATTCTGGCCGTGCAGGCAGCTGCTCAGCAGACACAGCAGAGCAACATGTTTCATCTTGAGCATCTTGTCTCCTTCTCTCGCAGGCGGGTACTCTGGTTTGTGCCGCCTCATCGAATTAGGCGAGAATTGTCAGGAGCAACTACAACAGCCCTGAAAAGTTTTTTTGAGGAGCAGGCATGGTTACCTCCGGCTCGGTCGATATCACAACCTTGCTGAAAGCGTGGAGCGCGGGCGATTGCATGGCTCGTGACCAGATGATGCCATTGGTTTATAACGAGCTGAAGCGTTTAGCCCGCCGCTGCATGCGCAAAGAACGAACAGAAGTCACTCTGCAAGCCACCGCCCTGGTGCACGAGGCTTATCTCCGCCTGGTGGGTCCCAACCAGATCGAGTGGCGCGACCGTGCGCACTTCTTCGCGCTGGGCGCACAAACGATGCGACGCATTCTGGTCGATGCTGCTCGGGCAAGAACATCCAGCAAGCGCGGCGGCCAGGCTGGACGGCTACCCGAATTCACGTCCTGCCTCGATATCGAAGACCTAAACTTTTCCTCCACTCGCGACCGGGAGTTGATCAGGATCGACGAAGCACTGGACGCGATGGCTCAATTTGACGGCCGCAAAGCGCGCGTCATTGAACTTCGTTTCTTCGGGGGCCTGAGTGTCGAAGAAGCAGCCGCGGTGCTTCAGGTCTCGCCGCAAACCGTCATGCGCGACTGGAGGTTAGCCAAAGCTTGGCTTACCCGGGAACTTACCAAGCACGCCTGAACGGAGAAGTGGTACCCGCACGCTTCGGGGGAGCCGTCGACGCGCCGCGAGCGGCGGTTGAACCGAGGGCGGGCCAGGCCGAGCGGCAGCCGGGGCAGGACCAACCATCACCATCGAGGAGAAGCTCTGAATCTGCTTGCTCGAAATGCCAGCTTTTGAAAGATCCGCAACCGAAGAGCAAGGATATGGCCTGCTCACACACGGGACAGGTTAGCTGTGAAAAACCGCGATCTCGACGACGCGCTACGATCTCGTCAGTGATTTCGACGTGGCATGCAAGGTTGCTACATCGAAACGGGCGTTTAGCAGTAAGGGCTTCAGAACCGACAAACCTTTTGTAGGTGTGTATGAACGTTCGCCGAAACCGGTGAAAAAAATAGCTGTAAATTGCTGGTTTCTCAATCGGGCTCTGTGGGTTGTCAACTCGTCCGGACAGGGAACTGCAGAAGCTTGCCTGCCTGGACCGGCTGAAGGTGCGCAGCTGCGTGACCCAGGAAGAGAGGTGGTCCCAGGTGAAAGCTGATAATGGCGGGAGTCTTCCTGCAGGTGAGGTCCATGTCGGTGCGATCACGGCCGCGCGCCTCATCGAGCTTACCGTTTGCTTTTGAAGGGCGGGGGTGTTCATGTATACGACCTCCGCATGTCGAAGGAAGAATCAGCCGCATAGCGGCGAACGCGAGAACTGAAGGCTCTCCCAGCGGAGGGGGTCGCGTCAGGTTTGAATGTCCCTGGAAAGCGCATGTGGGAACACTTCACATTTGGCCGTATGCTGGCCGTTGGTTAAACGAGGTGACCGGAGAGGGTGGACGAATCAACCACGCTACGATGCGGGAGTTGATCGGTCGATTCTGCTCGACATTCTGCAGTGTCGTTCAGTGACAGACATCCGCGATTCGCGTCCGGCTGTTCTGTTTCTGTCGTGTGGCCACAGAGCTAGATCCAAGGGAACAGCCGAACGACAGAAATCCGCATCCCAAAAGCGTGAAGCGCGAAGAGCCCCGTCCCGGACAGGAATCGGTTTGGGATTACCCCAGACCTCCTCGTCTCGAAGGTTCCTCTAACGATAGTAGTGTCTTTTGCGGGCACCGAGATTGCCAGATCGTCGGAGACCTATCGGGTTCTTGAAACTAGCCATCCCCCATGCTGGTATCTCCCTCCCGCCTCTGTGCAAAGGGATTGCTGGTCGCAACCGACAAGCAGTCCTTCTGCGAGTGGAAAGGAAGAGCCACATACTGGACTGCACGCCTCGGAGAGCGAACTGCTCGTAACGCAGCATGGTCTTACGCTTCTCCAGCGCCCGGTTTTCCGGCCATCCGCGACTTCTTCGCTTTTATCTCAACTTTTTCGAGTGCTATGTAGATGGCGAACGGGTCGAACCCCAACCCGGAGGTTTCTACCGCGGGTGGATCATGAAAAATCTCGTTGGCCCTTTCAAAGGCATTCCCGGTACCTCCGGCTGGTAACCCGGCGCCCGAGGCAATGCGCTCCTGGACTCGATAAATGATCGACGGCCCAAGATGTCTCCGCTCCAGGTAGCTATTCGGAACTGTCGCACAGCTCCACTGCTTGCTGATAAAGTCGTTTGGAAGACGATGGTCGCTACCGCTTTACCACCAGCAATTCCAATATCGGCAACACGAAGCCGTGTGGAAGAACATGCTGCACGGCCCAAGGAGCTGCGGTTTTCTCTTTTCTGCTCGGAGAGATAAGCCAGCGGATAAGCGAGGACTCGTGGACGAGCCGAGGCGCCGCCGGGCAACGCCCGGCAGCGCGTCCGCATTGCTAATGATTCACTACCAGCCGATACCCTTTGTTCTGCAAGCGAACAAGTTCCCCAACCCCCGCCGGGGTCTCGATTACGCCAGGCAGATAATGCTGCCTGAATTCGGCTACTATTTCTTCAACGCTTTTTTGATCTGGGTTCCGACCGCTCGTGCTCGCCGCATTGGAGAGAGCATGCGTTGATTGGTGACAAGCGAGGAACAGCACCCGGCGGCGCTGCAGACCTTCCATACTCGTGTCATCGAAAAAAGGGTCATTCCGTTCGGCCGGTTGCCGCCCCGGAGTTAAGGTCGTACCTGCGACCGGCGAACCGAAGAATATGTTGCGCGTGGCTGGCTGATTTGTTTGAGGGTCACGAACCGCGAGCGCTTCACCCATTCGATACTTCTCCCAAATGAAGTCATCGTAGTTCGCAGCATTCGCTGACGAGTAGGCCTGCACAACAATTTGTACTTCACGTGGTGGAACGTCGTACGAGAACTGAAAGCCGTTTAGGCCATTTCGAATGTTCGCGAAAATGAGTGAATTGGCAATGTTTGGCCACTCATATACCTGCCTCACATGGGCTCTCCGGTTGACGATGGCTTCGTACTCCTCGAAACGATAGCTCGGGTCATCGGGACGGAGATCGTGCCCCCACGCTGAAATGTGACCGACGACGGCCCCACCGAGCATCGTAATGATTGTGCGCCGGTTAAATTGATTTGACATGTGTCATCCTTTCGTGTGAAAGCCCCCACCTTGGGGCAGATCGGGGACCACATCTCTTGCCGTGGTCATGACGGATGATGTGATCAGACTGAACTGACGGTCTTGATAACCGCACTCTGAGTTCCTCTCCATATGGATAAGCGGAAACGAATGTCAGCAGCTATAACCGCCTGTGAAAATTTTCGCGGAATTACTAGAGCTGGCTGTCCTGAATGCTCCGGCCGATCTTTCGACCCGAGGCAGGCGAGATCCGTACGCGGTTCGCTGCCGAGATCGTCGCCAGCCCGACGCTCCGGAATACGTCCGGATCAGACGACTACAAGAGCGCGCTGAGGAAGGGCTTTGCGCTCGAAGAGATTTAGCTCAGGTGACGGAGCGACCGGGTCGTACAGCGGACCGGCGAGAACAAAGAGGAAAACCAGAACATTGACCAGGGCAACCAGGTGTCCTGTGATTCGGAGCGAGTTATAATCACGGGTCATTGAAGAAGAGCGAATTCGATACACATCGAGAGATCTCGGAAAGGCGTAATCGGCCATGATGATCCCAGCGCGGTTAAGGCCGGTCATCTTGCACTTGAAAGTGTGGAGAGCCCGCCGCAAACTCAACAATTTGGAACTCAGCTACGACAAAAGGATTTTATCGGCAGAGCAGGAACAGAACTTCGATCTGGCAAATAACCTGGAGATGGACTGCGGTTACGGGATTTCTGAGCTTTGGAAGCTCTGCTATTCGTACGACTGCGATAGGTATCTTCGCAACGCCAAGCGAATTGGCGTGTCAATCCACGAATGTGGTCGATTCAAATTGCCGCAAGGTAGAAACACGCATGCTTCAACCTTAACATTACGGCCGAAAACGATGTCCTGCGCGACGAAGGCGAGGCTATGGCCGCAAGTTGTCAGAGGCTGGAGTGGAAACAGTTGTCACGCGTTACAAGGGCGCCATTCACGATTTCGTGCTGCTCAACCGGATTGCCAAAGCTGCACCCGTTCGCGCGGCATTGCTGCAAGCCACAGAATTTCTCAAGGGCGGACTTGCTTAGCTGCCCGCCAGAGTCACTGCTATGCCCCAATTCCATGTCCGAATTTGCTGTGTTTCTGTCGTGGCGCATCGCTCATAAAGTCCTTACATTGATACCAAGGAGCAATAGAAAGTATGCCCGCCCTCTCTTCCGCACTCGTCGTTCCTGATTCGTTGCTCGCGAAAGAGGCCACCGAGATCCTTCGCGAGCATTCCAGCGATCTGCTTTTTGATCTGTCGTTCTCGAAAACTAGGTCTGCGAGCGAATTTAGGGAATACGGCGCACGTTCGCTCTGGATGCATTGACGGCGGTTTTGACGTTGTTGCGTAGAGCCGAGGTCTCGGGCTTCGAGAGCATGCACTTTGAAGATCAACATGACCTCGCTGATGCTGACCTATCAAAAGCTTTTCCTAATGACTACAGAGCAAAATGACGGCTGGAACTTGGATGAGACTTAGGCGGCGGACCGTTCGTAACGATGATGGAGTCCGCCGACCTCCGGAATCGAAATGATACGCCCGGCCCCTTTAGACTGTACGGGCCGAGACTCCGGTGTGTCCTTCTGCAGTCCTAAATGTGTCCGGGTCCGATGATAGTATTTCACGAAATCTCGAAGGTGCCGGTATAGACTTCGTTCACTGAACACAATGACGTGATCTAAGCACTCGCGGCGAATGGTTCCGATCACCCGTTCCACATAAGCACGTTGCCACGGCGAACGCGGCGTCGACAGGACCTGTTTGATCCCCATGGACTTAACTTGATCGACAAAGTCTTTCCCGAAGATCCGATCACGATCTCGCAGTAGATACTGCGGCGCGGTGTCCCATGGAAAGGCCTCTCGGAGTTGCTGGATACTCCATTCCGCTGTCGGATGCTCGGTGACGGCAAAGTGGAGAATCCGTCGACGGTCGTGTGCCAGCACCAGAAACACATACAGGACCTGAAACCGGATCGTCGGCACAGTAAAGAAGTCGATCGAAACCATGCTCGTCACGTGATTCGCAAGAAAGGTCTTCCAGGTCTGCGAGGGCGGTCTTCTCCGACGCACCATATATTTGCTAACGCTGGTCTCTCCGATGTCGATTCCGAGTTTCAAAAGCTCGCCGTGAATCCGTGGAGCGCCCCATATCGGGTTTTCACGGCTCATGATCCGGATCAGCTCTCGGACCTCTCGCGGCACCATCGGCCGGCCTGGCTTGCGACGCCGTACCTTCCAGGTCCAGAACAGTCGAAAACCCTTGCGATGCCAGGCAATCACAGTCGCTGCTTTGACGATGAAGACACTGCTCCGCCATTCGCTCCAGACGGACGAAAGCCAGACCCACAGCATCCGATCTGTAGTGGACAGTTTCGGCCTCTTCACAGAGCGTTGCAGGACACCAAGTTGATGTCGCAGAGCGAGGATCTCAACTTGGAGCGCCGCACGCCTGCGGAATGATCCCAAGACAGTCGCGACTAGAGCCGAAAGGGCGGGCACGCATGCGAACCGAAGCAAGAAGGGCAAACCTCAACTTATCAAGAACATCGAGGTTTGCGAGAACCACAGTGTGCTTGACCCTCACGAAATGAAGGTTGTGATAAAAATCAAAACCGATGATCCGAACTTCTGGTTCGCGAACGGGGATCCTCGATGCGTGGCGGCTAACTCGCACGCCTTCAATGGTTCGGGCGACAAGAACGAGCTCATGCACAACAAGGTGATGATCATCGACGACAACGTTGTGATCACGGGCAGCTATAATTTTTCCGAGAACGCCGAAGCCAATGATGAGAACTTGCTTATCTTCGAATCGGCTACGGTAGCAAGGGCGTATAACAAGTACTTCAACGCCCTATTCGCTCAATATCAGAAGACTGGCGCCAAGCTGCCACCAGCTTGATCCTTCCGACCAGGATCCGATCGGCGCTGTCCTCTCGCGGAAACAAGCTACTACGTTTCTTCTCCTCGCAACTTGAGATCTACACGGCAAGTAAGCGATCGAAGAACGATCGGTACTTTCGCAGAGCCTGACGGAGATCCTCGGTTGATACCTCTTCCCCTTTGTCCCAATCGCGTTCGAGCCCTTCGCGCTCCGTCGCGAAGACCTCTGCCAGTCGCTTCATCAGCGAGGCCACCAGTTCGTCGGCACGGCGTACTGCGCTTCTGGGGTCATCTACAAATTGCGTTTGCGCCTCTTGCCATTGCTGACGTAGCCCACTCAGCTCGCTCTCAGGAAACAGAGCGGCTCGTTCCGAAACACCTTGCGTTCCATTGCTCTGGACCGTCTTTGCCTCGGCGCGCTGGACCAGGTCAGCAGTGCCCAGTGGCCTTTCAACTCGCGACTCCTCGTGTCCATTTAGAACATCAGTGCGATCGTCAATCATCTCTTTACCTCCTCAGAATGGCTTACATCCCGCTTCAACAAATCTTCGAATAGCGCCCTGTAATGGATCATTGCCTGCCGTAGGTCTTCGGTATCCGCCTCGCCGCGGCCGCTACGGCCCGCAAGGCTGTGCGCTGCCCGGTAATTTGCAACAACGGAAGGATGGTCAACTGAAACATCGGCCGCACGCTGCTCGAAATCGCCCATGGGATAACCAAGAGTCGCCATCAATTCGCCCACAAGCTGATCAGCATTGACTACCGCTTCATTCGGGCTGTCGACAAATCGTGCTTGCTGTTCTTGCCAAGCCCTGGCGAAGTGGTCGGCCTCCCGCCGGTCAAGGTCCCGGATGTGGAGTTTCTGCACGCGCCGTTCCCGATGAGCTAAGTCCTCCTCGGCCTTCCGCTGATCCCCGTACCGGTCGACCAGACGCTCATACTCTGGTCCATACTTCGAGCGCAAACGGCCTGTTCGCTGCTTCTGAACGTACATGAAAATACCGAAGACAATAGCGAGAACGGCCACCGCAATCGCGACCATGGTTATGGTGTTCATAGCTGAATAGTTTCCTTTCCCTCCTGCTTCACCGGCGTGACTCCGACTTCAACTTCGGAACCTTTGTTGGAACGGCGAGCAGGAATCAATCGGTTCAGACCTGCCCGGTCTCGCTCCGTTCAATAGAGAGACTGGTTCAATCTGGCTGCATTTCAGAGTGCAGGCCGAATAGCTGTACTTCGCGTACCTGGGTACTCGCATCGCAAAAACACCCAAACTCGGAACGTCAGCCACCAGAACACGACTGCTGCTGCAAACCTACGAGCGGAACAGGTACGTCCTAACGACGGAATCCGCATCACCCTAAACAATGGGCCGTATAAGCTCGTCGCCTCTCCAGTAGTGAAGGACGAGGGCCTTGTCGGTCGCGCTGAGGAGACGGAGAGCTTTCAGAACGCATTGAACAGCGGGCTAGAAGGTCGAGGTTCATTCCTAAGTGATTTCGGCGGGGAACGGATTTCTGAGATAAAGAGGATCTGGCTCTCTTCATGGGGTGAACCTCTCATTGATTCGTTCTGACCTGACAATACGTTCGACCGAACCAGCTTGCCAAAGCTCCAGAGGAAGATAACGAAAACTATATAAACGCGGGCTGCTACTTCGTCGCGCAGCTTCGAAATTGCACGTCCAGGCAGGCAAGCTGCTGCCCTTTCCCGTCCGTACACCGGATTCCCGCAATGGCGGGAAGCGGAGCGGTCCCAGTCACGGCGCTTTCACTCAATCCCTATGCGATCGCGTCGGAACGTTCACGCTACTACCTGGAAGGTCAGGCGATTCGCTGCAAGGCGGAAGGTTTAGTATCCATCGCCAGGTCTAAACCCACCGCCTTTCAGGCGGTCAGCTTTGAGCGATTCTCTACGAGAATGAGGGGATGGCCGAGTACCGACATAGCGGGCACGCGGTGTGCGACATCAAGTATCACTTGGTGTGGATAACGAAGTACCGATACAAGATACTGCGCGGAGAGGTG
>JBJMGK010000190.1:0-13202 GCA_045807925.1 Bryobacteraceae bacterium | reverse complement strand
TCCTTTCTGATTGGAGCTGGTACGACTCTGTTGGCGATATCGACAAGCGCCCGCCGATGCTGGACGATGCCTGGCACGCGATGCAAACGAACGATGTTGGTATGGACGAGTTCATGACGCTCTGCAACCTGATAGGGGTTGACCCTTACATCACGGTCAACGCGGGCTTCGGCGATGCGCATTCGGCAGCCGAGGAATTGGAATACATCAACGGCTCGGCCAATACGCGGCTCGGCGCCATGCGGGCGCGCAACGGCCATCCTGAGCCCTATCACGTGAAATTCTGGGACATCGGAAACGAGCCTTACGGCAAGTGGCAGCACGGCCACACAGATCTGAAGTACTACGTCCTCAAACACAATCAGTTCGCCGAGGCGATGCGAAAGGTCGACCCTTCAATTACCCTTCTCGCCTCCGGCGCGATGCCCGACGAAATGACGGTTGAAGGCCAGGCGCGCGCGCTGCATCGAGATCCTCAGGCACAGTTCGGCACAGAAGCCGACTGGACCGGCGGACTCCTCGCTCATTCCTGGGGTAACTTCGACGGCCTTACTGAGCACTGGTACTCACGTGCTGGAAAGCGATTCGATTACGAGCATGCGAAATCCCTTCCAGCCGACGCTCCGACCGAGGCCGGATATGTGCCGGTTGAGGAGACCCAACTTGAGTGGGTGCGTCACCCTTCGAATCGAGTCGCGAAGAAAGCGGAAGAATGGCATGAATACCAAAAGCGCTTTCCGGCGATGGTGGAAAAGAAGATCTTCCTCTCCATTGATGAATACTCTTACTCGGGCGTGGCCCCGAATCTCAAATCGGCGATGGCCTACGCAATGGTGCTGAACGAGATGTTCCGCCACACTGACTTCATGAAGGCGGCGGCACTCACGATGGGTCTCTCCGCGCTCGACTACAACAACAACGGTGCCATTCTCAACACCACAGGGCTTCTCTACAAGATATATCGGGACCAACTCGGAACTCTGCCGGTCGATATTTCCGGGAACTCGCCGCAACCGGCGCCGAAATACCCCCCCTACGGCGATCAGCCGAAGACAAATGCCGGAAGTCCGACGTATCCGCTCGACATGGTGGCCGCACTTACGGCAGATCGTAAGTTTCTGACGGTAGCCGTCGTGAATGCGACGGAGAAGGAGCAGAAGTTTAATCTCAATGTTACCGGGAATCGAGTGACTGGGCCGTCTAAGATGTGGTGCTTGACGGGGACCAGTGTGGAGGCGGCCAATCACGTCGGCCAGCCACAACAAGTCGAGGCGAAAGAGATGGCGGTAGGCAACGCTCAAGGAGCGATATCAGTTCCGCCGATTAGCGTCAGCGTTTATCGGTTCCCGCTTTAAGCGCCGCCCAGAGAAGGTTTGAAGAGAAGGAGAATAAATGGCTACACCAGATTCCGAGGATCGCTTGAGAATGAATCGCCGACAGTGGTTCCTGCCCACGACGGCGGGTTTGGGCGCTCTGTTGGCTCCGCGGGCTAAAGCATCCGATAGCGTCAAAACAGCGGCGCATCAAGCCCCAGGGGGCTGTTCGACCCCTCGTTCGGCGGTTGCCAAGACACAGTACGGGAAGGTACGTGGGTTTGTCGCGGACGAGGTTCTGACATTCAAGGGGATTCCATATGGCCAGAACACGGGCGGGGAGAACCGGTGGCTTCCGGCCAAGCCTCCTAAATGGGATGGCGAGTATCCCGCTCTGATTTACGGAGCCAATTGTCCGCAGCGACTGCACGACTACACGGCGATCGAGCAATCGTTCATCCAGGATTGGGATGACGGCTACATGAGCGAAGACATGTTGAAGCTCAACGTCTGGACACCGAGTTTGACCGGGAAGCGCGCGGTAATGGTTTACTTCCACGGTGGTGGATTCACTTTTGGTTCTTCTTATGAACTTCCCTCGCAAGAGGGAGCGCAGATGGCGCGTCATCATGACGTTGTAGTCGTAACGGTCAATCACCGCCTGAACCTGCTTGGCTTCCTCGATGTGTCCGAGATTGGTGGATCGGCCTATCAGGATTCCGTCAACGTAGGGATGACCGATCTTGTTGCGTCGCTCCAGTGGGTTCGCGAGAATATCGCGAATTTCGGCGGGGATCCGAACTCGGTCATGATTTACGGTCAATCCGGCGGCGGTTCCAAGGTCACGTGCCTGATGGGCATGCCGTCTGCGGCGGGGCTCTTCCATCGAGCGTCGGTGCAGTCGGGCGGAGGCGGAAATCCTCCCAGCGCCGAGCAATCGAAAGAGCTGGCGAAACAGTTCATGGTCGAGCTGGGACTGGGACCGAAAGATATCGGCGCACTGCAGAAGATGGAGTGGTCAAAACTGAACGCGGCCGGTAACGCGGTCATCGCAAGGATGAATCCGCCCACCCAAACCATAGGACTGGGCGCGCCGCCGCCTCGCACCCCGCGTGTGGGTTGGGGACCAACGGTGGATGGACGCATAGTAACGATGCGTTCGTTCTTTGAAGGTGCTCCTGAAATTTCGAAAAACGTGCCGATGTTGATCGGATCCGTAAGCGAAGAAGGGAATCGCATGAGCTCCCGCCCCACCGAGGCGGAGTGGCATGCTACGCTTGCCCGCACGATGGGCGAAGACAAGGCAAGCGCCCTGATCGCCGCGATGAAGAAAGCGCACCCGGAAAAGAGCATTCGAACTCTTTCCTATGGCGTGAGTGGGCTTATGGTGCGCAACAACGTCACGCGCATGGCCAAAATGAAGTGCGAGCAGAACGCAGCGCCGGTGTTCGCGTATTACTTCACATGGCAATCGCCGATGCTCGAAGACGCAGGTGCCTGGCACACCGCCGAGCTTGCTTTCTGCTTCGACAACACGAAACGCTGCGAACAAGGCACGGGAAACACGCCGGAGGCGCAGAAACTGGGGAAGACAATGGGTGCAGCCTGGGCCAATTTCGCGCGGACGGGCAATCCCAGCCAGCCCGGATTGAAGTGGACGCCCAGCGACTCGACGCGATGCCAAACCATGGTGTTCGATAATCACTGCCGCATGGTGGACGATCCCGAAGGTGAAGTGCGCAGAATCCTGCTGAGTTGATTCGGCTGCTATCGGCAAATTCCACACGGCCCGAGACGGCTGTGCAGGCGGTCCGTGACACTATGGTGAAGTCTGCACTGCTTTGACGTAGAAGAATACTCATGGATTTTCCTCGCGTAACACTTTCAACCGTATCGATTGCCATCACGATGGCGGCTGTCGCGGTCCAGGCACAGACGCCTGCGAACTTGAATCTGGAACTGAGCCGTCCCAAAGCGGCTGTCAGCCCTACGCTGTATGGCCTGATGACCGAAGAGATCAACTACTCATATGACGGCGGACTCTATGCGGAGCTGGTCCGCAACCGGACATTTCGTTCTGATTGGTCCGGTATTCTCAACTGGTTCTTAATAGAGAAAGGACAGGCGTCCGCGAGATTCGGGCGCGATCAGACAGCAGGACCCTCTTCGGCCCTTACGAACAGCGCGAAGCTTGAGGTGATCAAAGCTGACGCGAACAGCCCGGCGGGTCTCTTGAATGAGGGTTACTGGGGGTTCGCAGTGCGTCCCAATACCCGCTACACGGGATCGTTTTTCGCCAAAAGCAACGCGGAGAGCTCATTACCGGTCACTGTGGCCCTAGTGGCAGATGAATCAGGGCAAATCCTCGCAAAAGCCGCCGTTCCGGTTGCGGGAACGAACTGGAAGGAATACAAGTTCGAGATGCAATCGGGAAACGCCGCCGCTTCTACGGAAAATCATCTGGAGTTGACGATCGATCGGCCTGCGACTCTGTGGTTCCAACTAGTTTCGCTGTTCCCCCCGACGTACCATGATCGGCCTAATGGCAATCGTGTCGATCTTATGGAGAAACTGGCCGCCATGCGCCCGTCGTTTCTCCGCTTCCCAGGTGGGAATTATCTCGAAGGCGACCGCATCGAGAATCGTTTCGATTGGAAGAAGACGATAGGCCCGCTAGTCGAGCGGCCCACTCACCCAACGACGTGGCGCTACCACTCGTCGGATGGTATGGGGTTGTTGGAGTTCTTGCAGTGGTGTGAAGATCTGCACATGGATCCACTGCTGGGCGTGTATGCCGGATATTCTCTCGCCGGACAGGTCATCAAGGCTGGACCCGATCTTGAGCCGTACGTGCAAGAGGCGTTAGAAGAGATCGAATACGTCACAGGAGGAACCGACACCAAGTGGGGCGCGGTTCGCGCTCGTCAGGGACATCCTGCACCGTTTCCTCTACATTACGTCGAGGTTGGAAATGAAGACCAATTCGACCGAGCCAAAACCTACGACGGCCGGTTTGCCCAGTTCTATAAAGCGATCAAAGCGAAGTACCCCAACCTGCAGGTGATTGCGACCATTCCCGTGAACGGCACCGTGCCCGACGTTATCGATGATCATTATTACAAGCGTGAACAGGGCATGTTCGAGGAATCGAAGCATTACGATCAGACGGATCGGAAAGGCCCAAAGATATTCGTTGGTGAATGGGCGACGCGGGAAGGCACTCCGACTCCGAACTTTGGGGCAGCGCTGGGCGATGCGGCCTTTATGACCGGCTTAGAACGGAACAGCGATATCGTCGTCATGGCGTCGTACGCGCCTTTGTTTGTGAATGTGAATCCGGGCGGAATGCAATGGTCTTCTGACCTGATCGGCTATGATGCCCTCACGAGTTACGGCTCGCCAAGCTATTATGCCCAGGTCATGTTTTCCTCCTGCATGGGCGATCACACCGTTGAGTCGTCGCTGGCGGGCGCCGGGGACAAGTTCTTCTACTCCGCTACCACGTCAGCGAAGTCGAATAAGGCATGTATAAAGCTGGTCAATGCGGCGTCCAAACCACAACCGGTCAGTATCACCTTCAAAGGATTTAATGAAGCTTCTCATGCGGCGCGAATCGAGACGCTCAAAGCAAATACGACGTGGGCGACAAACACAATCACCGATCCCAAACGGATCGTGCCCGTCACGTCCTCCGCTAATTTTAAAGGCGGCCGCTTAGAACACGTCCTGCCGGGTTACTCGATCCAGGTGATGGAACTCGATCTGAAATAGACGGTAGCGTCTGTAAGTTGGGCGCGGGTAATTACTTACAGTCTTTCCCGAAACAAAGTGTTCTGCTAAAGAAAGGCAGAACATGGTTCTGGAAGCGGTCGGCAACTGCGCTGGTATGAGTGCCCTGGTAGATCTCAAACGAATTGGCGATGCCGTAGTTTGCTAAGGCGTCGTGCAGCTTCGCAGCGCCCGTGCGTAGGCCGTCCTGGTCGCCAACATCGATGGAGATCGCCCGGTACTCTCGCAGGTTGCGGATATATTGGTCGACGAAGGCAAGAGGAGAATTTGCCGTCCATTTCGCAATCACGTCCTTCTGTACCACGCCATCTTTTGTGGGCAGATCCAGGTAGAGCGGCGGTTTCTTCGGATTCGGCGACCAAGCTGCGGCTGATGCCAATTGGGTGCGCAAGCCAAACGGTAACTTCGCGGAATCGGCAGGAGTTTTCACGGCTTCGAGGGCCGCTTCATTGCTCGGATTGACCGGTCCGGCTTCTCGCGGTACCAGGCAGCACGGACTCATGATGTACAGGCTGCCGAAGACGTCGGAATGTTTCATTCCGATGCGCGAGGCACCGTAGCCGCCCATCGAGTGACCCGCCAGACCGCGGCTGGTTCGATTGGGGATGGTGCGGTAGTGTGCGTCAATGTAAGCGACGAGATCATGGCTCACAAAGCGTTCGAAGTCGCCTGTTGTCACAGAACTCGAGTACATGGATCCGTTATGGACGGTCTTCGAGTCCGGCAGGACCACGATCATGTCCTGCGTCCCCTGCGCGAAAGCGCCTTCGATACCTTGTGGCACATGTATTTCATGTGTCCATTGCTCTGCGCCGATCGAATATCCGTGTAGAGCATAGACAACGGGGTACCGCCGGCTCTTTTCAGCCCCATAACTCGGCGGCAGGAAAACGATCACAGTCCGGTCGACGTCATCGCCTTCCAGATTGCCCTCTAGAGAAGTTCCGTGCACCTTGATGTTTTCGACTGCAACCGGCTTCGCGCCAGGCACGGGAGGCGGCACCTCGGTCTGAACCTGTGCGGAGGCGAGATTTGCTGTGGTCAGAATCCCGAGAATGCCGTAGGCGACGACGCTTAGCTTTCTGCTATTTCGTGCGTGTCTTAAGGATTTCATCGACCTGCTCTTTCGCAACCGGCAGCTTCTCCCTGTTTTCACGCAGCCAGCCCGTGAAGTCAGCTTCGATGGGTGCGGACCATGCGGCATCAATCTGCCCCGCCGTGTACTTGCCTTCGCGCAGACGCTGGTGGCCAAACAGATCGCGGAGGTGTGTGATCTCCGAATACTGCACCACTTTTTCGGCGAGCTGCGGAGGGATAAAGAGAACGCCGCCATTCCGGCCAAGTACGACATCCCCAGGCATAACAGTGGCCTTTCCGATGCGAATTGGATTGTTGATACCGACCATGGTTGAATTCAGCCGCGCGCCCGTGGCAAGACTGCCGAAGTGATGGGAAGGGTCATAGAAACGGACAAAGGACGTGAAATCCTCCAGCTCATTCAGTCCGTTGATGTCGCGCACCGCGCCATCGTAAACAATCCCATTGTGGGTGCGCGCATAGATTGCGTTCCCCACGTTATCGCCGATCGAGGGCCCGTCCTGCTTGAGTCCGAAATGGTCGCAAACATAGACATCTCCCGGCTGCAGCATATCGACCGGCCAAGCGTTCTCGGCGCCTAGGCGCCCGTCCTGTTTACCCTGCTGCTCGATCACTTTCTGGATATCCGGGCGGCCTGGCACCCATTGCGCCGTGAGCGCGCGACCTACCAATACCTTGTCGGGATGAATGCTGTACCACCCATCCTCGTATTCGTGATTGAATCCAGCGGACCGCAATTGCGCCCACGCCTCTTCCAGAGTGACCGACTTCATTCGTTTTAAGATGTCGTCCGGAACCTTAGGGCGGCCATCCGTGAATCGCTCGCCCTTCCAATCGGGCGTGTACTTGATGACCATTTCTCGCGTCGGGAATCCGGGCTCTTGAGCAAAAATCGAAGCGGCCGCGAATAGAACAGCAAAGGGGATCGCCAGTGTTCGCATCTCTATCCTTTCTTGGTCGGCTCAAACCACGGCGTGCCGGGCACCTGCGCCTTCCGCGCCGTATCGTCATTCATTTCGACCCCCAGGCCCGGTCGGTCCGATAACTTAATGAAGCCTTTCTGGATTATGTCGCCCTCTTTGACCCAGTTACGCCACAGATCGGGCGAGTCAATCCAGTGCCACTCCTGCGCAAGAAAATTCGGAATCACCGCGCAGACGTGAGCGCTTGCCATCATGCCTATAGGCGAAGTCACGGCATGGGGTGCAACGGGTACGTAGTAGGCATGTGCCATATCGGCAATCTTGCGCGATTCCAGCAAGCCGCCACATTTCTGAAAGTCGGGCATAATGATGTCCGCAGCTCGCTTCTCGAGAAGCTCCCGGAAACCCCAGCGCATATAGAGGTTCTCTCCACAGCAGATCGGAGTGTTGGTGGATTCGCGGATATCGCGCATGGCATCGATGTTCTCGGCCGGCACTGGCTCCTCGAGCCACATGAGCTTGAATGGCTCCAGTTCTTTGGCGACCTTCTTCCCGGTGGGTGCGTCGTACCGGGCGTGCATATCCACCGCGAGATCAAAAGTCTTGCCATATTGCTCGCGCGTGAATGCGACCTTCGCGACCATGTGCTCGATCTCGCCATTTGACGCCGTCCAGTTCACGCGGTCGATTCGCGCTGGATCACGCGCGTCGTCGATGTCGATCTTCGCCGCCGTGAAACCCATTTCCTGGATCTGGTGGATGCGCGCCTTGGACTGTTCATCGCCTGGAATCATCTCGCGCTCGCCCGAATCGCAGTAAACTCGAACACGGTCGCGTACCTTTCCGCCGAGCAACTGATAGACGGGTACTCCTAAAGCCTTGCCTGCTATATCCCAGAGTGCGGTTTCAACTCCGGTTAGGGCGGTTACATATTGGCCTGCTTGTGCGCCGGCGAAAACACCCGCCGTGCGGATTCTCTCGAACGCGGCTTCGATATCGAGCGGATCCTGGCCGATCAGCATGCGGGAAAAAGATCGGATCAGCGGAACGTTCCCCGCGGAAGCATCGGTGCTCTCGCCCTGGCCGATGATCCCGCCGTCCGTGTAAACGCGAACGTGAACCTGGTAGCCATGGACGCGGACTTCGGCCGTCCGGATCTCCGTGATCTTCAATTTGGGTCTAGTCTGCGGAGTGGTCATTGCCTCCACCGCCGCCGATAACGATGGCAGTCCTGCCATACCGGCCATCGAAAACAGTCCACCTTTCAACAAGGTTCTGCGATTCAGTTGCTGCATTGTTAATTCCTTCTGCGGGCCGGTTGATTGTCCGTTCGAACTCTCGATCCCGCTCAAACGTTAGAGGTCAAATATTGAATGGGTAGATCCGGGAGCAATTGGGAACGCGGGACGGTGGTTTTTCGCATTCACCCAGGCCTCGAGGTACGGAGGAGAACAACTTTCCTCAGATTTGAGGTTGTGCCATGCACTTCGCATTCGCTGTTCAGGATTCGGATTTCACGTGCCAAGGCGTTGTTCTTCTCTGACACCTGCGGTTTTACTCTCAATTGGAGAATATGCCATGACCCGATCCAGGCTACTAGGTTTGGTACCGTATGCTTGCGAGAATGACGAATGGAATCAGGCAGTTGACCCATGGCCCAACACCTTGGCCGCGAGATCGTTAACGGTTAGCTCCCAGGGTTAAGAGGTCTATCATCGACGACTATTTCGGCTCTTCTTCGACCTCGATCCCATTCACACATGCCATTCCCTTTACCGGAACGAAGCTGAGATTTATCTTGCCTTGCGCGTCGGGTCGAATCCCGGAGAAGGTGCGATCGAGAGGTCGCCCCTCCCCACCCGCCTCCTTATAGATGTCGAAATTCCTCAGCAGAGCCACGCCATTGCAATACACATCGAACACGCGACTGCCGAGTCCACCCACACCGGTGTTGTGACGTCCGTAATGGCCCTCGGAGAATTTCAACGTTACCTTGTATCGACCTTCAGGCAGAGGCAGTGCATAAGAAAAATGTCCCCACCGCTCGCTCGAATACAGCGCCGCATCCAGTGGCATAGCATCGCTCTCTCGAACCGGATTCGTCGTACGCACGAGTGCATTGCCGCCCAAAAAATAGCCGTCCGCGTCCCATTGCTCGCCGGCTGAATCTTGCCAGGAGGACGGCCACCCCGCTCGTATTCGGAGCGGCCTGGTTGTTCCGGGACTGACGGGCACCGCGTCGATTCCACTTAGGATTGCGGTACTTCTGATCGACGTAAAGCTCAGGTGAAGCAAACCGTCGGCGGCCGGTGAAATGTTCCTGAAAACCCTCTCATCGGCGATGTTGGTGCCGGCTGCATCAGCGACCACGTCAAAAACGTCCAAAATCAGTTTCCCATTCGCAGAGACCCGGAAGAGGCGCTGACCCTCTCCGCTGGACTCGGCACTGATAAAGTCCGACAACCCCGTCTCGGCAAAGAAAAGATGAAGTTCGTAGACGCCCGTTTTCAGCGGAATGTCGTATTGAAAATCGCCCTGCCGGACATGCCGATAAATATCCGGATCGAGGGTTCGATAAATCTTTTCTGATGGACGAACGACCACCGACCCGCCTGAGAAAAACCGGTCTGGACCCCAAAGGCGTCCGCTGCGATCGATGTAAGAGCCTTTCGAGCCCACAATCAGTCGAACACTCGGGCCGGTGGGCAGCGACGTTGCAACCGATTCGGCCTCTCGCGTGGGCTTCGGGAGGGCGGGTGGCGCCGTGGTCCTATGACTTCGCCAAAGGAGGATAGTTCCAATCAGCACTAACACAGCGAGGGCCGAAAAGAGGACGCGCTGTCCCCGCCAACGGCTGACTTTTCGTGGGATATCCGCCTTCGCCGGTAGATCTGGAGAGGGCATATCCGCGACGGGGGCGGGCTCGGCGGCCGGAGGAACATGCGTTTCAGCCGGCAGCGCAGCCCATTTGAATTCAGCGCTATACGATCCGGGCGGTAGATCGATTCTGACCGGATGAACAGTACCGTTCTCAGCCAGATAGTATTGGGCCAGCTTCTTCCGAACTTCACTGGCGGTAACTCGAACAATGGTATGTTGACCCGTATCGAAGTCAGGAGGGAGTTGGAAGAGGTCCACTCCGATCGAGCGCTCTTTGAGAGTGACCTGAGGCCCACTCATCGTGTGCTTGACGATGTAGGTGAGGAAGTCTCTGCAACGTCTGCTTGTGCGAAACGCAGCACTCTCTAGTACATGATTAAGCTCCGCAAGAACGGCCTGCTCCCGTTCTTCACCGAGCGCTTCCAATTGCTTCATACCCCTGCTGTCCGCGAATCGTATCACAACGCTTCCCGAACCCGAGGTCCAACCGGTTTAACAGATCTGATTAACCGTTAATCGAAGCGCTGGCCGGCGCGCTTGTGCTGTCGCCAAGCCTAACATTCGACTGCCTTTTTCACTCGGAACACCGTATCAAACCTAGCAGCCGGTAACGTGGTGCGATACGATCCCACGCTAGCAGGGGTCGTTCGTCCAAAGCTCCTCGGCGGAGCGTCACAGTAATTATCCGGATGTCACACGACGGCGGCCGTGCAGCCCATCTATGTCGGAAGGTAAATTATGCAGTTTCAAGTAAGACGCCTTTTGTTGCTTTCAACCATGTTCGGCGCCATCGCGGCCATCCCTGTCGCGGGCCAAACTTTCGGTGAAATCACGGGACGGGTCAGCGATCCAACCGGAGCCGCGATTCCCGCGGCACAGATAACCCTGACGAGCACTGCTACCAATGCAGTGCGAAATACGATTACCACGGATTCGGGGGACTATACGTTCCCGGCGGTCGCGCCTGGGGGGTACACCGTCAAGGTGGAAAAGACTGCCTTCAAGTCGGCGAGCAGCACCGACGTTCAAGTCCAGATTCAGCAAACGGTCCGCCTTGACTTCACGCTGCAAGTTGGCCAGGTGAGCGAATCCATTGAGGTCTCGGCGTCAGCTCAGATGCTGCAGGCCGAAAACGTGTCCCTCGGAACCGTCATCGAAAACAAACAAGTTACCGAGCTTCCCCTGAACGGGCGCAATTACCTGGGACTGGTGGCGCTGGCCTCCAACGCCAACACACTCTCGCCCGCTTCGGGACAAGCGGCCGGACGTCAGGGAGGGGACCGGTCGAACCAATCCATCTCCGTCGGCGGAAACCGCATCATGTTCGATTACTACACCCTGGACGGTGTCACAAACACGGATCCCGACTTCAATACGTACGTGGTACTCCCCTCCATCGATGCCATCCAGGAGTTCAAGGTGCAGACCGGCGTGTATCCAGCGGAGTTTGGCCATCAGTCGACGCAGATCAACGTACTGACCAAGTCCGGCGGCAACGCCTACCATGGTTCGCTATTTGAGTTCGTTCGCAATAACAAGTTCGATGCGGTGCCGTACGCCTTCACCGCTACTCATCCGCCGACCTCGCCCTTCAAATGGAATGACTACGGGTTCGAAGTGGATGGCCCAATCCGTATTCCCAAAGTGCTCGATCTTCGGAACCGGTTGTTCTTCATGGCGAATTACGAGTGGAGAGTCCAGCGCCAGAACTCGCAATCTACGTATTCCGTGCCGACTGCGGCAATGTTTGGTGGTGACTTCAGTGGTATTAACGCGACGATCTACGACCCGGCCTCAGCCGCCACAAACGGCGGCATCAAACTGCCCTTTCCCGGCAACCGGATTCCGGCGAACAGGATCGACCCTATCTCGAAGAAATTTCTGAACTATTACGTTCCGTCAAACCTCCCAGGTCTGGCCAACAACTACACCCAACTGAATTCTTTCCCATTCAATCGGGACAGCTTCACGCTGCGGATGGACTTTGTTGAATCCGCAAAATCGCAATGGTCGGGACGC
Source organism: Bryobacteraceae bacterium (assembly GCA_045807925.1). Classification (GTDB taxonomy): domain Bacteria; phylum Acidobacteriota; class Terriglobia; order Bryobacterales; family Bryobacteraceae; genus Bog-105. The sequence goes on along the minus strand of JBJMGK010000190.1, from coordinate 1,180 downwards.
TATAGCTGGGGGGACGAAAACCAGGCCTCCACTGGTATCAGCATCACGGGTAGCAAGATTCTCACAAACTATGAGCAGTATCTGGGCACAAACACCCGTACCCTGACTCCCCAGATCGTCAACGAAGCCCGCTTCGGCTATACCCGGCTCGGAAATTCACTTGCGACATACTCGGCCGGTAACGCCGATACGGTCTCCGCCTTGGGGATACCAAACCTCCAGTCCGGAGATCCCGTAGCTTGGGGCGTTCCTTTGGTCACATTCACCGGCTTCTCAAGCATTGGCGATGTGCAGGATGGCCCCTTTGTGATCGACGACAACAATCTGCAATTGGTCGACAACCTGTCGTGGATCCACGGCAAGCACACCTTCCGCTTCGGTTTTGAATACACGCGACAAAACTTCAATCAGATCGGAAACCAGTTTTCGCGTGGCCAGTTCTCGTTCCAGCCGAATGCGACGCAGAGCCCGGCGAATACAGGCGGTTATGCATTTGCCGAGTTTCTGCTAGGCGATGTTTATCAATCGACGGTTGCCGTCGCGCTGGCCAACGCCAAATTTCAGCGGAACGCCGAGGCGGCCTTTATCGACGATACCTGGAAGGTAACGCCGCGACTTACTCTCAGCTTGGGTCTACGCTATGAGCTAACCCCTCCCTGGACTGACACTCTCAACAATCTCTTTACTGTTGCGGTGCCACATATCTATGGTGTGCCAAATGCTCCCGACACTCCGTATCTGTTGCGGCAGGGCAACTGCACAGACCCTTACGCCGGACCTCCCCCTATTAACATTCGCTGGCCAACGGTGAGCGCAAGATGCAACAACGGTGCCCTCCCGAATCAATTGATGAACACTTCGTACACCGATATCGCACCGCGTATTGGTATTGCGTACTCTCCAAATACCAAGACAGTGGTTCGTGCTGGATGGGGTATCTTCTACAACCAGGAGATCGGCAACGCATACTTCGATCTCGCGCGCAACATCGCCGGTCGCGTCACGCTCAATTCGAATCCGGGTGTACCCACTCTGTTCTACAGCAACGCGGTTCCTGGCGGCAGCGGCACGACCGCCAACGCTCCTACCCCGGTTTCATACTCCATGTCGGTGGACCATCGCACTACTTACGCGATGCAATACCTGTTCAACGTCCAGCAGCAGTTGACTCCTGACTGGG
>JBJMGK010000189.1:0-5140 GCA_045807925.1 Bryobacteraceae bacterium | reverse complement strand
CGCTATGGCCCACCACTTGGCGCGGCTGGTCTATCGCATGCTCAAATACGGCCAGGAGTACATAGACAAAGGGATGGAATATTATCAGCAGCGTTATCAAAACCAGCAGATCAAGTGGCTCGAGAAGAAAGCCAAAGACTTGGGGCTTACTATCACCCTCGCTCCAGCATCTGTCGAAGCGTGAGTTTCTGAGGAGCCGGGGAGACGACAGTCTTAGGTTTTCGCAATTGAAACAGGCACTAGACGATGCCGCCCAATACTCCCCGCGGATTACGACGTTATTGGCAGGCGACCTGAACTTCGATATCTCCGAACCAGATGCAGCTATGCTGATCTAACGCACAGGCTTCCGCAACGTGCTCGGCCAAGCGGGCTTGTACACCAGACTCGCCCGCAGTCTATTCCGTAGCCCCCCGCTCGATTGATTGCGCGCTTATATCCGGGCCCGTCGACGCGACAGTCGGGCAGGTTCATGAACCGTCAAGGCGTCGGATCATTACCCAATCTCATTCACCCTTCGGTTCTCCTAAACCAGCTAACGCCACCGCCGCCGTCTATCTTCAACAGGGTAGTGTCATCTCAACCATTTGGATAGCGAACGGCGATCGAGCAGGGAACGCGGCCATGCCACATGTCCCTACATTTCATTTAGATCAAAGCGACGGCTGTTCACTCAGCACTGAGCATAGGATGGCGAGTCTCTGACGTTTCCAGTTGCGGGTTCAAAGGCACAGGCTCGGGCAGCTTGGTATCCTTAGTGGCCTTGACCACGTTGTGCGCCAAGTTATGTGTGGCCCTCAGGTTGCCTCCTAAGAAACGGACATTTCCGCTGAACTCGCGTTCCAGAACTGTTTTACCTTCCGGCGTGCGGAGCTGAGTTCGAACCTTTAACTTTGTTGCTCCGCTGACAGTTGTGACGGCCCGTTTAGTCTCACTACCCTCTGTGAAGGCCTCCACAGTTGTTTTCAGGATCAGGAGGTCTGGCAGGCAATCGGCGTTGCGATCGCCACTCCGCAGCACTTCTTTGAACTGCTTTGCTTTGGTTAACTCCTCCACAAGGTTCTCGTAAATCGCGACCCGAAAGGCGGGCTCGATATTCACGTCGCCTCGCTCAACCTTATCTACTTGCAAGTTCCATATGGCGCCTGCCGATCCGCTACCTCCGGCCAGAGCCTGGGACGGCAATGTCGCCTCGGTAATTAGGACCACCGCGGCAAGGGCTATAAATGAGGCTTTCCTATTTAACTGCATTCTTGTTCTCCTGTGTATTCTGGTTCGTAGTTGCGTCCTTCACCGGAGCAATCTGGGCGCCTCCGGCTTCCAACTGACTTTTAAGAACCGGCCCCTGTCCCTTATTCAACTGGAAAATTGCGCCGTGAAGACCTCCATCAGCATCCAGATACTCCACAGTTACGGTGTCGTAGTCCTTGTGTGAGAACAGGCTAATTACTCGTCCACCTCCATACGGTGCCGCGGCCTTAGCCAAAGTGAGCGGCACGCCACCAACCTGTTTGTCAAGCTCACCGACGCTGACGTTCTGGATGGCACGAAGCGGGACCTGAGCCGCGGAATTGTTGCTCTTCTGGAATCGTAAAGCCTCACCTTGAATTGAGAGATCCCCATTCGCATTTCTCGAAACAGCTTCAAAACCCAAGATATGGGTCACGTGCAGGGTAGGACTTTTTGCTCCATTAGCTGCGTCGTGGTCTTGGGCTATCAAGGGCGTGCGATACCAAACCAGCAACGTGAGGCACGTGATTATCCGACCAATATGTTTGGACGGAAGAAGCGTATAGAACATCTTCATCTCCTGGCCGGAACGTTCCGGCGTTTCGTCAGCTTTAGATGAGCAGTCGGCGTACCATCAGGATCCAAGTCGTTCCGATTGGAAGAGTCCCTTTGCCCAGCACCACTTAGCTGCGACGCGTGTTGAAGGCGACCATCCTTGAAAGGTGAACCTGAGTTCGCGCTTTCGTCAATTGACGGTAATTTGGCAAATCACGCAGTGACAGGCCGACTAACAGCGTCTGCTGGATAATCTACTTAATTCCCCGTGCGGCTCCGCCAAACCTATGCGCGTGAGGGTCCGTCGAATAATTGACTAAAGGTCGAATAGTCGGCACCGTTCGGTGTTCTACATCTGTTTCAACTGGCCAAGCGACTGATACTAATGCGTCTGGGGCGTGTTGGGCCAGTTGCACGAACGTTCTTCGAATCCCTAATTGGAGAGAAACTATGATCGGCGCGAAGAGGTTTGTAGTGCTCGGACTGGTGATTGGAGGCGTTGCCAGGCCGGCACAGACGGTGAAGCTACAACCCGCAACGGTCGGAGCGTGGCAGCAGTAGTGCGCAGTGCCGACATCCGCATGCACACACGGTTGGATGCGGATGAACCCTTCATGTGGATTGACGAGAGTAGGGATCGCACGCTCCGCGTCAGACAAGGCGAGATTGTCGTCATGCCGATAGTCGGCCAAGGGACGAGAGACGTGTCGGACGGCCTCATTCACGGTTGGATCGGAGGCGTCTTTGTTCTAACGCCGGAATAGAAAATCTGCTGGCCGTAGTTCACGATTACGACAGGTACAAGGAGATCTACCGCCCGGTCGTTTCAGATTCGCAGTCTTTGGTGTGCGCAGCCGATCGGGAGTTCTCGATGTCCTGGCAGCACCACGCATTATTCGTCAACGTGGCTATCCAAGGCCGCTATCAGGCCCACGAATTGACCTGGACCGGCACCGCAGCTACAGCATTATCGACGCAACCAGCATGCGCGAAATTGAGCATTACGGTCATTCTGGGCAACGTTTTCTGCCACCGGATAAGGGCAGCGGATTTCTCTGGCGCATGCACACCATCTCCAGATACGAAGAGCGCGATGGAGGAGTCTATCTGGAGGTCGAAGCAATCGCGTTGACCCGCGATGTCCCGAAGTCGATTCGGTGGATGGTGAATCCGGTAGTGCACCTTCTCTCGATCAATTCCCTGACCACCACCCTGCGCCAGACACGCCAGGCAGTCAACATGGCAACATCACGCAGGACGGCTCGCGACGCGCGGCCCTGACGCCCTGACGGAACTCGGTGCTTCGAGTAACCGCGCAGGCGATTCTGCCGATTGCGCTGTGACGGACCCAGTGCGAGGATCGAACTTCCGACTCTGGTTCTCGTCGCTAGATATGTTCGCAAGAAAGCGGCTGGCTGGCCGAGTTCTGCAACAGAGACGATCGGCGGCTGCCAAGAACTGACCGACGCTCATGAGGGAGATTCAGCTTTCTCAAGAAACTCGTAAACCGGCCATCACTCCGTAGCGGGTTAAAGAACGGCTCGACTGCTAGAAGGTTGACGAACGCTGTCTTCTCCTCGATGGCCCTGCTAAGATCTTCGAACGCGAGAGCGAAATTGTTCATTCCGATCGCAGCGAAAGCTTCCGGGAGCGGACTGACGTATTGGAGTGCTGCCAGTCTATTAAGCCTTTGAACACAGTCCTGGGCTCGAGACTCACGACCTTCGTCGGGCGTAAGCAGCCGCGAGCGGGCCGATATCTATCGGGACACCAGTCTGACGAGACACTTGACGACTCCATCGTAGTTTTCCTGCCGGAAGCACAATAGCGCTTGATAAAATCGCGCTTTCGGGTAGTCGCGATCGAGGTCGAAAGGTTGCTGAAGATCCGCGGCTGCTGATGGGTACTCACCCTTGACGTGATGAAGATAAGCCATGCGTGCCCAGTCGCTGGCCTATCGCTAACGCAGCTATCGCACACGCGCCCAAGTACCCAGCCCGAGCAGCGCCAAGCCGAAGAGAGCCACCGTGCTCGGTTCCGGGATCGGAGTGAGGAGGTAAATATGAGATTCGGAAAGACTGGCCCCTCTCGGGCGGCCATCGGCCACGATCTGGCCACGGTCGTTGATGGCCGTTGCCCCGCCTTGAGTAGCCTGCAGCGCCGGATTGATGAGGCCGTTCAGATCGATCATTTGCCCGTTGCGGTAGAGAAAGGCACGTCCATCGCAGCGGAGTTGAGCGAAGATCCCGCCACCTCCCCCGCATTGTTGATGTCCGAGCCGGCACTGTAAAATCCGCCCAGAGTACCTAGATCCATCATCTTGCCGTCGCTGTAGAGAAACGCGTGATACGACATAAAGGCATTGGATGTCAGGGAGAACCCCGTGACTTGCCCAGCATCATTAATGCTGGTGCCGCGAGTTTCGCTGCCGAATGTGCCCAAGTCGGTCATCTGGCCGTTGCTGTAGAGGAAGCCATGAATTGCGTCAAGGGTATTAAACGAGCTGTTCGCCGCATATCCGGTCACTTGTCCTGCGTTGTTGACCGCCAGGGCTACGCTTCGGTCAAAGCCGGGCAGGGTGCCCAGGTCCGCCATGTGCCCATCGCTGTAGAAAAAGGCATGGATAGCGCCGGTAGAGGTGTAAGAACCGCCCACCACCTGTCCAGCATTGTTGATACCGTAGCCCCAGTTGGTCTCACCTCCCAGCGTGCCCAGATCTCTCAGTTCGCCGTTGCCGTAGAGAAACGCATGAAGGCCAAAGGGGAAAATGTTGGAGTAACCCGTCACCTGCCCGCGTCGTTAAGACCGTACCCATAACTGTTGCCACCCCCTCCCGCCAAGCTGCCCAAATCGGCCATCTGGCCATTGCTGTAAAGAAAGGCGTGATACCGACCCATGTAGGTAGCGGAATAGCCCACAACCTGCCCGTCATTGTTCAGGTCCAAAGCAGAGCTGTAGGAACTGCCCAACGTGCCCAGGTCCCTGATGCTGTAGAGAATCTCTCCGCCTAGATACGACTCGCCGCTGAGTAGCAGGGCAACGATCAGATACCCGCGCATTTCCGTACTCCTAACTGGCGGTCCTCTGCTGGAAGCCAGGTTCTAAGTTGAAGAGAAGACCGCCTCGTGTATACCGGATGGACGGTGTCCCGGCCGTAGTTGAAAGTTGAGGCGGCGGTTCCCCTGATTCTGAATAGAATCGGGGTGACAAAACCTTGAAAAGGAGAACCGCCGTGAAACGAAACTACCATACGATTGATAACCATGGAAAGGTCGGCGAGCGCAAGCTCATCGAATTTCTGGTCCGCAACGGGCAAGCATTGCTGCCGATGATGGAGTTGATCGAGCACAGCCGG
>JBJMGK010000188.1:0-9012 GCA_045807925.1 Bryobacteraceae bacterium | reverse complement strand
GGCGATACTGATCCGCGAACAATCACCACCTCACGGGCATGGCAAATCTGCCGAATCAGATCGCGGGCACGCTCCGCCACTTCTCCGCGCAGTATCCTGTATCGATATTTCGTGATCCACACCAAGTGATACTTGATATCGCACACCGCGTGCCCGCTATGTCGGTACTCGGCCATCCCCTCATTCTCGTAGAGAATCGCTCAAAGCTGACCGCCTGAAAGGCGGTGGGTTTAGACCTGGCGTTGGATACTAAACAGTAAGCTCGGCGCAATCACCAAAATGACAGATACTCCCGTAGGCTTAGACTTGGTGCTGCATTACGGGGTCCACGAAACGTCGGCCTGGGCGCGAGCTGCTGCCGGTTCCGGGTGTGCATCCTAGCCGATCCCCCAGCACCTGTGCATCTCGTAAATTCGGATTTGGTTGATAATGGGAGGCTTGGCCGCCAAGCATTCGCTCTCTCCGATGTCCGTCTTGTCTGCGCTGTTTATCTTCCTGACTGGCTCGTTTCGTAGCCGCACTGCCCTTCAGATTGAGATCCTCGCCCTTCGTCATCAGCTGAACGTGCTGCAGCGTTCCGTAAAGCGACCACGATTGAGTGCCACAGATCGTTGGCTTTGGGCGTGGCTGTCCCGCCACTGGCCGGAATGGCGGCGGGTTTTGGTGATTGTCAAGGTAGATACCGTGATTGGCTGGCAGCGGAAGGGATTTCGTCTGTTCTGGACATGGAAGAGTCGTCACGGTCAACGTGGAAGACCAGCCGTGGCGAAGGAAATACGCCAGCTGATTCGGCGAATGAGTCGCGAGAACCCGCTCTGGGGTGCACCCAAGATCCACGGCGAGCTCCTAAAACTAGGCATCAACATCAGCGAATCAACTGTAAGTAAGTATTTGGTGCTACACAAAGGATCACCTTCGCAAAGCTGGAGAACGTTTCTGGAGAACCACGTGAAAGACATGGTTTCTGCGGATTTCTTCACGGTTCCGACGATCCGGTATGTTGATCGGCGATGAAGCCGTAGATGGGACAATGTGTGCTCACATTCGCCTTGTCCGCATGGATGGGGCAATTCGAGACAGCTTCTACAACAAAAAGCCGGATTGTTGATGCGCAATGTGATGCGGGACGACCAGGGCGACAAGAATCCGACGGTGCTGACGGTGGCGAGTTACGAAGAGTCGGACGGACTGAAGTATCCCGCCACCATTCGGGTCGAGCGTGATGGGGTAATTCTGCAGACGAAAATTGAGAGTGCCCAATTCTCCGCAAAACCGCCTCGCGATGCGTTTGTTCTTCCAGAGCAGGTTTCACGAGCCATGCTTCGGGCGAAACGCAAGAACGGGATGCCGAGTGGGATCGACTTGGTGGAGCGCTACATAACTGAGACGGGCGGAAAGGACGCATACGGCACCCTGAAGAGCGAGAAGATATCCGGGGAGGTTTCGCTCGCCGCAGCCAGCATCAAGGGCAAGCTCAGCCTGTACGAGGCCACGGGCGGAAAGTTATACACCTCGATGCATCTACCCGGGGCAGGCAAGTTTGAGACCGGCAGCGATGGCAAACTTTCATGGGAACGATCAGCCCTGCTTGGCTCGCGATTGATCCCGCGGTCGCAAGGGAGCCGGGGAATGCTAGGGCCCGGTCCCGATCAAGTAATGAGCTCCGGAAAACTGCGAGACCCATTTGGACATACCTGGGGAATTGTAGGACCAGTCAAAAGCAAGTAGGCCCCGGGGCTGGGTGTAAAACGTGTTGTCGCGATTCTCGTCTACCGCCAGGTATTCCGCGATCGCGATCAGGATCATCTGCCTGGCGAGCCACCCCGTGAGCTGCACGATAGAGGAAACTCAAAGGTACGTATGACTGGCCTGTGAAGCCGACCGTCACGTAAGCTTCGAATTCTTCCGCGGTGATGGAAAGCTCATACAAATTACTGAACTCCATCGGTAGGTCCGGCGTTCCGACAGGGAAGTTCCGAGTGACTCGATCCAGGAGTCTATCGGTGGTCATCTGCTTTCGGGCGTCCAAAAGATTCTCGGGTATGCTGCATTCTTCCAGCCGTACCGGAATGATCACCGACGAGAGTGTTCGTGCCAATCCAATTTCCCGTTGTAGGTATCGATTGTTTACTAGGGCGCGGTGCGAGAGACAAACTAGTGTTCTGAGCGAGAAATGCGTTTACAAAGTCGCTCGACCTTACCCAGGATGAGATCGGCATCGGCAGTCCACACGAAGGGCTTGGGGTTGTGGTTTCGCTGGTCCAAGTAGTCGAGCATGGATTTTTCCAGCGCGTGAATGGCAGTGTGGCTGCCGCGACGAACACAGCGTTCGGTCACCTCCGCGAAAAGTCGTTCCACTAAGTTGAGCCAACTGGCGCTGGTGGGTGTGAAGTGAACGTGATAACGCGGATGCCGCCCCAACCAACTGCGCACCTTTGCCACCTTATGCGTGCCGTAGTTGTCCATGACCAGATGCACATCCAGTCCGGTCGGGAGATTGTTCTCAATCTCGTTGAGAAACCGCAAGAACTCCTGTTGCCGATGCCGCCGGTAACAGTTGCTGATGGTCACGCCGGAAGCTACATCCATTGCCGCAAACAGCGAGGTAACCCCATGTCGCTCGTAATCGTGGGACTGCCGAGCGGGAATGCCCGGTGCCAATGGCAGCATCGGTTCGGTCCGATTCAGCGCCTGCACTTGGCTCTTCTCATCCACGCACAGCACCATGGCGCGATCTGGCGGGTTCAAGTATAAGCCCACGATGTCCCGCACTTTTCCACAAACTGTGGGTCTTTTGAAAACTTGAAATCCTCCACACGATGGGGCTGCAATCCAAAGGCATGCCAGATCCGCACGATCGCGTTCTGTGTTAGACCGGTTTGGGCAGCCATCAGGCGAGTGCTCCAATGCGTGCCCTGGGCCGGCATTGACTCCAAGGTCTTCGTTACCACTTCTTCGATTTGACTGTCCGTGATTTTGCGTGGCGCTCCGACCCTCGGCTCATCCAGCAATCCATCTAGTCCGAACTCTCGAAACCGTTCCCGCCACTTCCCCACAGTCGCGCCGCTGAGGTGCAGTTTCCGCGCCAGCTCCGAGTTACTCATCCCCTGCGCACAACCGAGCACGATCCGGGCACGCATTGCCATGGCCTGCGCCGACTTCGGCCGACGCGCGATCAAGCGCAACTTCTCGCCTTCCGCTTCGCTGATTTCCAATGCTTTCTTCGGTCGACCGGTTCGCATACCCCAGTATGCAGTCCGAATCCGACTTATGCCACCTATTTCTCGCTCAAGACACTAGGACTGCGTGTGATGCCGTCAACGCTTTCTGAATCTGCTCCTCCCATTTCTCGCCGGGAGAGATGCCCTCCGAATCCATCCAGACGTCGAATCCGTAACCTCTAAGGCGGTCGCGCAGTACATAGATTCGCGGTCGGTCGCGAGAGTCGTGAGAGAGGAAGACGATTGTCTTCAACGTTTGGGTTTTGCGCGTCGGAACCATACTAGACGGAGTTTACACGAATGGGTGAGCCGCATAACAGAGGCCCCTCCAGCCAGGTGTTCCATTGCACCGTAAGATTCAAATCCGGGAGGGGTCCGAATCTTTCTAGCGAATGGGTTGAGGCCGGCCCGGTCAGTGAGGGTGAGGTGAATTCTTCAGAGAAGCAGCTTGAGAGATCGACGACTGTGTAGCGGCTAGAGATTCAATGCCATTTCACTGTGGAGCCACGTCCGAGCATTGAGGTCAGGATTAGGCGGAACTAGCAGTTCGTAAAGAGCTTGGGTCACCCGAACCCAAAGGTAGCTGCCTGTTCCTGTGTTTGGCGTTGTGGCGATCTTGATCCCAACGGCTGCAGCGATCATCGTGCCCAGGATCTTTCTTGTCGGCTGGATAGTTCAGTCATGGTGCGAAGTCATAACACCGCGGGCAGGTTTAGGGCGTCGTTCAGGCGACGAAACATTTCTTCCCTTGTGATGGAGACCAGATGGGTGCAGATGGTGCCTTCTGATCGTTTCAGATGGTGCCTGCTAGCAAGCTATCTCAATCAGTCTGACTCAGTGCCGTCTGAGCGCAAGGCGTAAGCGAAAAACTGGAAGCAGGCGTTGCTAGGCATCGCCGTGTTTGGCGCTTACAAATTTACGCACTGATTGTTCCAATTCGGAACGCGCGATTCAGAACGAAACGCGGATAAACAAGCGCTTCCCGCAGAATCAACCACTTCAAGGATTGTGTGTCTCTTTGAGTGTGCCGGGATCCGGCCCCGAGGCGTTTGTGCGGCCATGATCGAAACTCCGCCAACTGTCGATCAGCACGTCTCCGCTGTGTTGTCCGTCTGTGCGGCACCGGATACCGGAATTGTGAGTGCGGTACTGTTTGGCAGTGCGGCCAGGGGTGGCTACTGCAGTGAACTCTCTGATGTCGATCTCCTGATCGTAGTGTCGGACGGCATGACGGCAGAGGACAGAAGGAGAGTGCAGGAGACGATCTCGGAATTTGAGGCACGTTCAGGCGTCGCTAAGCGCTACCCGTATCGGCGGGGACGGTTGGATGCAATTGCGGATCGCATTACGGCGAATGTGCGTTCCTTCTTCGTTTGTACCCGCAGCGACCTGCTTTCCGGCGAACCGGCAGGGATTCTCGGTATAACCACTCTGCAGGCGCTGTTCGTGGATCGCGTGGCGATTCCAAGCATCCTTGGATCGGGCGTGACGATCTGGGGCGAAAACCTTTTGCCACACGTTCCGTTCCTCCCGATCCGCCGGATTGATGTCGCCAAAGCATTTCTCTCATTCTTCAATATAGTGTTCTTCACGGCACTCGTGTATCCGCTCGGCTAACAGTGTCTTAACTTTTTGTGCCACTCGAGGGGGCAACCGCATACGATGCAAACCATATCCAAAAGAGGACCGATACTTGCGAAATCGATACTCGGTGGTCTGCATCATGAGTATCGATGGGCTGATGCCGCCTAACTCACTCAACATGACGGGGATGATACGTGATTTCAGTGCTTATGAGATTTTTGCGCAGCACAGGTCCTTTTTGTGTCCAGAAATTGGGGTCCACCACATTGCTTCAGCACGCCTCCCGGCCCCACAATCTCTTCCGGCGACTTCCCCGCTAGCAGCTCATCAATGCTGCATCCAACTTGCTCCTCTGCCATCCTGCGTTCTCCTTTTTCTTATGAAAGACGTCACTTGCACAAAATGTTTTACACTCTCCGACCTTCCGGTCTAGAGTTGTCGACCCGCTCGGAGTTCACTCGGGCCTGCACCTGCTTGAGCTTCCGCTTGAGCGCAGTCGTGAGCCACCGGTTGCCTGACTGGGCTGCACGCTCCATAGCATCCCCGAGCACTATCAACGCTTCCTCTGGCCGATTCAGCTTTAGCAAAACGGAAGAACGGTGCGCCACGACGTAAGCGAGTTCCTCCTCGCCGCCAAATCGCGCGAACAACCTCTCCGCTCTCAGTAGATAGCGGAGAGCTTCTGCTGGCGAACCTGCCCTCAGGTGATATCCAGCCATACTGGTGAAGACCTCGGCGATGCCTCGCAGGTCACCGCACCGATAATGGAGCCGCTCAGAGAGCTTCCACAACAACAACGCGCGTCGCTGATGTCCTATCATGCTGAACGCAATGCCTAAGTTATGGCAGACATGGGCCACGGCATCCTCGTTGCCACTCCGCTTGAAGTGGCACAACGCCTTACGACAGATCCCGATCACCTCGTCCCAGCGTCGCTGACGCAGTGCGATCACAACACTGTCGAATCGCGCCCGGATCGCGAAGTCGGATTGGCCCAGTTCCTCATATATAGTTATTGCTCGCAGGAACGAATGCGAAGCTCTGGCCCACTGGCTCGCTCTAGTAAGCACAATACCGCGATCCCAAAGTGCGCCAGCAACGGACGCACGGTCGCGCTTACTCCGGAACTCCCGCTCTGCGTGGCCGTACATTCGGATCGCATCCCGCAGATAGCCGAGACGGTCGCAGATCCCGGCCACCGCCGTCAACCTTTGCCCTGGGCTCAGCCCGTCGGCCCATGCGTTGATCCGATCTCGCCATTCCGAAGTGGCACTACAGGATTTCCGGCGGCCGACCGGAATAGCGAAAGCTCTGCATAAGGCAGCAACTGCAGCGCCGGTGTCTGCACGGATAATCCACCCGCCGTGCGCCCGCATGAGCGCGTCAACGCTAATTTCCTCCGGCTTTCGCAAACCGTAAAGACCGGCTCGGGTAACAGCCGAGATGTTCCAGCCGGAGTCATGCTGGATCCAGACAAATGGACGACCGCCGCTCATTAGCGCGGGGGAAAGGTCAATATCAGAATCACTCCAGCCGACGAACAGAAAAACGTGCCGCCGGAGCAGCCGCTTCAGGACCTTGCTTCTCGGGGGTGTTAGGCCTCGTCCCACCTGCTCCAAAGTAGTAACTATAGAGGCTGGTTCATCGATGCTGCCGTGAATCTTTATGAGCGGAAGCCCCGCTGGACGAAGGCTCTGGAGATCTGCGTCCGACCGCACCAGCGCAACTGTACGGTGGCTCCCGGCCATAGCTGTCTCGATGTGAAGATCGAAGTTCGTCGTAATCACGGCGGCAACCTGTTGACTGTCCGCAAGCCTAGCCAAAGTCTCATGCAGCCAGTTCGGACGGCCGCAACTAAGCGCCGAGTTTAAGAGGCGAAGCGCGACAGTTCCCAGCTGATCCCGAAGCATCTGGTAAAGGGATTCCGGGATGGTGCTCCGCACGGCCTTCCGCAAAGCGCTTGCACGTTCGTTGTTCCCGAGTGGAGGGTGAATCCTTCGAAGGAGAGCATCTACGATCGCATCCTGAAGTTCTGCCGCGAGCGGTAGATCGGACGGCGCATCCTTCGAAATACCCGCACCCGCGAACACAACAATTTTGTTCCCGGTCAGGGTGTCCGTGAGTTCATCGGGTAGCTTCGCACCCATGCCGGACTAATCCGAGCTCCACACGACTGCCGCCGAACGTGACAGCATTGCATTTCTCTCGCTCGCGCTCATGATAAATTCCTTAAAACAAAATCTGCTCAAGATTATGATCGATCCGCATGCCCGAGGAGGTCTGAACGTATGTTTGCATAAGAATGCAAGGTACTGTCAACTTGAGGTAAATCAGGGTCGTTTTGAGGGAAATGATCGGGTTGGATGAATTGATCACAGATCCGTTTTGTCGAGTCCAAAATGAAACTGTGATATTCGGCCACTTTCAATCAGTCGACGTATCTCAGCTCAAGTTGACAATACCCGCCGCCGGGTTCCGGCCCGAGGTGGCCAGCCGGAACAACGTGCGTGTCACGTTCGATTGCGCCTCGAGCGATCCCAGCGTGAGCTCCTCGTGGAAATATCTGCGCAGCGTGGCTACGCAGCCCACTTCGGCTACCGTCGCAATCTCCTGGTGCGGCAGTCCATAGCCCCCATCGACCCCATGCAGCGAGCGAACTGGCTTCCTTCACCGAAGAACGGAGATTTTTCCCTTTACGTCCGTAGCTACTGGCCTGAAGCCGCAATCACCAGTGGGCAATGGACTCCTCCGGCAGTAAAAGCAAACCGATAGAGAGACATGACCGATCCAAAGGAGACGGCGATGACGAAAGCAGCGCGTGTATTCAAGGGCACCTGGGTTGCGGCGCTTGCAGCCGTGATGTTATCGGGCATGCTAATAGCCATGGTCGGATGCAAGAGCGGAACCGAACCTACCGCCTCCGTGTCGAAGCCTTCTGACCAGGACATTTCGGATGCCTACATCTACTTCCTCGGCAGACTCATCGTCCTCAGGCAGGAGCAGCTCGACTTCGAGAAGGAAGGCTTTCAGTGGAAGAAGGTTATTTATCGCACCCCCGGAGGCGTAGCCTGGGCAAATCCTAATCTCGACGTGGCCTATTCAGAGGCTTGGGTGGCTGTCGATGAGAACACCTGCGTCCAGCTCGAGATTCCCAAGATCACTGGCCGCTATTACACGTGGCAGATGCTCAATGGCTGGGGCGAAACACTCCTGAATATCAATGACCGCACCTATCCGCAGAAGCCCTATGGCAAGTACGCCATTTGCCTGAAGGGCAGCAACGCGAACGTGCCCGCAGATGCTCTTCGCGTGGATCTTCCAACCAAGACCTCCCGGGTGCTCTCACGGGTCGAGCTCGGTGAAGATTCAAAGGAGGCTGTCCGTTTACAGCAGCAGTTCAAGCTGACGCCGCTCGGAGACGTGAAGGTCGAGAACTATCCGAAGATAGCTCCCTTTGAAAATACGAAGCTGCCGGGAAAGGACGCCTTTGACGACGCGTCCGCCATTCTCGCGAACCAGCGGGACATCAATGAAGGTATGGAGCCGCTGCAGGCTAAAGTTAAGGCCATCGAAGCCTATTTGAAGTCCGGGCCGGACGCGCAAGCCAGGGTAAATGAGGTCATCAAGACGAAGGCGCTTGCCGAGTTCATGGAGCACGCCAAGCACCTCGGGCTAACTCAGAACGGATGGACGCGCGCCAAGCAGGCAGGCAATTACGGCAGTGATTACGCTATGCGAACCGTTGCTAACTTCGAGGGCCTCTGGGCAAACAACGACGGCGAAGTCACCTACTTCGGAGTCGCGGGTGTCGACGGAGGAAAGACCTTCAGTCAGACCTTCCCCAACGATGCCCTGCCCAAATCAAAGGTGAGGTACTTCTGGTCGGTCATCGTGGTGGACTCGAAGGAATACAAGGTCATTCCCAACCCGCTGCATCGCTTCCTCGTAAATACCTAGCCAAACATATTTGAAATTTTTGGATCATGTGGATGAGGAAAGACGGTCTGTTGGGTAGCCAAGGATGCTTACGACTCTTGCGGTGCCCTTGTCTGCATAGATGAAGGCGGTGCCTTCAACTCGATATCCGCCTTTCCATTCCACAGAGAAGCTTGTATCGGTATCTTCAATATGGATCGGGAGAGGAACGCCATCCTGTGCGATGCGCGTGGCAAGGCGATCTTCGGTATCCAACAGCCATGCATCGCCG
>JBJMGK010000187.1:0-9993 GCA_045807925.1 Bryobacteraceae bacterium | reverse complement strand
GCCCGCATATTACCTTGCGGCGCGGCTTGGGCACGAACACCACATGATACGTGCAGTCCCACTTGGAGTGGGATAGGCTCTGGTAAAGATCCGACATTAGATCCTCCTTTCGTTGGTCATCAAGCCACGTGAGGAGGATCTTACTCCCGGAACGGTCAAACCTGCTCAAGTCTCACTGGTCGAACCAGTGGCTTACCAATTTCAGTTATTACATGATGCCGTCCACCAGCAGCCGAGTCGTTTCGACGCGGTGCGCAGTAGGAAGCTGCGTTAGGCATGCACAGCAGGATTTGCTACAACTGGATTGACCATGAGGCCATTCGAGTCACCTGATGATGCGCTTCCCGCACCGTTGCCGGAAGGTGGAGCAACCGAGATTTCTGGTTCGTGCACACCAAAGGATCACTCGCTCGCAGGTTTGGAGTCCGAAGCGCAAAAGATTGAGCTTCACGAACATCTGACCGATTTACGCGATCAGCAGGATTAAAGCTGAAAGGAACTCTGATGCAATCCTTACAAATCGAATCCGAGTCGCACGAGAAGATTCAGGTAGCCGCCTACTATCTATGGCAGCAGCGTGGTTGCCCGCTTGGCACACCGGAAATGGATTGGTTCCGGGCCGAAGAGGAATTAAGAGGGCTGATCGAACCTGAGTCGACCAGACCTAGCCTGGTGAGTGCGGCGTTGACCATTGGCTCGACCTTAGGGTCGATTGCTGGTGTCGCGGCCTCTGTGGGCGGTCTGTTCCACTCTGAAGAGCCTCCTCGATCGAAGTAAGATGCCGTGTTCCTGGAGTAACACTTATGCTTGGCGTGCCGTCGCAGCGCAGTAAAGAATTGCTGGAATGGCATCCTGCAGTGCCGGCTCTATGAGGGGTATTTCGACTGAGGTCTGACCGGCTCATTGGGCAACCTACCAGGCCTTGGCCGACAGCGGCAAGGATACGGCTGGTTCAACTGCTGACCCAGCCAAAGCAACCTACTCGGGCCCGCGGTGCAGAAGCCAAGCTGACCTGAACCCCTAAAACTGGTTATAAGGTCGCGCAGGAGTAAGAATCAACAAAGATGCTTAGCCACTTCTTCATTTCACCCGAATGGACGGACCTCGCGGCACGCTGGTTGAAGTTCGCTGACGCACGTCCAACTACAGCTGAGCAATCGAGCGCTGCAAGCCCATGTCGGTCCAGAAGTTCACGGGTCGATCGGTCGCGCTCGAAACAACCCGGCAATCGTCGGAAGCTACGTGGCTCATATGAGCAGAGCCGGAAATCAACATGATGGTCCTGTAGGAATTAATTCCAATCGGGTAGAACGATTGAGAACGAGATGATGGATAGATGGACGGATTGAATGGCTGGACGGTACGGGCATGAAGGCGGTCAGAGACGCGGCTACGAGCTCGCCGTGAAGCATGCCAGTTTATGTGCGGCGGTCGGATTGCTCGCGTTTGCAGTGCCTTTCCAAGCACACGACGTCATCGCCACAAATCTAACCTTCGCGCGGGATGTATCACGCATCTTTGCCTCGCGTTGCGGTTCCTGCCACAGCTCGGGTTCCAGTATTCCGCTAATCACCTATGAGGAAGCGCGGCCCTGGGCGGTTTCAATCAAAGAGCAAGTGCTGTCTCGCGCCATGCCACCCTGGGGCGCCGTAAAGGGGTTCGGAGATTTGTCTCCAGACAACTCGCTAACGCAGGAAGAAATCATGATCATTGCCGCCTGGGTGGTGGGCGGTGCCCCGGAAGGCAATCCGGCATCTCTCCCGAAACCAAGTGCTGTCATTGACACGGCGCCTCCTACACCGCTGGTCGATGCACTGGTAATTGAAACACGAGCGAGATTGGCCAAAGGGATCG
Source organism: Bryobacteraceae bacterium (assembly GCA_045807925.1). Classification (GTDB taxonomy): domain Bacteria; phylum Acidobacteriota; class Terriglobia; order Bryobacterales; family Bryobacteraceae; genus Bog-105. Next base: position 8,139 of record JBJMGK010000187.1, on the reverse strand, counting down.
ACACAAGCGGCGTCAAGCCGATCGAAAACAGGACCATTTCCTCAGCGAAAATCATTGCGCGGCTGCCCAGCGCAGAGGTGTTGCCGATGGTATGGTTGTACCGATTCGATGGCAGATCCAAACGCATTTTTTCTTTTCGCTCGCCAGTGTACCTGCCGCCGGGAACGATAGTCGAAGCTTCAAGTCCATTGCGATTCGCGCTCGAAGGGCGCATCCCGCCGAACGGTTCAAAGTGGTGAGACAGGGATGGTGAAGATCACAGTATTCACGACGCCTTTGCGCTGAAACTGCGTCCAGATTCGATAGAGGCCAGGCCTCGGAAATACCAGGTTGAACTGCACACTGCCATCAGGATTGCGCAGAAACGGATGAGTGTGAATCACCTCAATCAGGTCCGCACTCACCGTGAGCATGTGCCCCCATGCGCCCAGGTATTGTTCCAGATTTTCGTTTGGATTGAGCGCCATGTGCAACTTCGTCTCGACCCCTGCGAGCGTATGTTCAGGTTCGACACGCAGAGTCACGGTAAGGTTTTTCGCCGTTTGCGGTGACAGCGAAGCGGCGAGATGCGGTGGCTTGCAGTGTCCTGTCACATAGAGCGTGCTCAGCGCCATTTGCGGGACAGAGCCGGCCGGGTAGAAGTCTGCTAACAGGCGGTACATTCCGCCCTCCGGCAGACGAAGTCGCTGCCGGAACGTCTGGTCAGATGTCCGCTCGGGATGAACATGGGCGAAGAATTCCAGGCTCTCGCTGACCAGAAAGAAGTGGATCAGCTTCTCGTGAACGATCTCAAAACGGGTGGCCGGCTGATGAGTCCGCGGATCGAAGAATCGGAGATCCAGAGTAGCCTCGTGGCCGGGTTTGAGAACGCGTGGTGTATGCCCAACCTTCATGTGGAATTCGATGCGATCAGGTATCCCGAGGACCAATGTCATACCGCACTTGGGACACTTGCCTGGGTTGGCCGAACGGTAATCGGGGTCCATGGGGCAAACCCAATCACGGTTGTCGTCGCTCGGGCCAGCAGTTTGCTCGGGGCGCAGGACGGAAGGGATTGCGCCCATCATCCATACAAAAATGCGGCGAGTCATCCGATATCAGCGCGTGTTCCCGAACTGGCTTACTTCCTGCTTGGGCGTTTGCCGTACGTCATCGGCGAACGCAAGCCAAAAGCCCATCATCTCTTCATTGCTCGGCTCGCCCCATCGGACTGATTTCGTTGAATCCGGATTAAGCGGGTTGTTTGCTGAGTTGTCGAAATAGGCGGTTGTGACAAGCTTCGTGCCTTCGGGCATCACGAATTGATGTTTAAGGAAATAAGTCTCCTGCCAGCGGAAATCGTATTGGGGAACGTTGAAGATCACTTCACGCCGCCCATCGGGGTAAATGGCCTCGGTTGTCATGCTCTTGCCCCGAAAATGCATGTGCGCGGTATAAGCCACTACTGTGACGGCTTTCGGCAAGGTGAAGCAGGAAGTGACTTTGTGCGCGGCATCGCCCGGTGGAATCAGAAAGTAGTTGTTCCAGATCTCGTACTGCGCAACTTCATGCCTAACTGGTTCGTTCGCGAACACAAGGCCGATGCTGGTGCGGTCTTTAACAGATTCCTTCAAGCGATTGCTGTAATGCACTTGGAACTGCAAATAGGAGCCAGCCGGAATTCGTACGGCGTAGCCGGGTGGCCGAACCTCTGCCAAGTGGCCTGGTAGATAGATGCCCGGGACGTGATTCACAGACCCGGTCGAGAAGCTTTTTAAGCCGGCCACGGTGCTCGGCGCACAACCGTCGTCGGACACGGGAGCGTCGGCCTTGAGGTGATTCACCTGGCTGGTACGAAATTGGAATTCGCCGACGTTCTCTCCTGGTTTCTTGCCGATCGGAAGTTTGTCTGCGGCAATCACAGTTACCGTGGCATGATGCACAACGCGGCGGTCACCGGGGATCACTTCAGCGGCCTGAACCCACCGGTCTTCCGTAAAATCCGTGGGTACGTAGACATATTCATAGTCATCCTGATTGCCCGCCGCTACAGTCTGCTCGGGAATAGTCAAAATCAGATCCGGCTTGATATGCCAAGCATCTTTGAACTCAGGTACCGCTGGCAGATCTTCCGGCGATCCTTCTATTGCACCGCTCTTCGCCCACCTATCGATGGTGGCGATGTCCTGATCGGATAACCGACGATCATTGATGTATTCGCCTGTGTGCGGGTCTGCGTGCCACGGCGGCATCGTGCGCTGAACAACCGCTTCACGTATGGCGGCCGCCCAAGGTCGAACTTCATGGTAGGTGAGCAGCGACATCGGAGCAATGTCGTTCGGGTGATGGCAAACGACGCAATGCGAGTAAAGGATCGGAGCGACATTCTTAGTGAATGTGACCTGGGGCGTCATCTGTCCCGCGGACAGATGAATTGGCGCGGCGAGCAAAAGAAAACCCATTAGCTTCACGCTGTTGCGACTGAGTCGGGACTCCATTCCAGCTCCTACCGGCAGGTTATCTCACCCAGAACGAGATCATTGAACGGAGCCAATGCTGCGATTCGGTACGACCAGGGTATTTGCGTTTGACACTGCCTGGTCTGGGAATTGCGGTATATCGATTCATTGACAGGGGAACGGCAGTTGCCGTCCGGAACCAGGCAGCTCAGCATTAGTTTTTTGGCCCAGCCCGGATCTCGGTTGTGCTCCGGCGACCTTGGAGCAGCCTTCGTGTCCGCTCCTAAGCTGGTCCGCCTAGCCGTTCGCTCGTAATCTTCTGAAGACCCGCCAATCGGACCTACTCTTCTTCGGCCATCCGTAAGGCGACCAGCCAGTCCACCTCACCGTCAAGCGCGCCGAGTCTCTCGACGGGGGTGAGTCTGGCATTATCGGGATTATTAAAGGTAACCGAATCTTCAGTTTTGATACCGCTACGCCAGGCACGAAGCAATGGGGGCAGATTGACTCTCGCGAGTCAATGCCGCTTCTAGCAACGATCTGTTCATCCAACTGAGCTCAAGCCGTGACGTTAGCGCCTGATGACATCGCCAAGACCAGCATCGGCCTTGACGTGACAAGTTCGCAGCGTCTTCAAGGCGTTTTCATGGCAGGCGTATTGGGCGACAGCTACAGTTGACTACATCTGCGAGCTGCCAATGCGCCGAGATATTCGTAAACGCTGCCTGGTTAAGTGCGGATCTATTCGGCGGTAGCGCGGCCGCATCAGCTTCGAATGCGGCGCTGCTGCTCGGCAGCTGGGAGACCCGACGAGCCGCCCGTTAAATGCGGGCAGCTTCTTTAGTTTCTTTTCGTGAGAACAACGTCGGCTTCCACCGGGGTGCCGTCCCGCAACGACTTCACTTTGACCTTGTCCCCCGGCTTATGCTGGCGCAGGGCGTAGGTGAAATCATACAGGTTATCGATCGGCTTGCCGTCGAACTCTACCAGTACATCGCCCCCTTTGAATCCTGCCTGGGCAGCCGGCGATCCTTCTCGCACATCGGAAAAGCGCACGCCGTGCGGAGGACCGCCAAAGTCGGGGATGCTGCCGAAGTAGGGTCCGTATCCGCCGCCCCCCGAGACGGCGCCTGAATGCGGATTCTCGGCCACTCGCACGAACTGCGGACGTTCGGGAGCATCAGCAAGCGTGTTCGCGATTTCAGATACCTCGGCTAGAACGCGGACGGCATCTTTCGCGTTAATCTTGTCCCATGTGTCGCTCGGTTTGTGATAGTCGCCGTGTAGTCCGGAGAAGAAGAACAGGGTCGGCACATGCCTGCCGGTGAACGAGGTGTGGTCGCTGGCTCCATATCCGCCAACGTCCGACTGATCGGCTTCGAAGTGCGCGTGTTGCGTGGCCTCGTCCACGACGGGTTTGAAGGTAGAACCGGTCGCGACTCCTCCGATGTAGAGTTTGTTGTCTTTGAGCCGGCCGATCATATCCATATTGATCATGGCGACTGCGTCCGCAACAGGCCTCGAGGGATGGCCGGCGTAGTAGGCCGAGCCGAGTAGTCCTTCCTCTTCGCCGGCAAAGCAGAGGAACAGAAACCCCCGGCGGTGAACTCCGGTGGAAGCGAACCGCCTGGCAAGTTCGACCACGCCGGCCGTACCTGACGCATTGTCGTCTGCACCGGCGTGGACTGTTCCCGCTTGCGACGGCGCCAGCGAATTCTGCTGGCCAAGTCCGAGATGATCATAGTGGGCGCCGAGGATCACGTATTCATTGGTTTGACCCGGCAAGTAGCCCACAACGTTGTGCACGGTCCGTTTCTCCTGTTGCAGGTCCACAGTCAGGGCGGCCGAGACGTCCGAAGCAAGCGCGAACGAATGGGGAGCCAGATCCCGGTCAATCTCGCCGATCAAGCTTTGCAGATTTTCCTTTGAGCCGGCGAGCAACTCGTTGACTGCCGAAACCGAGACTTGGTCGACCAGGATGCCGTAGTCCTCGGTGGCCATAAGCGGTTCGAAGCGCGCTAATCCGTCGGTGTCGCCCGGGTGATTGGGAAGGTCGTTTACAATCAGGACTGCCTTTGCCCCATGTAGTTTCGCGTTCACGATTTTGCTCGAGAACACGGCGTGCTGCGTCAGATCCTTGCGGGCAAAGATGCTCTTTTCGTTGTTCTCTTGGGGTTCATGGCGAAGGACAACGACGACTTTATCGTGGGCGTCAAGGTGCGAATAATCGTCATAGTGGTATTCGGGCGCGGTGATGCCGTAGCCCGCGAAGACGACAGCGCCCCCCGCTTTCCCGTTACCACTGAGATTCAATGGCACGAAGTCGGCGCCTTGTTTCAACTCTCTGGAGTGCGCGCCGCGACTCACCGTAAGTTTGTCGTTATCGCCCAAGGCGGTGCGCGCAGTGACCTCGAAATCTTGAAAATAGCTTCCTGCCAAGGGCTCGAGATTAGCTTGCGAGAATTTTGCGGCGAGATATTCGGCCGCTTTGTTCAGCTCGGGCGTACCGGTGAGCCTGCCTTTCAAAGCAGGGGAAGCCAGGAACTTGATATGCGCTAGGTAGGATTCCGGTGTGATGACATAGGGCGAAGCGGCCATTGCAGGCAGCACGTGACACGCGAGCAGCAGTGCGCTCGAGGCGATACGCGAGTTCATTTTTGTGCTCCTCGACTCCAGTCAGCGGTGAATACGTTGAACTCGTAGCGTCCGGGAGCTTTCCAGTCGGAGACAAAGGCGAGCTTCCGCCCATCCGGCGAGAACTCCGGGAACGAGGTAAAGCCTCCGAAGTTCGTCAACTGACGAAGATTGGTCCCATCGACGTTGATGAGATAAAGCTCGAATTTCCGACCATCGCTGTCGTGGTGGTTGGAAGAAAACAGAATCTGCTTTCCGTCCGGGCTGAACGTGGGTGCAAACGAAGCGCAATTGCAGTTGGTGATCTGGCGCGCGTTGCGGCCGTCTGCGTCGGCAACGAACAGCTCCATCTTCATGGGACTTAATCAGGTTATCGCGTAGCAGATCCACGTAGATCTTTCTCGCCTCCGGAGTTTCGGGATGATTGGCGCGCCAGGAGATTTTGCTTCCATCGCGCGAGAACACTGGACCGCCGTCATAACCGAACGTCTGGGTGAGCTGTTGTTTATGAGAGCCGTCAAGATCCATAGTCCACAGGTCGAGGTCGCCGGACGAGAGCGAGGATGGCAGGCAAGCCAAAGCATGCGCTGCTTACCCATCGCGCAAACTCCTGAGAGATGTCAAATATCCACTATCGCAGCCTGGCGCTCACGTGCTGGGCGGCTCTCAAGATCCAAGCACTTACGCGCAAGGAGAAAGCCTAAAGTCCGTATGGATCCTTTGCGGCCATTGCAGATACAAATATCGAACCTGCACCGCTGGAAAAATCATCTGTTATCAATCGCGCGTGTACACTGTCGGCCACCGAAGTCAATTAGAGGCGACGAACTTAGTTGATATCCTTTCAGAGGAAATTCCCGACAATTGCGGTGTCACGTCGCACCGGGATTTCAGCTTTGAACAAAACAGCGGCTCGATCGTTTTCCATATGGGTACTGTTCGTACGCATTCACCGGTACACCGCCGTCGTTTCCTGCTTTCCAGCGCTGCTGTCCTTGGCGTTCCGTTCCTGCCGGCCGAGGACACGCCAGCCAAAGTGGATATCCACGTCGATCCTAGCCGTGTGTTGGGTTCGGTGCCGAACGATTTTCTTGGATTTGGTTATGAGATCTCTTCGGTGGCTTCGCAGGGATTGCTCTCGCCGCGCAACACCGCGTTGCTCCGGTATTACCGAAACCTCGGCCCGGAAGGGAGCATCCGCATTGGTGGAAATACTGCCGATTTTTCCAAGTGGTCTCCCGCTGGCCCGCCGGTTTCGGCACCGAAAGCAACAGTAACCAACCGGGCCGTCATTCGGGATCTGGGTGATTTCCTGCATGCCACCGGCTGGAAGCTCATCTGGAACTTGAATCTGGGCAACGATACAGCGGAATCCGCAGCAGATCAAGCCGAGGCCGTCGCTGAGGCTGCGAAAGGTCGCCTCCTCTGCTTTCAGATCGGAAATGAACCCGACCTTTTCGCACGCAGCGGTCACCGTCCAGAGCCCTACACCTACTCTGAATATCATCAGGAGTTCCTACGGTTCGCGTCCGTTCTTCGGAAGCGACTGCCCGATGCACCGCTAGCCGGTCCCGACGCTGCGAGCGCTACAGAATGGGTCAAATTATTTGCGGATGATGAGGGTAAGCGAATCAAGCTGCTGACCCATCATTACTACCGCGCCGGTCAGCGCCAACCGGCCGCGACGTTTGAAAACCTCCTGCACACCGATCCACGCTGGATCGATATCCTGAAGCAGCTTCGGGCTGATTCTCAAGCGTGCGGCGTTCCGTATCGCATTGTTGAGATCAACTCGTTTTCGGGCGGAGGAAAACCGGATGTGAGTGATACGTTTACTTCGGCGCTTTGGGCGCTGCGGCTCATGTTCACACTTTCCGCCTATGACGGAGCGGGCCTGAATCTCGAAACTGGGTTGAATCAGCTCGGCTTTGTAAGCTCTTACAGTCCCATCTTTGATGATGGGCAAGGACAGTTCGCTGCCCGTCCTTCTTACTACGCCATGCTTGCCTTCGCGATTGCCGGCCGAGGTAAGCGTATTCGAACGGATGTGAGCACGTCTGGCAACATTTCTGCCTATGGGACGTTAGACAATAAGCAACAGCCTTGGGTCACGGTCATTAACAGCGACATCGCTACTCCAATCCAGGCCACAGTGAGTAGCGCTTCTCATTTTCAATCTGCGGAAGCAATGCGTCTCAGGGCGCCAAGCTATGACGCCCAGACCGGTACAACGCTAGCAGGGGCCCAAGTATCGGCCGAAGGCCATTGGAAACCGAAAGACATCGAGAAGCTGAAGCGGACCAACGGACAGCTTGTTCTAAACCTCAATCCAGCAAGCGCAGTGCTGGTGAAGTTGACTTAAGCGACGGCTCTGAGTCGAATTCAGGGCGACGCAAGCGTGAGAAGCCTCCTTACGGAACTTGTGTTTACTGCGGCAGCGCAGAGAGTCATGGTGGTCACCGCTTCCCGCGCATCTATTGCGTTTCATCGGCGTGGATCGGCTGGCCGACAAATAGCAGGTAGGCCGCTGCCGAACATAGGCTGACAGCGGCGCTCAACATCAGCGCTTGCGAGAAGCTGCCGGTGCGTTGCACGATGAACCCAGTCACGGTTGGGGCAAGCGCGCCGCCAAGATAGCCTCCGAAGTTCTGCATAGAGCCCAAAGACGCCGTGTATTGGGTGGGCGCTGCAACCGGCACCGTAGCCCATGCGGCGCTGCTCGAGATGTAGATCAGGAACAGCGAAACGGAAATGAGAGTCAGGGCGATCGCGTTCGATTGCGCCAACACCGTTCCCACCGTACAGAGTGAGATGCCGAGCAGAGCGCATGAGATCAGGAGCTTGCGGCCGCCCATCGGCGTCCATCCACGCCTCGTGAGGAAATCGCAAAGCCAGCCACCAAACACCGCGCCGACGCAGCCGAAAAAATAAGGGACGGCGGCAACAACGCCTACCCGCGCCACGCTCATGTGGCGTTCGTGCTCCAGGTAGTATGGCAGCCAGCTGGTATACAGCCACAGCGCATAGATGGTCCCGAAGAAACCCGCAATCATGCCCCAGGTGGTTC
>JBJMGK010000186.1:0-9274 GCA_045807925.1 Bryobacteraceae bacterium | reverse complement strand
TTGGTAGAGCTCCTGGAGCGTCACGCGCATAATCGTCTCTCACAAACGAGTGCAGCGGCTCTTGTTTATTCATTTGTAGTCTTTGTGCTCATCGCGGCTTTAATGCTACTCGGCAAGCAGGTTGCGTCGCAGGCGACCGATTTTGCACACGCGGTCGCCGCGACGGCGCGTGACCCGAAATCCATCGACGCGCTCCCGCTGCCGAATGCGCTCGGTCCGCTTCGCGAGCGGGTGCATGAATCCCTTCAGCAAGCGACAGCCGCCTTTTCTGAAAACGCCATGCCGGTTTTGAAACGAGTGGGCGGCCAGATCTTGCACTACGCGGGAAATCTGGTTTTCGTCGTTCTCATTCCGATATTGAGTTTTCTTTTCGTCAAATACGCGCCTCTCATCCGCCGAACTCTTTTAGACTCGTTCGCCAGTGACGCCGATCGTGCGTTTTGGCCGAACTTCTTGAATGACCTGGACAATTTTGTTGCTCATTATGTTCGGGCCATTCTGGTGTTGGCATTCGCCGTACTTGTGGCCTACAGCGCGTTCTTCACTGTAATGGGAGTCCCTTATGGGCTGCTTCTCTCAGGTGTAGCAGCATTATTCGAGGTTGTTCCTCTCGTCGGGCCATTTACGGCGGCGGTGCTGGTGGTGGGGGTGTCAGCCGCGAGAGGGGTCCCTCATCTGCTTGGACTTGTTATCTTTCTCGCCGCGTATCGCCTATTCCAGGATTACGTGCTCAACCCGCTCGTTATGAGCTCTGGAATTAAGTTGAGTCCGCTCCTCGTGATTTTCGCCGTCCTTGCCGGTGAGCGGCTCGGCGGCGTTCCCGGGGTGCTGCTAGCTATCCCCGTGCTCGGAGCGGCGAAGAGTCTCGCGCGCCGATTGCATCAAGCCGCGAAGCTACCGTAACCGGCCGGAAACGCATATGCTTGCCTTAAGGAGGTCCGAATCCCAACCACTCGAGAGAAGTACATCGCCCATCCCCGTTATTGTTGATCCGTCTAGCAATGTTGCTGTGAAAGAATATCGCATTTCTTCTGGTCAACATCGTCCCATTCAACCGTGATATCGACGGAACCGTCGACGTGAAGACCGTTTCTGCTCCGGACTATCGCAGATGGGAAGAAATACTCCGATGATAGATCGGCCGGCGCCGTGCATGTGTGAGATGAGACGGAATGCCGGAGCGCGTTCTTGTAAAGACGTGCCGATCGGAGGACTAGGACGATGAATGTCGGAACAACGGGATATAACCAGAAGCAGCAGAATGCCACGATTCACGTTCCGGAAATCATGCATGCGGCTGCCATTGATGCTTTCGGCGGACCGGAAATACTGACTCTTCAGCAAGTGCCCGTGCCGAAGCTGGAGAAGGGGGGTGCTGATTGCGCTCGATACCGCGGGCGTTGGGAGCTGGGATGCAGAGATGCGAGCCGGGTGGTATCCGGACGGGCATCCTGACTTCCCCCTAGTTCTAGGCACCGACGGATCCGGCAAAGTGGCTGCCATGGGATCACACATCCGGCGGTTCAGAATTGGTGATGCTGTTTACGCCTACAGCTTTGCGAATGAAAAGGGCGGCTTTTATGCCGAATATGTAGTGGTCACGGCGGAACATGTGGCGCCAATTCCGAAAGGACTCTCAATGCGAGAAGCGGGTGCGATTCCGACTACAGGACTGACCGCCATTCAAGGAATCGATGACGCACTACGGATAAAGAAAGGTGAGGCCGTCGTGATTCTTGGTGCTTCCGGCGGTGTCGGAACACTAGCGGTCCAGTTCGCGAAAATGCGCGAGGCGCGGGTGCTCGGGATCGCTTCCGGTGCGGACGGTGTCGCTCTGGTTCGCCGTCTCGGGGCCGATGCGGCCGTGGACGGACGCCACGGGCTAGCAGAACCTGTCGTTCATCCAAGCTTGAACCTTGCGGCGCAAAGAACGTCAAAGGGCCGCTCAACAAAATAGCTGGGCCCGAACCTCTTGTTGCCCATAGACTAACCCCAAGGTGATTGGGCCTTTGTGACTCTCCGGCTTGCGGCCTTCAATCTTCGGATGTGGGACGTTTGCCCAGAGTTCCATCGAGTGCACCATTACGTAGGTGCGTGATCGCTAAATCCTTCCCTACTACTCATTCGTAATCCGCTGCTCGCAGATCTCTCACCATCGCAACGACACGGCACGTCATCGAGCCGGGCAACTTCGGAGTTTCTGGAAAGCGTTCCGTTGACGCCACCGGAGTCGAGAGCCTTGCATAAAGCGGCCGGTGGCGTCTTTTGAGAGCATATTGGCGTCTTTTGTGAGTGCTTGGGACGCCAGCCCTCCATAGACTGAAGATGAAGGCGGTTAGCAGGTATGATGAGTCGCTTCCGAATTGCAGCGACGCTCCCGAGGCGATTGGAGGAACTCGGCGTTTCCCCTGACGCGGTGCTCCGCCAATCGCGACTCCCGATGACCTTGTTCAGCCACGGCAAAATCTGGTTGTCCACTGAAGAGATGTTTGCGCTTTTCGACGCGGTACAGCAAATTAGCCGCGACTCCGGGATAGGTTTGAAACTCGGAACTGGTAGCCGCCCCGAGCATTACGGCCCGATCGCGATCGCCGCGGTTCATACGAGATCGTTTCGTGAGGCAATGCACCGAATCGCGCGCTACAAGCGATTGACGGGTCCGGAAGAGATCCGTATCTCGGAGCGACTGAAGGAATTCGGGATCGAGTTCGTCTGGCTTCTCGCCGACACACCGGAACCGTCGATTTTGGTGGATATGACTCTGGCATGGGCACTGTCTATAGGCCGGCGTGGCGCCGGTCGCGACTTTAACGCCTTACTACAGCAGAGTGGAATTCACGCGCCCTGAAGCAAACCGGCGGCTCTACGAGAAGCACTTCGGTTGTCCGGTGAGGTTCGGCGCAAAACAGAACAAAATTTTCTTCGGAATCGAAGAAGCAAACCAGCCGTTCGTGACGTACAACCCGGACCTGCTGGAATTGTTGGTGCCGCAGTTGGAACTCGAGTTGGCTCAGCAACTCGCGGATAGTTCGTTCAAAGAGCAACTGAAAGGAACAGTGAAGAGATTTCTGGCCGGCCGGAAGCCGCGACTGGAGGACGCCGCTCGCGAGATGCGGGTGAGTGTTCGGACGTTGCAACGGCGGTTGCTCGACGAGGGGATCACCTTCCACGGCGTACTAGAGGAGGCGCGCCGGGAAATGGCGCATCACTATCTGCGACAGCCCTCGCTCGAACTCATCGATGCCGCGTATCTGTTGGGATACGAAAATCCGAACTCGTTTATCCGGGCATTTCACAAGTGGGAGGGAACGTCTCCTGGTGAGTGGCGATCCAGCCATTCACCAACGATTCATTGACGCGGGAGGCGTTGCGCCACACAGACCTTAGTGGGTTCAACAGGATTCGTGTGCCTTGGGATGTCAGGCGGTCTCAGCAGAAAGGAAGGAAGCATGCAAAAACGCAAATTGGGGAAAAGTAATCTGGAAGTTTCGGCGGTTGGACTCGGTTGCATGGGGTTCAGCCACGGATACGGACCGGTGCCAAGCGATGACGAGTCGATTGACCTCATCCGCAAGGCGTTCGACTTGGGCTGCACGTTTTTCGATACCGCGGAAGGGTACGGCGCAGGTGAAAACGAACGGCTGGTCGGCCGGGCGCTGGCGCCAATCCGCGCCCAGGTGGTGATCGCCACGAAGTTCTTTGTCGCCGGCCCAATTTCACGCGCGGAACTCGGCAGGGCGATCCGCGCCCGCCTGGATGCGTCTCTGGCGCGGCTCGGGACCGATCACGTAGAGCTGTACTATCAGCACCGGGTACCCGACTCCATCTCCGTCGAGGACGTCGCCTCTGTTATGGGCGAGCTGATTGCCGAGGGCAAGATCCTCGGCTGGGGTCAGTCGCAGGCCACTGAACAGCAGATCCGGCGAGCGCACGCCGTTACCCCTCTGACGGCCATTCAAAGCGAGTACTCGATCATGGAGCGCATGTTCGAGAAGGACGTCATCCCCACCTGTGACGAACTCGGGATCGGATTCGTGCCGTTCAGTCCGCTTGCCAGCGGATTCCTGTCCGGCAAGGTCACCGCGAACGACACTTACACGGGTGATGATGTCCGGCGCGTGATCACCCGGTTCGATAAAGACAACATCCGCGCGAACCAACTGCTGCTGGACTTACTCACGGCATTCGCGAAGGACAAGGGCGCCACTCCGGCTCAGATCTCCCTCGCCTGGATGCTGCACAAGAAGGACTTCATCGTGCCGATCCCCGGATCGCGCAAGCTCGAGCGGATTGAAGAAAACCTCGGCGCTGCTGATGTCGACCTGACCGACGAAGAATTCGAGCAGATCGAGGCGGAGTTGTCGAAGATCGAGATCCACGGCAACCGCACCGACGAGGACATTGCCAAGTTGCGCAACATAAAGTGACCCGCCGGGAGCTCTGTCCGACGCCGCCCGGCGAGGACTAAATCAGAAAAAAGGAGATTGAAATGCCTCTCGATCATTACATTACGCTCGGCCGCTCGGGGCTGCGGGTGAGTCCGTTGTGCCTAGGTGGTATGACTTTCGGTGAAGATCTCGGTTGGGGTTCGAGTGTTGAGCAGTCCGAGGCCATTCTCGACCGCTACATCGAACTTGGCGGCAACTTCATCGATACCGCCAACGGGTATAACAAAGGCCACTCGGAGAAGATCATCGGAGACCACGTTGGCCACGGTCGCGAGAAGCGCGACAGGCTGGTCATCGCCACTAAGTTCAGCACCAATCTTTATCCCGGAGATCCCAACGGCGGCGGCTCCAATCGCAAGTCGGTGATCGCCGCGTGCGAGCAGTCGCTTCGCCGGCTGCGGACGGACTACATCGATCTTTACTGGCTGCACAATTGGGATAAACACACGCCTATTGAGGAGACGATGGCGGCATTGCAGGACCTGGTCCAGTCGGGCAAGGTGCGCTACATCGGTGTCTCCGACACGCCGGCGTGGAAGGTCGCGCAGGCACAACTCATCGCGCAGTTCCGGGGCTGGTCGGCGTTTATCGGGTTGCAAATAGAATATTCGCTTCTCGAACGCACGGTCGAGGGCGAGCTTATTCCAATGGCACGCGACCTCGGGCTGGGTGTGACGCCTTGGTCGCCGCTGGCGGGTGGTCGCCTCGGCGGGAAATACAACCGTCAGAATGCCGGCACCGTGAAGGACGGGCGCGCTCAGCTGATGGCCGCACGGCTGGACGATAAGACTTACAAGATTCTCGATGAGATGGCGCGCATCGCTGACGAACTCCACACGACGGTCGCGCGTGTAGCGCTCGCGTGGCTGCGGGCGCGGCCAGGCGTGTCATCGACCATCTTTGGAGCGCGTACCCTTGCCCAGCTCGAAGACAATTTGAAGTCGCTTGATGTTCAGCTTACGGCCGAGCAGACCGCGGCGCTCGACGAAATGACGACCCCACAGCTTCCGTTTCCCATTCCGTTCTTGCGCATGGCGCCATTACTTCATGCAGGAGGCACGACAGTGAACGGGGAGCCATCGGGTTCGCATCCGTTCATCCCAAAGACCAGAGAGGACCATTACTAACCAACACGGTTAGTGGCGGGCGACCAATGATGTACAGGCAATTACATTTCGGCCGGGACGAGCCGATCCTGGAACCAGAGATCCCGATTGTGGACGCGGGCCATCACCTGTTTGTGCGCCCGGGAATCCGGTATTTGTTCGACGATTACCTGGCTGACGTCCGCGCCGGTCACCGGATCGTCGCGTCGGTTTACATCGAGACCAACTCGTTCACGCGACCTGACGGGCCGGAATCGATGCGCCCGTTGGGTGAGATTGAGTTTGCCAACGGCATGGGTGCAATGAGTGCGAGCGGTGTTTTTGGTGATCATCGGATCTGCGCGGGCATCGTCGGACACGCCGATCTGCGGCTCGGAGATGAGATTGCTGCCTATCTGGATCACGCGATTCAGGTTGCACCCGAACGCTTTCGCGGCATCCGGCAAGGGGCGAATCACCACCCGAGCGAGGCTCCATACCGGTACATGCCGAGTCGGCCGCCACGCGGCTTGCTTCTTGATCCGGCATTTCGGGCGGGCTTTCGTCATCTCGCGACGCGTGGCCTTAGCTTCGATGCCGCGGTGTTTCACCACCAGTTGCCCGAGCTGGCCGATCTCGCCGATGCTTTTCCGGAGACGGCGATCATCCTCAATCATGGCGGTCTGGCGGTCGGGATGGATATGGGCAGCCATTCCCGAGCCGAGGTCTTCGCGGAGTGGCGCAACGCTCTGCGGGAAATCGCGCGGAGACCAAACGTTGTATGTAAGGTCGGGGGGCTGGGCCTGCCATTCTGGGGATTCGGCTTCGAAACCCGTGCGGACCCGATCGGTTACGCGGAGCTCGCCGCGACTTGGGGACCTTACGTCCAGACGGCCATTGAGATTTTCGGTCCGCATCGCTGCGTGATGGAGAGCGACTATCCGGTAGAAAGCCTCTCGTGCGGATTCGTGCCCCTGTGGAACGCGCTGAAGTACATCGTTCATTCAGCCACGCCGGCCGAGAAAGTTGCGCTGTTCCACGGCACCGCGGCGCGGGTCTACCGCATTCCTCTACTCAACCTGACAGATGCCGTGTTGTCCTCGGCGTGTGAAAGGGAGATCTGAAATCACCCAAATGGAGATTTGAAACTATGATGCAGACTATCGGAATCATCGGAACGGGTTCCATCGGCGGTGCAGTCGCTCGACTTGCTATAGCCGCTGGACTGGACGTTATCGTAAGTAACTCGCGTGGGCCGGAGACTCTTGCCGGTCTGGTCGGTGAACTCGGGCGTCACGTGCGTGCGGCGACTCCCGAAGAAGCGGCTCAAGCGAGCGATTTAGTAGCAGTGGCAACTCCGTTGAAGGCTTACGACAAGCTTCCGGTGGAGGCTCTGAAAGGCAAGATCGTCATCGATACCATGAACTACTATCCGGTGCGCGAGGGTCAGATGCCCGTTCTCGATGCCGCTCAGATGACATCAAGCGAGTTAGTTCAGCAGCATCTGAAAGGCGCGAAGGTCGTAAAAGGGATGCACAACCAGGATGCGCCACATTTGTTCATCAATGCGCTCCCGCTCGATAAGTCTAACCGCACGACGCTCCCTATTGCTGGAGACGATCCCGAAGCAACGCGAGCGGTGACGAACTTCATGGATGCTATTGGCTATAACGCCGTCGATATTGGCCCACTTTCGGAAAGCTGGCGAATAGAACCAGGCACACCGATCTATGTATGGCCTTACGCTCCGAAAGTTCCTGATGAATTAAACGGGGCGGAAGCCGAACGCTGGTATTCGACAACCCCTGGCGCTCCGGTGTCCCTCAGCCAAGCGAAGGACCTTGTCGCGAAAGCCGTCCGCCAGTTCCCGGTGGGCGGCTTCCCCAAGGATTTACCTGCTGTTTGGATCGCGATCCAATCAAAGCGTCAGAATTCAAAGTGAGCCAAGTTTGGTTATGCAGTCCCGGCGCAGGATTTATGGTGGGCCAAGCAATCGTTTCCGACAGTGGATATACGGCGCGGTGAGGATTCCTCGAGGCGCAAGCGAGCATTTTCATGAGATCCGAAAGAAATGAGGAGAGCCGATGAGCGCATGGGAAATCGACAAACTGAGGAAGATTGCAGAAACGGATGACCTCCACATCTCGCCGTTTCGTGAGGACGGAAAAACGTACGGAACTCCGACCTGGATCTGGTCCGTTGTTGTAGAAAACGAGCTGTACGTCCGTGCTTATAACGGGAAGAGTTCCCGTTGGTATCAGGCCGCATTGCGTGAGAAAGCTGGGCGGATCACAGCAGCCGCAATGACGAAGAAGTCGCTTTCGAGCCCGTGGACGGCGCGGTGAACGATCGCATTGACGACGCATACAGGACGAAATACAAGGGCAGCCCGTACCTCGATGCAATCATCGGGGCGCGCGCCCGCGGCGCAACGGTCAGAATCGAGCCACGCGAAAAGTAGGCAAAATGCAAGGAACTGCTATTTACGGGCCGCGATGTTTGCTTCGAAGGACGGCCCGCGCCGGAAATCCAGAAGCCAACTGACGTCATCACCAGAATTCAGCAACGTGGGTCTGGGGCTCGGGCCTTTGCACTATCGTGGGATCAACAAGCGGGCGGCGTGATCAGGCGAGCAGCTTCGGCTGGAGAACAGGCCAAATCCGGGTGCATAAGAGGAGCAAATCTATGGAAATGTGAAACGAGCTGGTTTGCAAACATCAACCAAAGGTCCCTCTGATTGTTCACTGGAAGCGTTCGCATTGATCCGCTCTTCCAGGCAGCCGATCCGGCGCTGGTACAAGGGCGCAAGCGTTACCTCCGAACCGGTGCGCGCACCGGGTGGCATACACACCCTTCAGGACAGACATTGATCGTCACAGCCCGATGCGGCTGGGCCCAGCGCGGGGGGGGGCACGATTGAGGAGATTCACGTTATCTGGTTTGGCGCCGAACGAAAAGCTTTGGCATGGCGCAACGCCGACCACGTGTATGACACATCGCCATCCGGGAGAAACTGAACGGCAAAGTTGTCGACTGGATGGAACACGTGACGGATCAGCAATATCGGAAGTGATTTACCGGCTTGAAAACACATCCACGAGTGACGGGCAACCCGGGTATTGCAACGGAATCTCGGTCACCCGAGCGGTTTTTTATATAGATCGTGAGTAACGGCGCAGCGTAGAGGAATAGTTGCCAAGGCCCCGAAGCCGATGCCCGAGCGCCGGTTCCCCTGAGCTAGTTCAGGGGTATCCGGATTACCTGGCGGGGCTGGATTGTACTCAGTGTTTCCATCGCCGCCGGGATCAATGGCCTCAGGTCAGCGAGCCTGTTTGTCGGCGCGCACAAGACCACGATTGCAATCTTCCGCGAAGCCAGATTCTGCTGATATGGGATCTCCTGATCCGTGGTGATGATGACCTCGAAATCGGCCGCTTCCGCTGCCGCCAGTAAGGCACCGTTCTTTAGGCCCGCGAGTTTGGCGTACGCCGCTGTCTCGCAGTCGTGTCCTGAGAACAGGAATCGGAGTCTTTGGTCAACGCACTCATCCAGCAGGATCTTCACGACACCCGAGCAAGGCGGAGTTCTTTTGACTCTTCAAGGACCTGGACAGCGAGTTCACGGCTCACCGTTGGGAAACCTTCCAGGAAGTCATCGAGAGATTCACCGTTCTCCAAGTATTCGAACATCGTTTTGACCGGCACACGGGTGCCTCTAAAAACCGGCGTTCCGTGCATCAGC
>JBJMGK010000185.1:0-4107 GCA_045807925.1 Bryobacteraceae bacterium | reverse complement strand
CCGTCGAGGGCACCGAGTTGGTCGCTCCGGCCCTTGAGAGATACGCGCAGGGACCTGTCGCACAGCTATGGAATCGTCCAGGGCTCTCGCGGCGAGATCGCAGCATGATCACGCTTGCGGCCTTAATTGTGCGGAACCAAACCATTGAAATGGCACAGTACATGAACCTCGCGCTCGATAGCGGTCTGAAGCCGCGCGAAATCTCCGAGATCATCACACACCTCGCGTTTTACTCCGGTTGGTCGAATGCGATGTCTGCCGTATCTGTCGCGAAGAGCGTCTTAGCGGCTCGTCATATCGGAGCCGATCAACTCGCCGCTGCGTCACCGAGTCTAATGCCGCTGGACAAAGAAGCCGAAGAGAAGCGTGCCACGGGCGTTGAACAGCAGTACGGGAAAGTGGCTCCCGGAGTCGTCCAATACACAACGGATGTGCTGTTCCGCAACCTCTGGCTTCGTCCCGATCTCGCTGCTCGCGACCGAAGCGTGGTCACCGTCGCCGCACTGACCGCCAACGGCCAGGCAGCGCAGGTTGCCTATCATCTAAATCGGGCCATGGATAACGGACTGACGCAGACGGAGGCAGCGGAGGCCATCACGCACTTGGCATTCTATGTCGGCTGGCCGAACGTTTTCTCGGCTCTTCCGGTAGCAAAAGACGTCTTCGAAAAGCGAGCACATTGACGCGTGAGACCGCATATCATCTGTCACATGCTTTCGTCGGTAGACGGCAAGATCGACGGTGCGTCACTGAAGGGACTCACGCCGACGAACGAATACGAAGTAACCGGGCAACAACTCAAGGGCGATGCGTGGATTTGTGGTCGTACCACCATGCAGCAGCACTTCGCTGATCCGGAGCCTTTGTTACAGCTTCGCCGACACCGGCCGGACTGCGACCTGTGCATGTCGCTCAAAGAGCGAAGTCCTACGCCGTTGCCGTGGACACAATAGGCAAGCTGCGGTGGTCCCGTGCGGAGATCGATGGGGATCATCTCATCTGTGTACTGAGCGAAGGAGTTTGGCTGGAGTACCTCGGCATGCTCCGAGGCGAGGGGATCTCCTACATCGTCGCTGGGCAACATACCGTGGACCTGGCGCAATCGGTGGAGCATCTCGGTCAGCACTTCGGGATTCGCACTCTACTGCTTGAGGGGGGAGGCCACATCAATGGCGCGTTCCTGCAAGCTGGCCTGGTTGACGAACTCAGCTTTCTCATAGCACCGGGCATTGACGGACGCCATGAGATTCCTTCCGTGTTTGACGGCATGAGCCTTAGCAGCGGCCAAGCGGTTCCTCTCCGGCTCAAATCCGTCGAGCAGCGCGAAAAGGATACGCTCTGGCTGCGATATGAAACACAACGGTGATGTTCAGTGCTATGTCGGACGACAGGGCTCGGCGCGGACTGAGAATGAGAATGGGTCGCCGGACATTCTGTATCGTCGCTGCTGTTTGTGCAATTCGGGCGGCAGTTTGCGGCAAAGTAGGGAATCGAAAAAGGAGTAACAAAATGGAAATCAAGCGAGCAGGTTCACAGCCCTCCACAAAGGGGCCTTCCGAATGGTTTTCCGGGAGCGTGCGGATCGATCCGCTCTTTCAAGCACCTGACCCGGCATTTGTTCAGGGAGCAAGCGTGACCTTTGAGCCCGGCGCGCGCACAGCGTGGCACACACATCCGCTGGGGCAGACTCTGATCGTGACCGCTGGGCTTGGTTGGGCGCAGCGCGCGGGCGGTGCCGTTGAGGAGATCCGGCCAGGCGATGTTGTGTGGTTCGCCCCCGGCGAGAAGCATTGGCACGGTGCTTCGGCCACAACCGGCATGACGCATATTGCCATTCAGGAGAAGAAGGACGGCAAAGTTGTCGAATGGATGGAGCACGTCAGCGATGAGCAATTCCGAAAGTAGTTTTCCCTTGCTCCCTCGGACAGCTTTCTCGCTCAAGACAGAGCTGGAAGTATGAGGCGGCCTGTTCAAAAGGCAACGGGAAGAGATTCGAGGGTGGCGAGAACACACCTATCCCGGAGCTTTCTGGTTGCCAGCGCCATGGCTCTGCTCGCCTTCCTTGCTACGGCAGCAGACGCGCAGGTTTCCGCATTGACCTATGACACCCAGACGCGCGGGCCGGTGCCGATTCCGCCATCCGAGCGCAGCCTGCAGACGGTGACTGCCGAGCCTTGGTTCAAGGTTTCGAACCAGGGAATCATACTCGAAGGACCGGCCTTCGAGCGCAATGGCGATCTCGTTTTTTGTGATGTATCCGGTATGCGTGTTCTCCGGGTGACTCCCCAAAAGCAGCTCTCCACCCTTGTCACTCTGGACGGGTTGAGTCCGGGTGGGCTCGCAATTCAGAAGGACGGACGGATCTTCATAGCCGCAATGAATCTGGCCAAACAAACTGGTTCCATATTGCAGGTGAAACCGGACGGAACGGGTATCCGGACGATCGTTCCCACACCGGATGGGTACATGCCCAATGACCTGGTCTTGGACAGCGAAGGCGGATTCTACTTTAGTGACTTCCGCGGAATCTCAACGGAACCCAATGGCGGTGCATATTACGTGGCGCCTGACTTGAAGACGATCACGCCAGTGCTCCCCCACCTCGCTATGGCGAACGGTATCGCGCTTAGCCCTGATGAGAAGCAGTTGTGGATTACGGAGTTCAGCAGAAATCTCCTGCACCGGGTCGAATTGGCGAACTCCATAAGCATCACTGCGATTGGTACAGCAATTCCCTATCACTTCACCGGACCGGCACCGGATTCCATGCGGGTGGACAGCGAAGGCAATCTCTACGTGGCGATCTACGGTCAAGGCCGGGTGCTCGTGTTCAACAAAAACGGAATACCGATCGGTCAGGTGCTCTTGCCCGGCAGGGACGAAGGCCACAACTTGCAGTCAACGAGTATGGCGATTAAGCCGGGCACCGATGATTTATACATCGTGACGAACGACGCAAATGGTGGGGAAGGCGCGACGATCTTTCATGCGGAGGCGTTCGCAGAGGCACTGCCTCTCTACTCGCGCCGGGAGAAGTGATGCTCGAGGATTTTCTCCATGTAAGCATCACCTGCCGCGATCTCGAGCGACGCGTTCGCTTCTATGAAACGCTTGGACTCAAAGTGATCAAGCGTGTTGGTGAGGTGAATGAAAACGGAATTGCACAGGCGTTTCGATTGCCCGCAGGCCGGCTCGCGGTCGCGTATCTAGCTCCATCTAACGCGACGAGCAGGATGTTTATTGACTTGGTGCAATGGCTGGAGCCTTCGTCGTCAGGTGAACCGTACCCGGTTTTGAATCACGTGGGGCTGAACCGGATGGCGTTTCGCGTATCTGACATTGATGGAACAACGGCCGCTTTGCGGGACCACGGCATCGAGTTTCTTACGCGCGAGCCGCACGTTTTCGGAGAAGGCATCCGATGAATCGTCACAACGGACCCCGATGGAGTGTTCATTCAACTCATCGAGGGGTTATAGCTTGGCAACGATGAAGTCGCTGCTCAGCCTGAGGCGCGATCCGGAACTGAGCGCCCAAATAGCCGGTATATCTCACCCATACCGGCCGAGGGTGCGCTAATCCGTTATAAGCGCTTCGCTGGAGAGTTCTCTACCCTTCCCGACTACCGGTTCGGAATCCTAGTTTCCGGGTTGCCGACAACAACGAAGCCGCTCGGCAGACTCTAGCGCCTAGGTGGTGGAGCACGGTCTGAGTACGAGCACGGTCCACATGACTAAAATTGAAAACAGCCTTCCTGCGGCTCGAGAGTGCCCCAAGCGGACTCCGCGATGCGAAGGACGATAATGCCCGTCGCCTTCATCATCCGGATGTCTTGATCGAGGCGGTCTGTTGGGCCTATTCGTCGTAATCGGCTGCAGTTTCCTTTACCGGATGACACCGAAGCGCAAGGTTTCACAGCAGCACGGCGCCGAATGGGTGTTCACAGAAATCCATTTCCGCGCACTCTCAATGAACGCGGTTCAGTCCGTCTTAACTCGAAATCGCTCCTTGGCTTCCGCGAATTTTCTCAATGACCGCACTGCGGGTTACCCGCAGAAGGCATCGCGAAAAACGTCACGGTTAAAGGTGCGAAACTCGCGATCCCTG
>JBJMGK010000184.1:0-7139 GCA_045807925.1 Bryobacteraceae bacterium | reverse complement strand
CGCAAGCTCACGTTCAAGTGTTTCGATCCAGGACCTACCTGGCAGCAAGTACCATCGGTCCAAAAATGGAATGATGCCTCGATCGCGCAGGGCATCTGCGAAACTCTTGACCGCGGACGAATCCTGACGATTGTAGCTGAGGAACAGATCATGGGGAGTGGAGACATCCATCTGCGATAGCCGTAACGATTGAAATGAGCCCTACAATCAGGGCACTCTACCATAGCCAAGTAGTCGGCGGACCTGCGTGACATCTCTAATGAAGACTATTTAGCACTCCGATTGAGTTTGTTCTCTGTCATCGGGTGATAAAAGAGATTCACGCGGAGCCCGAGGAACAGACTGCACCGATGTGCGGGTACTCGAAAAGATCCCATTCAAGCTCGTTTTTCGACATATTGAGAAGCGCTTTGGCGAGATCTTTTCGCGCCTTCGTGAAAGCGGGATCCTTCGTGGCATCGCCTCCCGGAGGGATCTTTTCGAAAGCCGCCTTTGCGGCCACGTGCCTCGCCGATGCGTTGGCCACCGCATCGGCCCACCACGTAATGTCGAGCCAGTCGACTGAAAACGGTGCCGGAGGCTGAGTCTGGGGCCAGTGGGCAAGAAACTCGAGCCGCCGTTTGTCCTCAGGATCATTCGGATCGAGAAACGCCCGGAGCTGCCCGATGCCGATCGGAACCAGTTCCGATTGCTGCCAGGGCTTGCCCGTCGCTGGATTCAGGAATATCTGTCGGGCCGCCACATCGTCGATCTTCAAGATCGAGAGGATTAATCCAGGAGGCCGAGGAGGAGCAAAGGCGTCTTTGCACGGAAGCAGCCTGCTCCTCTGAAACCTGGCGCGGAATACAGAATCCTGTTTACGAGCCGCTGACCGGCGGCTTACTCGTTTGCGAAGGCAGGAAATGCAAGAAGTCTGACCTCGTCGCAGACGCTGGTGAGCTATCGACAGGCGGCGGACGCGCGCCAGCTCACGAAGGATCTCGCGCCCGCCGTGGTACTGGGGCTGGCGACGCAGGCCCAGATTTCGACCGCGATTGGAGGAACGCCGCACAGGCATGAGCTGGTTCAGTTCGAACAGAAGGGTTTGAACCAGGGACGCCGACCGTCTCCCCAGCCGGGAAGGCAACACGGCTTGTCGCGCTCATCGCGAGCGGCAAGTTGGCCCTGCGTAGTCTGAGAACCCGCACACGCCGAGAAAAGTTGACGCGAGCATCCTCGGGTCCGATTCGGAAAGGGCCAACTGAGATGAAGAGCGCAGGATGCCGTCTCGAATCAAGTCTGAAGAAACAAGTAGCCAACCGACTTATCGCGTATCGCGTAGGTCCTCGTATGTTACGAAGGAGCGCTTCAGAACTTCGGGCATCCATCGCGTTGATGGTCGGAGATGGAGAATGGTCCGTGATCAGGTGAGCTGCTTTCTCCGAATCCCTCTCTCCACTCCCGCCAACTTGCACGACCACATAGAGCCGCGCAGCGTTATGCGAATCGGGATCGTCGCTTGTTCGTCGTCCAATACGTAGCTCCAATCCGTTTGCTTTTTCGCTGAGTGCCGAGCACAAAGTCTCAGGGATATTCGGATACGCTGTGTCTCGTTTCAGAAAGGGTGGTTTGTGCCACACGACAGCGGGGATTCGGACCAGCATTCATGCATTCTATAATCACGGCGTATCTGAAGTTTTTTCATCAATCCCTCTTTCCAATGGCTGCTGTTTGTTCAGCGCATCGAGGTGATCGATCGCCTGTCTTATTCTGGGGTCCTTTTTGAGCTGTTCGAGCGTTTTCTCGTGTTCTGCCCGCTGTTCGATCTCCCATTCAGATCGAGCTCCAGCATCGTTATAGATACCCGCTTCTATCCGTTTCAATCGCCGCTCCACTTGATCAAGCCGGAACTGTAGCTCGAAGGGCGCCAATCGACGCTCAATTTCATTAAGCTGCATCTGTATTTCCAAGGGTTTGGGCTCCGCCCTCTCTAGCGTCTCTCTAGCAGCAGCGAGAAAGCCTTGAAAATCGGCATACATTCTCTCACCTTTACTTGGCCGTGAAAAGAAATCTACGAGACGCCGACGGAAGAAGAACTCAACAATGCCCAACAACAGAAACCCTTCACCTGCCGCTTCCACTATCTTTTCCCATACCCGGCTATGTATCTCCGTGGAAGCGTATATGAGTAAGCCTCCAGTGATGACGATGAGGATCAGGGCCCAAAACGGAGGAACTTTCTCAGGCGAGATCTCAGGGGGGGTGCTTGGTTCCATTCGATATGCAAAACCTCGATTCGAGGTGAGAATATAACAAAGTGTTTCCCCACGCTGGGCTATCTTGCACCGGTGGTGTTGGAGCGGGTAACCGTAGAGCCGTCGAACGCCGTCGTCAGCGAACGGGGCATCGCTTGGCGAGTGGCCGATTCCCTCACCTTGCGTCAGTTCCTGTCGATCCGCCTGGATGAGAGCACACTCGATCACGTCACCATCTCGCGAACCAGACGCCTGATCGATGCCGAGACCCATGGAGCCCGAAGGGCGAATGAGCAGTCCACGGAATCGTCAGCGCTGCACGGCGCGGGCCGGTGGTCGGCAAAACGCAAGACGTTCGATTGGCTGGTGAGAAAGCCAGGGGCTTTTGAAAACTATCGCTACCGCAGCGACTTATTTCCGAGCAGTTGGTTCCGCCTGGCTTATGATGCTTTGCGCGAAGAACAAGGGCCCAAACGCGGCGCTCAAGAATATCTGGCGATCCTATTGTTAGCTGCGCGTCGTGGAGAAGACCGAGTCGAAGGAGCCGTTCGGTTTTTGCTGGGGAGCGGATCTACGAAGAAGCAGCGCGCTTGGCGGAACGAGAAACGCTGAGTTATGAACGTTACCTGCTGGATCTGGTCACTCGGGAAAGCGAGGATCGCCAGCAGAAGCGGATACAACGACTGCTACGTCAGTCGCGCATCCCGGCAGAAAAAGCCTTGGCCAACTTCAACCTACAATCTGGCGATTCGGGACACATCTATCGCGACTTGCCAACCGGGGCGTGCTCGAAGGCAGCTCGTTCTCTCAAGTTTGCCGCCGGGCATCTCCAGAAAAGCGATAATGCTTGGCTTACTCTTTTTGTTGGTGCTTTGGGATACTCCCGTTTTCGTGGTGGAGGGTTTTCAATGCTCCCAACCAACCCCGGGCGCTATCCGGCAACGGGAGTATCCAAGTGCCGTGATCATTCTGGAACTCCGTGCCATCGGGTACCACATGCGTGAATCGGCAGTCCGTCGGACACCAGAAGGCGAGCGTGAACAAGTCTGATTTCAATTGCACCGTCGCATCCACATACACCGTAAAACGTACGGTCACGCTGGCTGATTTGGTAGCGCCGATCGTGATGAAGAAACGTTCGACACCTCCGGGCGGAATAGCCCGCGAAATCGGGTAAGTCTTCTCTCTGGGCGTCGCCTCGGGGTCAATGACTGCCACGAACGTAGGCTCGCTGAAAAGCGCGGACTGCATTGGTGCACCGAAGTATTCGATTTCAAACGTGGACGCGCCAATCCATAGGCGGCCACCATCATCGCCGAAGGGCCATGCGCGAGGTCGTGCCTCCTCGCTCACAGGAGAGCGCTTCTGCTTCTCATCCACACAGGACCCGACCACAGTGATGTAGTCGGCGGGAATCGCGTGCTGGGGCATGTAGCTCTTCGTGAAATACTCTCGTTCAAATTTATCGACTTTCTCGTGTCGTTTCAGCCGTTCGATAATCCACTGAAGCTGCCGCGCCTCGGAATCCGAGAGAAGCGGCTTACCGAAGCGTTGCAGCTGCGCACTATCGTTGCGAGTCAATGCAATCTGAATCGATCGCATTGCATCCTCTCGCTGAACAATCAGTTTTCGGACATCATTGACGCGTGAGGGATTCGCACCTGCGTGTGCAAGGCGCAGCATGATGCGATCACCCGTTTCGATATCGCCACGGAATGTTAATGCCGCGGGAGAATACAAGCTTTCAAGCTGCGGGTTTTTCAGAGTCAGTTCACACGTAGCCCTTCCCCAACCCGTATTCACCGCATGCAGGTCGAGGGCGCTACCGTTAACGTCGTACGTGTACCGCAGCACTGGGGTCGTATCGATGCTGGCCTTAACGACATCGAGGCCAACTTTCCACAGCAAGGCGGTGCCCGTTCCCGTATTTTGGACTTGAAAGTCAACGGCCGTCACGCTCTCCGGGTACCTTGCTTGTTGCGCGTCGGCTTTGACGGCGAGGGTTGATCGATCGCCGGATGCCGTACGGAAGACGCTTGCCATCACCTCTTTGGAAAGAGTTGGGTCCAGGCGCGTAGCGATCAGCCGTGTGGATGATTGCAACGCGGGCGGGTGCCGTTCAGCAACGAGTGCCGTTATGTAGCTAATCACGCCTAAGGCAAGAGCGATAATTGCAAGCCAGAAGAGGCGGTGCAAAATGGCGTGGATCACCAAAAGGGTGCCCTTTTTGCCAACCGGCTCAAAGATGCGCAATTTAAGGATGCGGTCGTACAGCGCGTACAGGATGAGAAAGCTGAGCCCTGCAATCGTCAGCGGCGTCCGGATTTGTGCGAGAACCGCGACCACCTTGCCAAGGAACTGCGGCATGTTTTTGCGGCGACAAATCCTTTTCTTAGCAGCAATTATATGCAAATGATCCAGGCCTGGCGAATCTCGTCGAAGCAGAGTTTAGCGGAGCAAGGGGCAGGAAGGCCACCTACGCAAGCCCTGCACGGAGCGGATCTTGGCAGGACGGACTTATTCGATGCATATTTCGCAAGAGCTAACCTCTTTACGGCGGGGACCCCGACCGGGTTTACCGGAACCTCTGTGTGTTTAGCGGAAACAGCCCGTTGCGAACGTACTCCGTGCCGATTATTAGGGCCCGGTTTCGGCGAGTCCGCCAAGCTTGATACTCTCGCCCTCTCGGGCGGGGGCCAATAATCTGGTAAGGAGAGCCAATTAAACGCTCTGGCGGTGAAGCATAGCGTGCCGATTTTGTAGTGATCAGGAATTCGCGGATCTCCGCATCGGTCAGAACGTGCGAACAGCATGGACATTTAAAGGAGTAGTCAAGCAGGTATTTGCGTGGATCGCTCACAGGAGATGGATCGGTCGAAGGGGAGTGGGACTGTAGAACCCAGTCGGCGGCGGCTTTACAGTAGGTCAATTTGGGCTGGGAACTGGATTCCGAACGCTCCCGGTAACTCGCTACATTACCTAGTGCCTGAACCCATTCTTGAAATCGCGATCCGGCGGTATGCGGCTTAGCAGCATCTGAAGATAAGCGCGCAGCTTGTCAAAGCTTAGCGGGTTGGGTGGCCCGAGCCAGTTGTCTCTTCCAGAAGCAATTGCATAACAGCTTAGGATTCGAGCACTAATAGAGACTTAGGGAAGAACATATTTCCGGCACAAGTGCTGTTGGAGGCGTCGCGGTTATGGAAAAGACGGATTACATGCGACTCCTTTTCGACAAGGCTCTTCGTGCTCTTGCTGCTGAGTTCCTTGCGCCCATGCGGCTTCCGTACACATGGCGTCAACAGAAAACGCATGGCCGAAATTGTTTGTCATTAGGCACTGCTTGATGCGTCCTGTGCGGCGAACTGGAGATGAATTTTTTGCGCTCGGGCAACATGGCTGGAATGCCTGCCAAAATACCGAACGGCTACAGCTTGACCGCGCTTGGGACCTGCATCAAACGCGTATGTGGTCTGTTTTTGATCCCGATTATTCGTCACTCGCCACGAGCGCCTAGTAAGCTCTTAATGATCAATGCAGCAGTTTGAAAGCTTTGCGCGGGTTCGTTGTCTGGTTTCCAGAAGGTGCATCATCAATGTAATTACCTTTCGAGCTTTAGTCCTTGTGGCACTGTGCAATCTCTTTTTCGTTGCACTGCTTGTCCGCGTTAGAGGCGCCGAACCGATCCCTGTCGCCGGATCGAACGCTCAGCCTCCCGAGTGGGCCTATGGCACCGGTCCTGCGGAGGCGCTGAGGCCTGCCTCGCCGCAGTCACCTGGCAAGAAGGCCGCAAGTGACAATTCACCGCAACACCTTCCCGGCACTAGCTTGCTCTTCACCGCGAAGGAAGCCAACGATCCTTTCAATCCTGCCGACTGGTATCCCGCTGACCACCCCAGAATGCCCGATATCGTTGCGCATGGACGCAAGTCTGCTGGCGTTTGGGCGTGTGATCTATGCCATTTTCCGAATGGGAAAGGTAAGCCCGAAAATGCTGCCGTTTCCGGTCTGCCCGTTTCTTATTTTGTTCACCAGATGCAAGACTTCCGCGCTGGTCTGCGCCACAGTGCCGACAGCCGCAAGCAGAACACAGCTCTCATGATTGCCTATGCAAAAGCGATGACGGATGAAGAAATTAAATCCGTGGCGGAATATTTCGGAGCGATCCCATGGAGCGCCGGGACTAATCCGTGGATAGAAGTCGTCGAGACTGACACAGTTCCCAAGACGCGTCTCTCCTCGGGTCTCTACATCCCGATTGAAGGAGCGGGAGCCGAGGCCCTTGGTGATCGCATAATCGAGGTGCCTCAGCATCCCGAGCGAACAGAGATACAGCGCGACCCGCGCGCCGGCTTCATTGCGTACGTGCCGTTCGGGACCTTGAGCAAAGGCAAGGTACTGGTCGAAACGGGAGCGCACGGCAGGACCCAAGCTTGTTCAGTCTGCCACGGAGAAGGCTTGCACGGACTAGGTCCTGTGCCGGGAATCGCAGGCCGTTCGGCCAGTTACATCGCTCGACAACTTTACGACATGCAGCAGGGCAGCAGAAACGGAGAGTGGTCCGAACTCATGAGGCCCGTCGTCACTAAACTGAGTCAGGGCGAGATATTGCAGATTGCCGCGTACACCGCGTCGCTCAAGCCGTGATCGGAGGCGGGCTAATCTAAGTGCCCTCTCCGCGGGGCCGCCCACCAAACCTCACCTGAATATGCCGAAAGTGGCCCGTCCTATCCGGAGCGGCGGCGCAAGGAGTAACATCTTCCATGAGGAGAAGAGCGTGAAGAAATGCAGAGAAGTGATGACTGGAGATCCGGTTTGCTGCGTGCCCACCGACACAGTCGCTAGGATAGCCAAGTTGATGAAGACGGAGAATATCGGTTCGGTGCCCATTTGCGAAGACCGTCACGG
>JBJMGK010000183.1:0-44678 GCA_045807925.1 Bryobacteraceae bacterium | reverse complement strand
GCTGAAGCCCTTGGCGCACCGCTCGGCATTGTGTTTCTTGACCAGCGCCCCAAACTCGATCCTGGGGAAATGCTGGAGCAGTTGATTGAAAAGACTGGCTACTTGTACGATTGGATTGCCCTCCTTTTTCGTGATTCGGGGCAGGATCAGCCCGCAGCAAACGAACAGATTCTGCTCTCGTTCAATTATCGGAGGGCTTTTCCTTTCGATTACCTCACCCGGCACTCAACTCAAAGCTGTTTTGGACAAGAGTGATGTCGTAGCGTTGCTGGTGAATGTGTAGGAGCCAATTCCATACTGCACGTAATACTGGGATGACCGGAATTGGGAAGCGTCTACGCCGAACTTAAAGCTATGCTTGCCGTGATTCCAAACGACTGAGTCACCAAGGATGAAGGTATTGTCCCAGCGCTTTTGCGGAAGGTTCGTAGCGTTACCTATGGTGCCGTAACTCGTGATGGTCACTGCGGGAACACCGCTGTCATAAGGACCACCCGCGCTAGCAGGGATATTGTAGGTCTGGTTGAATGGAATCCCCGGATTTTCTACGATCCGAGGCTGAATCAGCCGATTCAAGCCAATTCGAAATTCGTTGACCAGGGTCGGGGCGAACACGTGAGTTTCGGTCAATCCATACAGATGCGAGATCTGATTGGTGTAACAGCCGAATCCAGGCAATTTACGTGCGCCACAAAGAGTGTTACTCGGCTCGAACGAAGGATCATTGAAATAGTTGGCCGTAATTCGTAACGTGTCCTTCTCGTTGAAGGTGTGGTCGATTCGCAAGCTGCCCTCATCCATCGTTTCGCGCTTGATCTCGCTGAACACGTAGTTATTCGAGGGAGCCGCGCCAAAGGCTGTCGGCAGTGTGGGAGTCGGATAGTAACCCAGGAGCGCGCGCCCTGCGGGGTCGATTTCGTTTTGCGGTATGACGTTGCCCGCGTACGGGGTCCTCGTTCCGGGATGGAAGGTCGACGTGCTCAAGCCGCTGAAGTCACCGTTATGCATCGCAAGTGTTGGCACCGTAGCCTGTGTGACGATGTCCTGTCGCAGGCGAAAGCCTTCGTAACTTGCGAAAAAAAAGGTTTTGTCTTTCCTGATCGGGCCCCCGACAGTGGCCCCAAACTGGTTGCGCTTGAACGGCGGAGTAGGAGTGTTCGGGCTCAAGAAAAAGTTCCTGGCGTCTACGTCGGCGTTGCGAAGGTACTCGAACGCGGAGCCGTGAAACTGGTTGCTGCCCGAGCGGATCTGGACCTGCACCTGGCCACCGGAGCCATACCCGAACTCAGCCGCGTAGACACCGGTCAGAACCTTGAATTCCTGAATCGCATCAATGGACGGCCGAAAGACCGGCGCGCTGACGTCCTGGTTATTGTTATTAAATCCGTTAAGCGTGAAGTTATTCGATACTTCGCTGGCCCCGGCCACGTTGAAACCGCCTCGGAAGCTCAAAGTCGAGTTCTGAACCGGAGGAGTAACACCGGGCACAAGAATCGCAAGCGAATAGAATAGGCGTCCGTTTACCGGAATCTCGGTGACGTGCTGGTTGTCTACAACCGTACCGACAGAAGCAGAATCTGTTTGTGTGACCGGTGCTTCCGTAGTTACTTCCATGACGTCCGAGACCTGGCCCAAAGCTAACGTGAAGTCGACGCGGGCAGTTTGCCCGACCTGAAGTGTCAGCCCTGTTTGAATTTGCTTTTTAAAGCCGCCCGCCTCAACGCTGACGTCATATTGACCGACATCCAGCAGCGGAACATTGTAGTCTCCATCCTTGTTCGTGATTACATCGTGCAGTTGGTTCGTGCCGCTATTTCGAATGGAAACCTTCGCCCCTGCTACCACTGCCCCTGTCGGATCTTTGACACTCCCTGTCATTGTGGCGGTTGGAGTTTGTGCGAACGCAAATCCGGCAAGTAGAAGTAAAGATACAAGTACTCTTCTCAAATTGAAGCCTTTCGTTTGTTAATGCTTGGTGCGGACGGATCCGCGAAGGAGTAGGAGGGGTGCAGACGAGGCACGACTCGCCCTGACCTGACTCAAGACCGACCTGATTACCAAGAGTCTAGCGTGATCACAAAAACATGTCTACTTTGCGGCTCGAAATTGGATCGCATAAATATTTTGATTGGAGCTTAGAAGATGCGTTCGATTGCTCAGGGCTGAGCTGAGAATAGATGGACATGATCAATCGGCGCAGGTTCATTCGGGACACAGCCGCTGCGAGCGCAGCGCTTATGTCCGGAGCTGGGTTACATAGTGAGACGCCCGACTTTAACGCGCTTCAAGCGGAAATAGAAAAGCACCACGACCAAAACGTTCAGCGGATACAGGAGTGGATCCATCAACCGTCAATAGCCGCCGAGAACCGGGGCATGACCGAAGGCTGCGATTTGATGATGCGCCTGCTTCGCGATGCCGCGTTTTGACACGGTGAAAGAAGTCCCAACAGATGGACATCCGGGAGTGTTCGCAACACTCGACGCCGGAGCCCCGCGGACCGTTGACATCTACTTCATGTATGACGTGAAGCAGGTCGACTTCTTATACGAACTCGCGACGGTGTCAATGAGCTAAAGGCGGCGGAGGTCGTCCCCTTTTAGCTTCGAACCCGTGTGATATACACGTCTGAGTATTGAAACGTTACAATGCTGGTCGGGGCATAAGCCGTCGCATGCCGGAGCCTGAAAACCGGCTGCCACGTTGCGCTATTCAGGAGACTCGATAGATGGATTTGCACGGAAGACTTGTCGGGCTTGCGACTCTTTTCCTCGTTTGCGGCGTAAGCCATGCGGCCGACTGGCTGACGGACGGCGGCAACCAGCAGCGAACCGCCTGGCAGAAAGACGAGAAGATTCTCTCGAAGAGCAGTGTCAAAGACATGAAGCTCTTGTGGAAGATTCACCTCGACAACCAGCCCAGGCAAATGCACTCTCTGTTTCCGCCGCTGATTGTCGGAAAGGTGAACACTCCGAACGGGGTAAAAGAGGTTGCCATCGATGCCGGAGTTTCCGACAATCTCTTCGCCATTGATGTCGAAACCGGCGAGCTCATCTGGAAAAAGCACTTCGAAAATACCTGGACACCACCGCCGACGCCTGTGCGCGGTGGAGGCATTCTGTGTCCGGGCGGCCTGACCGCCACCCCCGTCATTATTCCGGGGGACACTCCCGGGAAATATACGATCCTGGCAATCTCTTGGGATGGTCGCCTTCATCAGGTAAACGTCGCCGATGGCGAGGAAGTGGCAGTGCCCTCGAAATTTGTCCCGCCCAATGGCAAGCCATACGCGCTTAACTATCGCGATGGCGTGATCTACACGCACACGGCACAGGGCTGCGGAGGAAATCCGAACGTTGCGTATGCCTATGACATGCCAACCAAGAAGGTCGGCACCTGGGGACCCGCGGGCGGCGGTATGTGGGGACGCACCGGGCCTGCCCTCAGCAAAGACGGAACGATGTACACCGGAACAGGAGATGGCCGTTGGGATCCCGAGAACGGAACTTTCGGAGACGGCATTGTGGGCTTGAAGCAGAATCCCGAAACCAAGGCGCTCGAGCTCGAGGATTACTTCGCGCCCACGAATGCCGAGTGGCTCTACTCTCGCGATCTGGACATGCAGGTCACCCCGGCTGTCTTCGACTTCAAAGGAAAAGAATTGATGGTCAGTGGCAGTAAAGAGTGCCGCGTCTTCCTGATGGATACGGCGTCCATAGGCGGCGACGATCATCGGCATCCGCTGTTCACAACGCCACTGGTCTGCAATGAGGATGTGAACTTTGCATCGGCGGGCATCTGGGGCTCGATGGCGAGTTGGGAAGACTCGAAGGGAACCCGTTGGGTACTCACTCCCTTCTGGGGCGCGAAGCATTCGAAGTTCTCTGCACCCATCGAAAACGGCCCAGTGAAGAACGGCGCAATTGCAGCCTTCAAGGTCGAAGAGAAGAACGGGAAGTTTCAACTAACTCCCGCCTGGATTTCGCGGGACATGAACCGGGCCGAACCGCCCGTAATCGCGAATGGTGTGGTTTATGCGTTTGGCAGTGGTGAAGATACCGATCAAGCGTATCCTGATGTAGGTCTGGACGATGTGGCGGAACGCCGGATTCCGGGATCGACCCACGCCGTGCTGTACGCTTTGGACGCGATGACCGGTAAGGAACTGTGGTCGAGCGGGAACGAGATCGCCTCCTGGAACCACTGGAGCGGGCTTTCTATCGCGAACGGCCGTGTCTACATCGGCACCTTCGACAGCAATCTCTACTGTTACGGGATCAAAAAGTAGCGGGAACGAGCGATGAGGCGGGTAGGCACCATGTTGGCGGCCTTGGCGCTCCTTGGTCCGGTGCTTGCCGCACAGACTCCGGACGCGGGCGACAAGGTCCAAACACTCGAACGAGAAGTCGAAGCGGCACGCCATCGATTGATGGACTGGGCCGGCCTCACGCGCTATGGCAGCGACGATACCGAGATTCCGCCTCCGAAACCGGGTGAAAATCGCGTCGTGTTTTTGGGCGACGATATTACGGAGAAGTGGGAAGGACCTTTTTTTCCGGGGAAGCCGTATATCAATCGAGGCATCGAGCGCCAGACAACGCCTCAGATGCTGGTCCGCTTCCAACAGGATGTAGTTGCCCTTCATCCGAAGGTCGTCGTGATTCAAGGCGGATCGAATGACCTGGCGGGGCTCACCGGTCCGGCAACCGAAGTCACGATCGGTCAGAACCTGACCTCGATGATCCAGATTGCGAAGGCCAACGGAATCCGTGTTGTCCTTGCGTCGGTGACACCGGTGTGCGACTGCTACGGCAACCAGACCGCCAGGCGTCCCCAGGGAAAGATCATCGGACTGAATGGACCGATCAAGCGACTGGCCGCGGCGAACGGTGGTGTTTACCTCGACTACTATTCCGTTCTCGCGAATGGCCGCGACTTCAAGAAAGAATTGACAAGCGACGGGCTTCATCCGAATGAAGCCGGCTATCGCGTGATGGCGCCCTTAGCCGAAGAGGCTATCTCGAAAGCGTTGGCGCAACCGCAGTAAAAGTGAATCGATGTTCGAATCCGAAGGAGCTTAGCATGAGAAAACTGAGTGGCCGTTCCCTGCTCTGCGGCTGTTGTTTAGTCGCGTGTGCCGGTATGTGCCATGCGCAATTCGGCCGGGGAGATTCCACCTGGGCAACCACTGGGGCGGATGCTCAACGCTCCTCCTGGGTACGAACCGACCCGAAGATATCGAAGGAAGGCGTTACCAAACCCGATTTCCGTCTTCTGTGGAAGCTAAAGCTGGGAGACAGCTCGCAGGTCAACTCGTTCACTCCCGCAGTCTTGCTAACCAAATATATCGGCTATCGAGGATTCCGGGATCTGGCGCTGGTAGAAAACAACAACGACAAGGTCTACGGGATCGACGTTGATCTCGGACGCATCGAGTGGACCGCGCCGCTCAAAGCGCAAGGAGCTGGAAGTTGCGCCGGCGATTTGACGGCGGGCTTAGCGCGACCCACTGTTGCAACCTTTCCGTCGGGAATGATGGCAGCCGGACCTGGACGGGGAGGCCCGGCGCATAGCGCAGTTGGCGAACCGGATCAAGGCGGAGTCACCCTGGCGCAACCATCACGTATGCCCACGCCACCTCCGGCCGTTGCACAACGCGCCCCAGCGGCGCTGGTAGGCAGCAATGCGCCTGGTGAGCCGGGATCGGGCGGTCCTGCGCCTGCCCCGAAGCGTCCCCCGATCACTATGCACGTCGTGGCTGCGGACGGCATGGTGCACACCATGTATGTCTCGAACGGCATCGAGGCGGAGCCCCCAATCGAGTTCTTGCCGCCTGGTAGTGCAGCGCGAGGATTCATCGTGTTGAACAATACGGCTTACGCCGCACTTAACGGTTGCGGCGGAGGCGCTGGCGGAGTACGGGCACTCGACCTAACCTCCAAGCAGCTTGCGAAGTGGGATGCAACAACCGAGATCGCCGGCTCCGAAGGCCCCGCCTTTGGCCCCGATGGCACGTTATTTGTGACAACCGCGGGTGGTGAGATGGTTGCGCTCGACGGCAAAACGCTGGACGTGAAGGAGAAGTACACGGCGAAACAGCCGTTCATCACTTCACCCGTCGTTTTCCAATTCCGGCAAAGAGTGCTGGCTGTTGCCGCGGCGAAGGATGGGAGTCTCCAGCTGTTGGATACCAAATCTTTGGGCGGCGATGACCATCAGACTCCGCTGGCAAGCACACCCGGCATCGAGGGTAACGCGAAGATCATCTCGGGAGCGCTCGCAACATTTCAGGACGTTGGAGGCCGCCGCTGGATCCTGGCGCCGGTATCCGGCCCACTAGGAACTGAAGCGAAATTTACGGCGGCAAACGGCCCCGTGACGAGGGGCGCCATCGCAGCGTGGCAGGTGAGCGACGCAAACGGAACTTTATCGCTCGTGCCGGGTTGGATCTCGCGCGACCTCACTGGACCATCCGTTCCCATGATTGTGAATGGCGTAATCTTCGCTGTTTCTAATGGAGACGAAGAGGCAGGTGCCAAGGCGTCGCCTCGCTCCTCGCCGGCAGCTATCTATGCTTTCGACGGCAATGTGGGCAAGGAACTCTGGAATAGCGGCAAGGTGATTACCGCCCCCGCGCACCACGGGCGATTGTCAGCCGGTGGAAGCCAGCTTTACCTTGGGACGGATGACGGCACGTTCTACGCATTCGGCTCCTGGATTGAACGGCAATAGGATGCATCGCTTAACTAGGTCACAGACTATGTTTGTCCCCCACACCTGTTTTGGCTCTACTGTCCGGGATTTACTCCTCTCTTTTGCGGTTCTTGCTTTCCCGAGCGCAACTGCATTTGCTCAGAATCTGCCGGACGCACCGGGTAAAGCAGAAACCGTAAAGGTCTGCAGCGGCTGTCACGAGGTCACGCGAGTAACCTCGGTGCACCTCGACCGGGCGGGCTGGCAAACCGAAATGGAGAAGATGATTTCACTTGGCGCGAAGGGATCGCCGGAGGAGTTCGAGAGCATCCTGAACTATCTCTCGAAGAGCTTTCCTGCCGAAGAGATTCCGAAGGTGCGCATTAACAGCGCGCGTCAAATAGAACTCGAAGCCGGTCTTACGTTGAGGCGCTCGCAGGCCGCCGCGCTCGTCGCTTATCGATCAAAGCATGGCCCGTTTAAGTCGATCGAAGATCTCAAAAACGTGCCCGGCCTCGACTTCGCCTATATCGAATCGAAAAAAGATCGTATTACCTTGGAATAAGAGCAGCCCGCATCTAGTGCTTGCGTCTGGTTGAGGCTGCTAAATCGCGGGCCCGTGAACTCCGCTATGCGGCCTGACAACCAAAAATCGCTGATCTGGTTAAGCAAGTATCTGTCGCTTGCCTTTACCCTCCCCGCTTCCGTTCTGGCCGGCTATATTCTCGGGGCCGTGGCGGACCATGTGCTACACCTTCCAATCCTGCGGGCTGTAGGCATCCTGCTGGGGATGGCGGCCGGGTTGTTTCAGATTGTGCGTGAGCTTTCGAGGGACGAGCGGCGCACCAAGGATGGGTCATGATCTTCCGCGGCCGATCAATCACGGTCGCCCGGCTTTATCGGCTCACGGCAATAATTGGGCTGGCGGGAACGGTGCTTTACTTCGCGTACGGAGGCTTCCGGCCAGCGCTCGCCTTTGCCCTTGGATCGGCCACTTCCCTTCTGAACTTATGGCTGTTTAATCGATTGGCCACTGGAATTGCGCCGACCGAAAGCTCCAAAAAGCCGTGGCAGGCCGGAGCTTTCGCCGGGCGCTATCTGGTCTTCTTCGCGGCCGGCTATGTTATAGTCAAGGCTTTGGACGTCAGTCCTTTACCGGTTGTCTTCGGCCTTTTCGCCAGCACTGCGGCGGTCCTGCTGTCATCAGTCCTCGAATTATTCGGAAGCTTCTCCGGAAGGAATCATCCATAACTCAGCATGCACGAACTCTGGATCACCCATCTTTTCAACCGAGTCCTGTCCGGACCCGCGAACGCTGTTCTCGATGCTGTCCACATCCCGGCGCAGAACCATGCGAGGCCGTGGATAGATTCGATGGTCTGCGAGATCGTCGTCGTGCTGTTTATCGTCATTTTGTTCGCAGTGCTGCGCAGCCGGCTTTCGGTGGACCGGCCGGGAAAACTGCAGCACGTCATGGAACTGACGTACGAATTTGTACATGCTTCTGCGGAAGAAGTGGTGGGACACGACGGCCCCCGCTACGTCGCCTTTTTCGGCACGCTTTTCATTTTCATCCTGCTGATGAACGTGCTCGGCCTCATCCCTGGCTTTGAATCGCCCACTGCATACCCAATAGTGCCGCTCGGCTTGGCTGTCGTGACGTTCTTCTTCTATCACGGCACGGGCTTGCGCGCCAATGGCGCCGGATACTTTAAGCAATTTCTTGGTCCTATGCTGGCGCTCGCGCCGCTGATGATTCCGATCGAAGTCATCAGTCACCTTGCACGTCCGCTCTCTCTTACCATTCGTCTTTACGCCAACATGTTTGCCGGCGAAAAGGTCTATCTGACTTTCCTCATGCTGACGAAGTTACTCGTGCCGGTCGTGTTCATCGCGCTGCACCTGTTCGTCGCATTCCTGCAGGCTTACATTTTCATGCTGCTCGCGATGGTCTACGTCGGTGGGGCCGTTTCGCACGAGCACTAAGAACTATTACCCGCTTCCAGTGTGAGCGCCCGGCGTCCCAACGTACGGTGTCGAACCACCTCCTGGAAGCAATTTACTAAGGAGAAACAATGAAGAACAAACTAATGCTGCTTGTCGTGACCTTGATGGCACTCGCAAGCCCGATTTTTGCTCAAGAGGCGAATAACGCCGGAGCAGCCGACGCAAATCGTCGGGCTGCGGCCTACATCGCGATGGGAATTGCCGCTGGATTGTGCGGTCTCGGTCAGGGACGCGCAACCGCTTCCGCTGCCGAAGCCATGGCGCGCAACCCAGGAGCTGTAGCGGCCATCCGGGTGGCTCTGATTCTCGGTCTCGTGCTGATCGAGTCTCTGGCGCTCTACACTCTCGTTATCACGTTCATCGCACGATAAGCGCGGATACCCTTGTGAAGCCTGCTGATGCTGCGGCGTCGGCAGGCTTCTTTGCATTTTGGGAGAGCAATTGAAACTCAACGGAATCTTCACAGCTTTTGCAACTCCGTTCGACTTCGCGGGCAATCTGTATAAAGCGAAAGTCTTTCACAACATCCAGAAACTGGATGCGGTCGCATTAGCCGGCCACACGGTCTGCGGCTCTACCGGGGAAACTCCGCTACTCGGGGTCGACGAGCGAATTCAACTGATGGAATGGGTGCGCGAGGCGAGCGCCGAGGGCAAGAGGCTGATTGCCGGCGTAGGCGCAGAAAGTGTGCGGGAGACCGTGAAGCTGGCTGATCGCGCTGCGGGGCTGGGCTACCACTTCGCCCTGGCGATCGGCCCGTTTTACTACAAAGTACAAATGCACCGGCCCGATACCCAGGCCTTGTATTTCCGCGCCGTTGCTGATCAATCGAAACTCCCGGTTCTTCTGTACAACATTCCTCAAGTCACCGGCTACCATCTGCCGCCCGAAACAATCGCAGAACTCTCGCAGCATCCGAACATCGCGGGGATGAAGGACAGCTCCGGGGATCTCGATAAGCTGCGCGAGACCTTAAAGCTGGTAAAGCCCGGCTTTCAAGTGCTTACCGGGTCGGGATCGAACTTTTGGGACGCACTCGAAATGGGCGCGAGCGGGGCCATCCTGGGAATTGCGAATGCCATTCCATATGCCTGCATAACGGTCTGGGAGGCGTTCCGCACTCGCCAACATCTGGCCGGGCGCGATTGGCAGGACCGTATCGCCGTCGCCGCAAAGCTGATCGGGACGAAACACGGCATTCCGGGGCTGAAGCATGCCATGGAGCTGAATGGATATTACGGAGGTCCGCCACGCCTGCCGTTTGTGGCCTGCTCTCCTGAGGTTCGAGACGAAATCGAGCAAGTGTTTAGAGAGCTCCGCAGTTAACGTTCAGTTAAGCCTAAGAAAAACGCCTGCCACTCTAGCGAAGTAGCATCCAGATGGACGGCGCGTTCTAATAGAACGCATGAAGAGTTTTCTCCGCTACGCCCTGGTCGGCGTAGCCCTTCTCGGCTTGGGATCCGCAAGCTATGCAGCATCGAACATCCGGGTCATGATCCTGGACGGCGAAAGTGGCGGCCCCTACCACAACTGGAAGGTAACGACTCCGGTGCTAAAGAAGATCCTCGAAGATGCCGGCCTGTTCGAAGTGCAGGTGGTTACTGCGCCGCCTCACGGAGGAGATTTCAGCAATTTCCATCCAAAGTTCAGTGACTACCAGGTGATCGTTTCGAATCTAGACGCACCCGACGGCGAATGGAGCGAGGAAGCGAAGTCCTCGTTCGAGCAATACGTCAAGAATGGAGGCGGGTTCGTGGTCTACCACGCGGCGAATAACGCTTTCCCCGGCTGGCCCGCTTACAACGAGATGATCGGTATCGGAGGCTGGCGTCACCGTACCGAAGCCGCCGGGCCGCACTGGTATTACAAAGACGGGAAGCCGACGAGCGATACGAAGCCTGGTCCTGCGGGGCAGCACGGCAAGCGCCTTCCGTTTCTGGTGGTAATCCGCGATTCGAACCACCCAGTGACCAAGGGGCTGCCGCAGTCCTGGATGCACGCCGGGGATGAACTTTACAACACGCTCAAAGGACCGGGGCAGAACATGGATATTCTCGCCACTGCGTCCTCGGATCCCGCGAACAAGGGAACCGGCCTTGACGAGCCGATGCTGATGGCATTGCATTACGGGAAAGGCCGCGTTTTTCACACGACCATGGGCCACGACGTCCAGGCCATGGCAAGCGTGGACTTCCTGACCACGTTCCAGCGTGGAACGGAATGGGCGGCATCCGGCAAAGTGACGCAGAAGGTACCGCCCGATTTTCCGACCGCCGATAAGGTCAGCATTCGGCCTGAAATCATGCAAATGGCGCCCGCACAGGGCCAGTAGTCGGCTACTGGTCTGTAGCTGACGTCTTCGGGACGGCGTTCTCGGGAAGGCTCCAGGCAAAGAGAACGCCCCCGCTGCCAATTAACACATACTGCCGTCCGTCAAGCTCGTACGTCATCGGAGAGCTTTGAATGGGCGCGCCGGTGCCGGAATGCCATAGGGTCTTGCCATCGCTGGTGTCAATAGCGAGCGCGTTGCCGTGGGCATCGCCTGTAAACGTGAGGCCCGATTCAGTCGTCAGAACACCTGCTCCCGCACCGCCCGGACCCAATTCGTGCTCCCACCGGATTTCGCCGGTTTTGTAGTCGATCGCCTCCAGTACCGCTTTGCTCCAGACGCTGTAATCGGCGCCTGACCATCCATAGGCCCCATCAGCCGGTTTCGAGAAGTAGATGGAGTAACTGGGCTTTGCGCTCACGACAAAGAGCCCGGTTTTCGGGTCGAAACTCGGTGCCCGGTAGTTTGTCATTCCGCCCTCGTCCGGCGCGATCAACCTGCCATCCGGCGTTGGCTCTTTCTCCGGATTTGGTATCGGCCGGCCGTCCTTATCCACTCCTTTGGACCAGTTCACGGGTCCGAAGGGCTTGGTGAGCAGGTTTTTCCCAGTGGTCCGGTCCAGCACGAAGAAGTAGCCGTTCCGCGACGCTTGCATCAGCAACTTGCGCGGCTGGCCCCCGAATTCGCCGTTATAGAGAACCGGTGTCTCGACAGCGTCCCAATCATGGGTGTCGTGTGGCGAGGGCTGGAACGACCAAACCAACTTTCCGGTATCGGGATTGAGCGCGACGATGCTACATGTGTACAGATTCTCACCGGGGCGAGGCTTGCCGGTCAGCACGGGGGTCGGATTTCCTGTGCCCCAGTAGAGGAGCTTCAGGTCCGGATCATACGTTCCGGTCATCCAGGTCATGCCTCCCGTGGTCGCATTTGGTGTTCCGACCGGGGGCGTGCTGTCCCATTGCCATTGCGTTTTGCCGGTCTCGGGATCAAGTGAGCGTAAGAAGCCGCTGAGATTATCGAAGTCGCCAGACACTCCGACCAACACGTGATTGCCAATGATGAGAGGCGACATGGTCGACCAGTAGCCTTTGCGTGAATCGGCTAAAGGCACCTTCCAGCGCACGGTCCCATCTTTCGCGTTCAGCGAAACCATCTGCGCGTCGGGCGTGGTGTAGAAAAGCCAGTCACCATACATCGAGACACCACGGTGGCCGATATGAAAGCCCTTATTGGTGGGATAGGAATAATGCCAGATCTGGTGCCCCGATCGAGCGTCCACAGCCCAGACATTATCCGGGCTCGTCAGGTACAGCACACCGTTCACCAGGATGGGGGTGCTTTTGAGATTGGTCACCACGCCGGTCTGAAAGGCCCAAGCCATGCTCAGTTGGCCTACGTTTTCCCGCTTAATTTGCGTGAGGGGGCTATGGCGCATACCGGAGTAATCACCGTTATATCCGGGCCACGAATCCTTGGCCGGCTTCTGAAGGAGCGCTGGATCCAGGCCCTGAGCCGGAAGGAAGCTAGTGGACAGCGTAAGTCCTGCTGTGAGCGAAACCAGCAATCGGAAGAAGTTCATGGAAGTGTTGGAGCCCTACTTAAGTGTCTGCAGAAACGCCATCAAGTTATGGATGTCGTCGTCGGAGTATTTCGTCAGAAGAGTGTGATGTGCTTCGGCAGGATCATCGACCGTGAATTTCACGGACGAGATAGGCCAGGATTGATACCATCCGTAGCTGTCTTTCAAGCCGATCACAAATTCGTCCTTGTACGCCAGTTTCCCGCTCGCCTGTTTGCCGTCCGGCAGAGTGACTGTGACTTTCCCGGCCGCGTCCCTTGGGTAAAGGAACCGCTGTTCCAGTTTGAGCCCCTCGAATCGGGATGCAATCCCCTTCAGATCGCCTGTTGCCGAATGGCAGGACGCACAATTCGCAGCGAAGTATTGCTTTCCGGCTTCCAGATTGCCGGTTTGCAGGTCCGCGACGTCGACGCCTTTCCGTCCTCCCTTCTTGCTCTCCGCTTTGGTTTTCTGATCATGAATAAAGGCCACGATTGCGGCCATATCCATCTCGGGCAGATTGAAGCGCGGCATGCCTTTGTCGGGACGTCCATTCCGCACAACATCTCCGATCTTGTCGCCTTTTACATCCTGCGAAACAAGTTGGGACCGGGTCAAATCCGGACCACTTTCACCGCCGCCCGCGTCCTTGCCGTGGCAAAACCCGCAGTTCTGACCGAAGAGCGATTCACCGTTCTTGACGAGTTCCAGGGGGTAAGTCTGGGGAGCCGTTGTCGTGGCCTTCGAAGCCTGTCTTGGAACGCTGGGCGTCTGCACACCGGGGTTCGTCGCTTGCGGTGGAGTACCGGCGCTTTGGCCCAGCAGAGAACCGGAGCCGGCGACGCTGAATGCAGCAGCGAAGAATGCGAGAGGTAGAGAAAAGGAGCTGATCATCGTGGATGCGAGCATAAAACGTGGTCTGACGCTCGATTTTCTTAGCCTATCCTATGAGGCTCGGAGTGCCGACCGCGTCGATCACTCACTGCTTTGCCAGTTGTGAATACCGTTTCCAGATCTCCGGATCCGTCAGCATCTGGATAAAGATTCCTCCCACGACGGAACGCGCTTGAAACCCCGATTGTTTGCCCGTCTTTGTGTCGTACCAATCGGTCAGGGGCACCCGTGAGGACGACTCCTGAGCGAATCGATACGCCGGATCAAAAATCGTCGCGAAAGCGGAAGGCGAACCGGACAAGCTGGCTGTCCATGCAAGCCAGTCGATTTTGGTGTAATCGGCGCGGTTGTCGAGGGGTAAACCATAACGATTCGTGTGCGATTTGTAGAAAGCGAGTTCGCGGTCAGCCACTTCCTTCGGGAAAAGGTTGAGTCCGAGCAGCTTGTCCCAGACCAGGTTGTACTTCTGACTCCAGGTGCCCGGCTGGTCGAAGGCAAGCCGGAAGTGACTATTCTCGAGACCCATTTTCTGCCAGCGCTGAACATAGTCGCGAGCTAACGCGGAATATTGCTTGTTGAGGTCCGAATGCCCAAGTTCGCCGGCCAGCTTACCGAATGCGCCCATGGCAAGAATGGCTTTAATCGACAGATTCGCGTTATGCGCCAGGTGACCGGCGAAGTCATCCGTCGATAGCTGATTCTCGGGATCGAGCCCCTTCGCGCGCAGGAATTCCGCCCACTTCAAGAGCAGCGGCCAGTAATCCTTCGCGAAGTCGGCATTTCCATTAACCTGAGCAAGGCCGGCAATCATAAGCAGCATGTTGCCGCTTTCTTCCACGGGCATTTGATCCTCTTCCGTTTTCTCGC
Organism: Bryobacteraceae bacterium; assembly: GCA_045807925.1. Taxonomy (GTDB): domain Bacteria; phylum Acidobacteriota; class Terriglobia; order Bryobacterales; family Bryobacteraceae; genus Bog-105. The sequence continues at coordinate 30,327 of JBJMGK010000183.1, read as the reverse complement.
CCCCTCCATACTGTTGGCCATTGGCAAGCGGGTACCGGCCGAGATCATGCGGAGCGAAGGGGAACTTCCAGCGCCGAAGACTGGCGTAATCGAGAACGGGTTTCAGCTGCGCTTCTAACAAACGCGGATTGAAAAGGAGGAAAAACGGTGAGCTGGGATAGGTCACGTCGACGGTGTCGATTGATCCGTTGCTGAAGTTTTCCTTCGAGAAATACAGTGGGCTGCCATCCAAATCAACGACGAGCTTATGAGCGGCAATCGTCTGGGGGAAGGCCAGCGCGCAGAGTTGTGCGTACTCCTGACCGCCAACTTTCGTGAGGTCGGCCATAAGCTGCCGGTCGAAATCGGAGGACCGCTTTTCGAGCGCGTCGTAGTCCTTGATTGCGGCGGTTAGAAGCCCCCCAATCTCGCTCCCGCCGCGACGCCAGTAAGGCAGGAGATGACGGTAGAAGTAGTCGATTGCAAAGACGTCGTCGTAGGCAATGATGGCGTGCCGGGACACTGGCGACGAACTGACTGGACCGAGATCGAATGTTTCCGCCAACACCGGCATCGGTTGGGCATACGGCCGATAAATAACATCCTCATCCGAGCCGGATATGCGACCGGAGGAGGAAAACTGTTTGATGGCTCCCGAACGGCCCGTAGCTGCTTCGGAAGAGTTGCTGCCCGGCGGTGCAACAACGTAGAGATAACCCCAGTCGATACGAAGGTTGTCACCGGATTTCTGCAGGACGGGCTGTTGCTGACTGCCCAATCGAAGTACCTGAAGATCCTGGTAATGCAGTCTGCCCCAGACGACCGGCTGCTCCGGAACGTTAACGGCAAGTTCATAAGAGGCATCGAAGTAAAATTGCACTCCATGGCTTGTCCCGTCGAGCGACTGCGCGCTCCAGGTTACATAAGTCACGGGCCGCGAAACCATCTCCAGGTCATTCGGCAACGACGGGTTCAGGAACACAAGCGAGAGACGAATCCCTGCACCCTCGAATTCATAACGCGTGTGGGTAGGCGAGACTTGTAATTTTGTCTGGGGAAGCGCCGGAATCGACCGCGGATCGGCACCCATGATGCGATAAGTCGCCCCGTCCACCCTCACAAGGCTACAAAGCGACTGCACGGCGCCAGTCCAGTGCTTCGTCCGCTGATCAGTGAGTTTGTCGGCCATCGACCAAACGCTGAAATACGGGTCATGAAGGACAAGAGGCACAGCGGGCGGCCGGAAATCTGCTGCTGACACCCCGACGGATGTGAGCAGCAGAGTTCCTACGGCGAAGAGTATCCTTTGCGGGAGTTGCATGCAAAAAGATGCGTTACAGGATTAGAGACTATATGTACGTCCGCGATGAGCGCCGATCAGAATCTGGAACAAGCGATGCGCGATGAGTTCGTGGAGTGACAGCAGTTCCCGGTTCGCCTTCACAACCGATTTGACGTCCTTGGGATCGCCACCTCCGCCCGCTTTCAAGGCATCCGTTGCTTCCTTGATGATCGGATCAGATATGACTTCGCCCGCCATCTCCCAAAGCGTAATGAAACGGTCAAGCATAGTCGGAACGCTGACTGCCCAAACGCCGTGATTGCTCGTAGTACGCGGCGGTTTGTAATCGAGATTGAACGGCCCGTTGTAGTTATGCGATCGCAGAAGCACTAGCACGTTGAGCCAGTCGAGAGGGTTGACAAGTCCAATCGCGATATCGACGTCGTGCTTCAAGCGGTAGCCGTCATTGATATCGAAGTGGAACAACTTGCCGCAGACGAGCGCGCGGGCGAGCGCCGCGCGTACCGACGCGCCCCACATTAATTCGTGCAGGTATTCGGGATTCAGACCGACCATGTCCGGATGCTTCAGCAGGCCCGAAGAAATAAATGCCAGCATTGCATCGGACGTGGGCAGCAGGATTTCGCCCTGCGGCTCAAACGGCTTAGCCTCCATACAATGCTTCAGCGTTGGCCGATTCTTCTGTTTCGCGATCTCGATGTCGGTGTCGCAGGCGGCATTCAGACCTTCGGCGAACCAGCGGAGCGTCTGCGTCTCTTCCACAACGCCGGCGATGTAATAACCAAGCGAACCCGGCCAGTAAACGCAATACTGCGCTCCCAGTTCATGCCCGATGCCCACAGTGTTGGATAAGCGCCGTTTCGCATACTCCCGAACCTCGGGCGCCTCGGCAGCCGGACCTCCCGCCCAGACGGCATGGTGGAAAGTCTCCGTCGTCACCATGGAGCACTTCACGTCGTGCTTCGCCAGGCTTTGCTTGATCCGGTTGACGATCTCGTCCTGGCGCGGTGTAAAGAGATCGTCCGTCGGGATGACGTCCGTGTCGTGGGTGCACCAATAGCCCACCCCGACTTTGCTGTATTCTTCGATCACCGTCTCAAAGGAGAGCGGGGTCCTCACCGGGGCATGGAACACGGCTTGTCCTTCGTAGGCGGGCGCCCATTGCGGTCCAGTGATGAAATACCTGCGCCGAATTTCCGGCGAGTAGCCGCCTCCGCAGGCTTGGGTGAGTCTCTCGACGAGGGCGGTCTGCTTTTCTTGTGCAATTGCGGTCATAAGTTTTTGGACAAACAGTTAGAAGCTTACACGAGTAGAAGGTTTTATTTCGACGTAATCAACTAGGGCTCGCTCGCCCGCGTTCGCGAATCCAGCCATTCGAATCTCATCTCCAGGCCGGAGCGCAACGCCCTCGATCGTATGACGAGTGCTGGTGTGTGCGTTCGCCTTCGGAGTAGGCAAGTTGTCGTCCGCGGTCCATTCACCGAGCAGTTGGTTGCCGACAAAGAGCTGGAAGCGAGCCGCCCCGTTGTTTTGGTCAAAATACTGGATTCCCACGTCGTACCAGCCCGATTTGCCGTCGAAACGAGTGGCGGCCGAGCATTTTTCAGCGGGACATGCGATGGCTTTGCCACCCGAAGCGCCTTCCCACGGAGTGATCCCTTCCACCGTGTAGCCTTCCAAAGCCATTGATTCCGCTTCGAATCGTCCCGGGTGATGTCCAAGCCGCCCATGAGCATCCGGAATGCCGGACGTTTTGTAGAACCAGTCGTTCACGTCATCCCGCCAAACGTCGGCATACGCGGCCTGATATTGGAGCTTCTTCAAAACGGCCGCCCACCTCTCGTCGTCAACCCGCCCGTGCAGCAGACGCCACTTCTCGGGATACGCTTGAGCTTCGGCCGCCCCCTCGTAATGCGAATCGTAGATGTGTTGGATAACGGTTTTGCCCGAATGGAGCACGTGAGTGTACGGAACATGATGCATGAACAGCAGCAGGTTATCCGGACAAGTCGCCAGCGACTCGTACATTTGCGCGAGCGGCGGCGAATATTGGCCGATGTAGCCCGTACCCGTAGCAACGGTCCGATCCATGCCGATGCCCTTCTCGTCCGCTCGATGCCATTGCCCCCAGCCGTTCCGTTCGGACGATTCGATTCCGGGACCGTAGTGAACGCCAATGATGTCCGTTAACCCACCCGCGCCCAGTGGCCCAGTGTAGTTTTCGTAGACGCGCCAGGAGCGCAGTTCGAGATCGTTGATTGTGTCGACTACTCGCGCATCGTGGCCGAACGTCATGCGGCTCCATTCATCGACGATCTCGCGCGAACTCAGATCGGCATCCCACGCAATACGACCGAAGCCGTACAGGTTCGCCATCGCGAGGTCGTAACCCAGCCAGTTTTGGTCGAGCCCAACGTTTGTCACGCCCACAAGGCCACCGATGCCACGGTGGAATGCTTTGCCCGAAACAATGTCTTTCACCGGAGTACTGCGCTCGTCCACATGCAGATCCGTGTCCAGGACCTCCTTCCACATCGGGATGAGGAAACAGAGTTGGCGCTGCTGGCCCGTGTACTCCTGAGTCACCTGAAACTCGAGTGTCTCGTTCGTTTGCTTGAGAGCACCGATCAGAGGGGAAACGGGCTCCCGCACCTGGAAATCGATTGGGCCTTCTTTGATCTGAACCAGAACGTTGTCGTCAAACTTGCCATCGAGCTTTGCAAAGTTGTCGTAAGCTGCTCGCGCGCGATCATTCTTCAGGTCGCGCCAGTCCATGTGGTGGTTGTACACAAATCCCCGGTAGACCAGCACGCCGCCGTGGGGCTTAAGGGCTCGCGCGATGACGTTCGCTGCGTCTGCGTGGGTGCGACCGTAGGTAGAAGGGCCGACTCGTCCCTCCGAATCGGCTTTGAGAACAATACCGCCGAGATCAGGAATCGTCTTGTAGATCTCGTCCACTTTGTCCTTCCACCATGCGGCCACTTTCGGATCAACGGGATCGAAGCTGTCAAGATGGCCCAGAATCTTCGGGCTGCTGAAGTCTACCGAAACAGAAAGTCTGACGTCCCAGGGGCGGAACGCGTCGGCGATTCGGGCCAGCTCGGGCAGGAACTCGGTGGAAATTGCCTTTGGATTGGCGTTGACGTTATTAACAGTACAGCCATTAATCCCGATCGACGACAATAACCGTGCGTAGTCCGCCGCACGCGTCAGATCTGCCCGAACATTTCCGCCCTCGAAGAAAATGGAACGCCCCGCATATCCGCGTTCAATGCTGCCGTCGAGATTGTCCCACTCGTTCGTCCATCGGATCGGCGCCGACGGAGAGTGCTCTTCGTTCAGGTCAGCAATCTCCCGGTGAAGCGCTATCCTCCGGAGGAGCGCGAACGTTCCAATCAAGACGCCACGGTCGTTCGATCCGGCAACGAGCAAAACGGGATGGCCATGGACGGCCGACGTCTTCAGCAAATAACCGTCCGGAACGAGTGATTGCGGAAGGGACGGGTCGGTGACCAACGGCTTGATGGAATCGAGCGTACCGAGCAGTATGCCGCCTTCGCCCGCAGATAACTGCGTCGTCATTCGGAGATTGCGCCCAAGCATGCCCCGAACTCCGCGACTCAGTTCCGCTCCTGCACTCGCAACCACTGGCGAAGGACCCAAGGTGACCGCAGTCGCCGGAAGTCCAGCGTACATTTGGCGCACCGAGGGATCGTCTATGTGCGTGTAGCGGAGCCATGCGTCGTAACCAGTTTCGCCTCGGAGAACGGCAAGCGGCAGAAACAACACTGCCGCGAGGAACGACATTCGGTTCATGGCAGTTGGTTAGATCGTATCTTGCTGCAGTTGTTGCTATCGCAACTTGGGTCGGCGGTCGTCGCGAGGGTCGGCCCAGCGATCATTCGGAATGATAGGCGCCCAACCTGGTCGCAACGGATCTTGGTCGTACGGGTATCCGCCGCACTCCTGGTAGAGTTCCTGGTATTGCCGCAGCTTCTCGCGATCCAGCTTGACTCCTAGACCGGGCGTATCCGGGACGGCGATCGAGCCGCCCTCGTATTTCATCAGGCCGCCTTCAATAACGTCATCGGCCAGATGGTGATAGTGGGCGTCACCCGCGAATGACAAGTTGGGAATGACAGCACCCATGTGCAGCATCGTGGCCAGTTGAATTCCGAGTTCGCCCGATGAGTGAACGGCGACACCGATCTGAAAAGTCTCGCAGATGCCTCCAGCCTTGATACAAGGACGAATCCCTCCCCAGAACGTCGTGTCCAGCAGAACCACGTCAACGGCCGTGTCAAGGATGTTCGCCGAAAGCTGCTCGAAGTTCACAACCACCGTATTGGTCGCGAGGGGAATGCGCACCATCTGCCGGACGCGGCGCAATCCGTTCAAACCATAAACGGGGTCTTCCAGGTAATCGTTCCGGAGGTCCTCAATTGCCTGGCCGACGCGAATGGCTTGCTCAGTTGACCACGCCCCGTTGGGATCGATGCGGACTCCATCTTGAGGAAACGCATTAGCGAGTGCGCGAAAGGCCTCAATCTCGTAATCGGGAGGAAAGACGCCCGCCTTGAGTTTGTGGCTCGTGAAGCCGTATCTCTCTTTCAACTGGCGCGCATAAGCAACAAGTTGATCCGCTGTGCGAACCTCGCCGTCTCCGGACTCGCTTCCGTAGCGCCAGAAACAATACGAGGCAAACGGAACCCGATCGCGCACCTTGCCGCCGAGAATCGCATGCACCGGCACGCTCCAGGCTTGCCCCATGATGTCGAGACAGGCGAACTCCAGGGCCGCGAGCAGCTGAGTTCGGTTGTTATACAGCGAGGCCGTTGGGTTGGCTATCCGAAAGCGCATCTCTTCGAGGCGCACCGGATCGTGGCCGACAAGATAGGCTTTCAGTGAGCGTATCGCGGCCTCGGCAGATTCTCCGCCCCCACCCATTTCACCGAGGCCGACGTAACCGTTATCCGTCTCCACTTCCACAATGGTCCGAACGAACCGGCCCCAGTGGCAGCCGTTTCCATGGCGGAGTGCTGCGTGCAATGGGACAGTGACTGTATAGGCACGAATATCTGCGATCTTCATAACAAACGGCGGCGTTTTTCAGCCTCAGTATAGCTTCGAAGAATTGCTGAGAACACAGCGGGAGCAGGCAGCAGCGGCGGGGTGACCTTAAACAGGAAGAGCGTCGAGCGTAGCCGGTCTCGAGCGCCACCCGAAAAACGCCAGAGGGGCAGCGACCACGAGTAACAGGCTGATAAGCGCCACGCATCCAGGCCAGCCAGCAGCTTTCCAGAAGAGCCCCGGCAGCACGCCGCCGACCGTTCCTCCGACGTAGTAAGCACAGATGTACAGCCCGGCCGCTGATACTCGACTCCCGCCCGGCGCGGCATCTCGCAGAAAGCTGTTTGCACACGTCTGTGCGATGAAAACACCGGCACTCGTTACCGACAGGCCGACTCCAACGGCCAGCAAGGAACGGATCAGGGTCGTGAGCACGCCGGCTAAGCAGAGCGCAATCGCGCCTAACATACCGTGGCGCAGCCCGACGCGCGCCAAAACGGTACCCGCCGCTAAGGTTGCGCTCAATCCAACAAGGTAAACCGAGAAGAGATAGCTCAGCGCGCTGGTAGAGAGTTGAAATGGAACAGCTGCCAGATAGAACGTGACATAGCTGAACGTGGAGACAAGCGTGAACAGCATGCAGAAGCCCACAGCGAACGTCACCAGAAGCCGGGGATTGCGGAGATTATTCAGCATGGGTGCGAGTACGGATCCACCCTTGCCAGAGTCCACACTGCGTGTGCCGGGTTTTAGGAAACGCGCCGTGATGAGCGCTCCCGCTCCTCCGCAAACAGCAAGGACCAGGAACATCGAGCGCCATCCGAAATGTTCAGCGAGAATTCCTCCGGAGATTCGGCCAACAAATCCGCCGAATACGGTGCCTGCCACGTAGATACTCATCACGCGCGGCATCTGCAACGGTTGCCATTCTTCTGTGATGTAGGCAATTGTGATTGTAAAGATACCGGGAGTTAGTAACCCTTGAAGGAAACGCCAGATAGCGAGTTCGGCCAAACCACGCGCGGTCGCTGTGAGACCAACAACGACGGCCAGAACTGACATGGCAGTGATGATGGTAGGTTTCCGTGGGAGACGCTCACCAAACATGGCTAGAAGTGCCGCCGCAACCGCTACGCCGAGTGTTGACGCGCTAATTGTCACGCCCACGCTCGCTTCCGACGCGCGGAAGAAGCGGGCGAGTAACGGAAGGAGCGGCTGCGTACAGTACAGTTCCAGAAAAGCAAACGCGCCGCATAGAAAAACAGCAACGACGGCACCCGGCGGCCCGAGACCACTGCCCGTCTTCGAGGGTCTGCTTCGGGGTGTTTCGAATCCCTCGGAGGCAGGCTGGACAATGCAGGCAGACACTAACCTTTCGATGCCTCTGGCCCGGGAAATGTCGCAAAGCTCGGCCGCTACACACGTCTGGCGAGCGCGCAGCTACTCGACCGATCGCACCGGCACCATGCTGATGTCATGAAGCCGCCAGTCGACACCGCCCACGATTTCGCGCGCTTGCGCCATGCGCCCTAGCAAGTCGCGGTCGTCACGAGGCTCAATGAATGCTTCACCCGTAAGCACATCGCCGTCTTCCCTCAGCCGAACTCGCGCCTTAGCCACCCAATCGAGGCCTTCGAGTGCTTTTTGCAGCCGATCAATCGCGGGATCTTCGTCCTGGTCCTCTACCGTGGAAGGCCGCCTGTTCATCAACTGAGACACGCTGTTGCGCAAGTTAACGTAGCCATCTTTAATGATCTCGATCGAGATGAAAGCGGCCGCGGAAGCATCCGTCCACCAGAATCCGTATGCGATTCCAACAATTCCGATAATGCCAGCGATTCCAGAGAGCCAATCTCCCTTGTTCAACTCCGCTGATACATACAGCGTCTTATCGTTCAGTTCGGAGGCAAGCGGAACCTTCATTCGACCGAGGATCATCGGCGGAATAACGCTGTACGTGAGTGCAGCGATCATCAGCCAGCCCATCCAAACCGATCTTCCGAATAGGTGGACGGTTTGCACGATCGGGTGCTCAGCCGTGAGCAGTTTGAGTACAGAATCACCGAGGATGTATAAGCCAAACCCGAGAAGGGCGACCGCCCCAGACAGGAATCCCACCAGCACTGCGCGGCGATACCCATATGGGAAGGCCTCATCCGGCGGTTTGCGGCGGAAGTGAATCCCGAGCAGGAAAGAGCAGGAAGGCACAAGGCTCAACGTATCTTCGATCCACATGGCCTTCATAGTTTGCGAAGAGCCCATGACGAGCGCCATGAGCAGGATGATTGAAACCAGAAACGCTATAAAAGTCCACTCCACGTGCTTCGCACGACCCAGGGTTTGCTGCTTGTCCGGCGGAAGCTCGTAGTCTGCACCAATCGCGTTCACGGTTGAACCCCTCGCGTGAGAAGCCTCGGGATATCCGATTTCAGCTCCTCCAGGTAGTCACCCAGGCGCTTCAACCAGCCGTTCTCTCCCGGAGGAACGGCCATAACGTGCCCCTTCTCTAAGATGACGAACTTTGTCCTGGTGAAACCCTCGTTCTCCAGGAACCAAACGGGAGCTGCAAGGGGCCCGTCTACATGCGTCAAGTCTGCTTTTCTTACGGGATTCGCGCCCTTCTTCTGTACGTAAGCCGCAATCGCCTCACCCTCTGTTACGGCCACATTGATTCCCTTCAGGGTGTCGGGCGATCGCGCACCGGAAGGCACCCCGATCGTGAATTGCTCCTTGAAGTACGGTCTGGTCAACCCGACGCTTTTCGACCAGGGAGTGGTCTTGTCCAGACCGGAGATCAACACGTCCAATGCAAAATGCTCGAGGGCTTCCATATGCTGTTGTTCGCTGCCCCAGAACCATTTCGGCTTGGCACCCAGCGAGGCAGCGAACCTGCGGATTAGCTCTGCTTCTACGCCGCCAGGCTCCCTCCCGGCGTGAATCACCCAGGGCGGATTCTCAACGACTCCCACGCGTATTTGCTGTTCGTGCTGGACACGTTGCAAAGTTTTTCTTGGATCGCGCGGTAACGGGCCACAGGCAAGAGCGGCGAACAACAGTAATGCCAGCAGAAAAGGGACGGGAAAGGCCGATGGACGTCTCGTACCGCGCGAGCATGACGTCACCAGATCGAGCGATGCGTGCATTCCTGCCTGCGTGATGTCGGGAACCTTCACGCGATCTCACTCGGAATATTGACAGTTTTAAGGATGATTCATGTGCCGTGCTCACGGACAGATCCACCCTGTCACGTGCATGCCAGCTCCTGGCGTCCGACCAAAATCAAGGGAGATTAAACAACCGGCAGCGGCGGAAAGCCCGACAAATTAGAAGCGTGATTATGGGCGCCCTCTCTTCGTGCCGCTAGGCCAAAAGTATGGGCCACGATATACCGGGCGGCGGTGCTTGTCGGAAGGGGTTTCGAGAAGTAGTACCCTTGGCCAAACTCGCAGCCCAATCCTTCCAGTTCATCAGCTTGCCGGGCTGTCTCAATTCCTTCAGCCGTTACCTGAAGGCCAAGATTCTGTGACAGCCCGAGAATTGCTCTGGTGATCAGGCCGCTGCTGGAATCGCCCATCTGCTGTACAAACGAGCGGTCGATTTTCAGTCCGCTCAGTGCGAATTGATGCAAGCTACTCAGGGACGAGTGCCCGGTGCCAAAATCATCAAGCCAAACCTGCACGTTCGCACGTCTTAGCCTTTCAAGCACTCGTGCGGTGAGGTCAGGTTTCTGTATGACGGAGCTTTCAGTGATCTCAAGATGCAAGGCTTCAGGAGGCAATCGATGGCGTTGCAGGCAGTCGTGGACGCGGACGGGGGTGTCTTGCCTTCCGATCTGAGCACTTGCCATGTTGACGTGCATCGTTAGCGCGTCTGCGCCGGGGATCTCTTGGCGCCATAACGAGATCTGTCGACAAGCTTGATCTAACACCCAGTCGCCGAGGGGGACGATCAGCCCGGTTTCTTCAGCTAGCGACACAAATTCATCGGGCGAGATAAGCCCCCGTTTGGGATGCCGCCATCGAACGAGTGCCTCAAACCCAATGAGTTTCCGGGAACGGAGAGAGACTTGAGGTTGGTAATGGATGACGAACTGCTGTTCGTCAATCGCGGCACTTACTTCTTCGGCGAATGCGAATCGGCTGATCCAATTCTGAAACCCAGGCTGACTGACTTGGCGTTTTCCGTCCAAGCAGTTAAGTAGGTTAGTAATCTCGAGCCTCCGAGCATATAGCCGGTTCAGCAACTCCTTCAGCAGAGCGTCAGACGAAACCCGTGACAGACTAGTCCCGACTCGCGTGCGTTTGGCTTTCATTGCAACGGCTCCAGGCGAGTATCATCCAATTTCGGGAGCACGATGCCAACGCCACGCTCGCCCCTGATATCGATAAAGAGTCTGAGGTTTTCTCCATAGTTGAAGTCAAGGCAGAACTCGCCCAGGTCATTTGCTCGCGTCTTCTGCACGACTTTATCGGGGTCTAACAGGACCACCTCTGCGCCGGCAATCTGTGACGCTGAATCGCTGTTAGCGAGTATCTGTCCCGTCAGAGAACACTGCCGCTGCACCGTATCGGATTCAAGCTGAAGGTCCACAACAAAGGCGCCGGATTCCACCGTAATCTGCCGGTTCGATCGTGCTGACGAGCGCACGCCCGCAGGCGTTGGTTGCAGAAAGCTGTCGAAAACAATACTTGCAAAATCCGTAACTTTGGCCAACCACGGAACGGGCTTGTCCTCCGGGAAGGCATTCTTGACAAACTCAACAATATCCATGGAAGGTTCGTGCTCGCGTTCGTCGGCCAGGAGGCCGTAAACATGCCTCCACAACAGGGACGAAGATTTACACTCATCGCAAGCCTCTGCTGAAGCTCGCATCAAAGTAGCCTTCTCCGGAGACATTAATCTTCGGGCGAAGTCTACCCATTCGGTGACTGAGAAGTGGCTCATTTCGGGCTGCCAGTGGAATCGAAAACTGCCGATCCGTAGCGCAAGGGCGACATGCCTCTCAAAAAATACGAAAAGGTTAACAAAAAGTTCAAAGACTGCCGGCTCTAGCGAGAAACTTGAACGAAGCCCAGTGATAAGGATGAGGAAACTGTTCGCGCACTCTCCTGGTCGCGACCTGAAAGGCGTTGATTTTCTTCCGGGTCTGCAACTCGCGGTAGAAGTGTTTCATAAAATCAGCTGTGCTTCGGTCGTCGACATCCCACAGCGAGAGCAGCAGGGAACGAGCGCCCGCGTAAAGCAAACCTCGCGTCAAACCCAGCAGTTCGTCCCCATCGTCGACCGCGTTCATGCCCGTTACGCAGCCGCTTAGAGTAAGCAGCTCTACGGGCAGATTCATTCGGTACAGATCGTATAGGTTTAGTAATCCGTCACCGAGCTGAATTGCCGAAAACAGAGGACTATCGGGCCGGAAATGGCCATGGCTTGCTATGTGAATGAATCGGCAATGTTGGCCCTGCTTTAGTAGATGTTCCTCCGTTGCTTCCGGCCCGAAGAGCACCTTGGACCGGGGAACCACCTTCGCCACGGCCTCTACCTCTTCGCGAATGAAAGGCGTCCGAGAGTCGCTCATCCCGAGTATCAACGAGGCGCTCTCCTCCCGGGAAGGCCCTGAAAGGTCAGAAGCAAAGATACTCGCGCTCGGTGCATAGCAGATGCCCACACGATCGATCAGATATGAGCTTCCGTTATAGAGACCGTGGAATGGCAAAGAGTGCAAAGGGCCATAAGGAACGATGACGACGTCTCTCACCTCAAGGAGGTTCTCGAAGGGCGCAATCAGCTTCGCGTACAGTGTTTCGAGGTGGCTGTGGACGGATCGCAAAAGAGAGGATTCAAAACGTTGCCGGTACTCGCGATTGAGATGTGCCTTCGAAAGCTGGAATTTCAGAAGCCTGAAGCTTTGGAGGACTTCGACCGCGGGAGCTAGGCGGACAAACTTGAGCGCTTCCCTTGTAAGGACGGCAGCGTAGATAACGCCTTCCAGTTCGAAATATTCAACCAGGGCCCTTTCCTTTCCCAGGGAGGTCCGGATTTCTTCAAGGCCGGCCGTGCTCGAATTACGCAGTGCGGCGCCGACACTAGCCGAGGCAGGTGCTTCGAGAAGGAGATTGGCCAGTTCCCGTTCCCGCTGTCTTGCTTCGAAGTTCAGCTTGGTCCGTTGATCTCGTGAAAGCCCATCTCGTGACAGTTGCTCGCGCTCGAGCCGGTTGTGATACCAGTTCAGTTCAGCCCGCAATTCCTGCGCACGAGCATCCGTTTGGCTGGCCTGATATTCAAATTGCGGTGACGTCGGCCCTCCCATGATCAAATCTCGCAGGGTACGGGATTTTGCGGCCTCGACGTGGGAGAACGCTTCTTCCGCCGAGCACACGTGGTCGGGGCGGTCCAGACAGAGCTTCGTCAGGCGAGCATAAACCTCGGTTCTCTTTCGCATGAACCCGATTTTCAGCTCCTCTTTTACGAGACTGCTGCGCAACACTTCTAACGCGCCACGCGCGGCCTGGTAGGACTTGTAGGCGGCATCGGGGTTTGATAGTGCTTCAAAGATTTGGCCCTGCAGCAACCGTGCCTCGTGCGCCAAGTTGGGAATATCGAGAGTTTCAAGAGCTTCGAGCGCCTTCTCGCAAGAGCCGACCGCAGCACCCAGTTCGCCCTGCCGAAGCGAGATCCTTGCCAGCAATAACAAGCAGTGGACGTGTTTGCTTGGCATGCGCGCGGAACGGAAGAACTGCTCCGCAAGCGATCCGAATTCCTGGGCTCTATCGAGTTCATTCTGCTCAACCAGGACCACCGCACGATATAAATCGAGGAGATAGGCCCAGACCTGGTTGTTCTCGTTCTGTAGCAGCTCTCGTGCCTCACCGAAAAGACCCAATGCCCTGGTGAAATTGCCTGCCAGGCTCATGGCGATCGCAAGGTTCGCCAATGCTCGGGCCGACTCAAAATTCATGCTGAGTTGCTGAAAGCGGCGGTAGCTGTTCTCCGCCATCTCGGCCGCTTCGGAAACTAACCTGAGTTCAAGATAGATTTCGGACTGATCCAAATCGCATAATCCGACATGGTAAGCGTCACCGTTTCGCAAGCATGCTTCACGAGCGGAACTCAACAGCTTCAGCGCTCTTGTATAGTCACCGCGAAGGTAGTAAAGATAAGCCGCATTGTAATCCGCTTGCGCTATCAGTAGTGGCATATCATTCTGCTCGCAGAAGTTTCGGACGCGCTCGTACATCCTGAGCGCACCCGGGAAGTCATCGAGTGCAATCAGACAAACCGCCATATTATGGAGGGCTACGCCAATGCCCTCCGTATCTTTGTGCGGCAGCAGTTCATCGTAAGCGCGCTCGTAAGCCTTCAAGGCTTCAGCGAAGCGATTTTGCCGGTGATATAAGTTGGCGACATTGATACCCAGCCGAGCCAGCCGCGATGTTTCACCGATTTCGAGAAAAATTTCTCGTGCTTTTGCGGCGGCTGCAAAAGCTGCGTCGTATTCACCAATCAATGCAAGCGATTGAATGGAGCTGCTTAAAGTTCGTCCCACTTCATCCATTTTTCCCGCCGCTTCGAACAACCTCACTGCCCGGCTGAATAGTTCCGTAGCGGACTTGCAATCGCCCATGAACCACATGGCATTCGCCTTGGCGCGGAAAGCCCGCGCAAGCGCCGTGTCATCTTTGACTTCGGAGGCGATGGCGAGTGCTGCTTCGGCCAGTGCCACTGCTTGAGGGACGTCCACTCTAACGGTGGTCCGAACGGCCTCCGCTAAGCCTTCGACTGTTCGAGCATTCAGTAGTTCGGGATGTTGCATGAGCAAAGCGCTTCGACTATCTCCGTTCTTAAGGCGGCCCAACTCAAGGCACAGTTCACGCACGTCCGGCTGCATTGGTGATCAGATTAAGAGAAGTTCCGTCGGTCGAGAGCCTGCCGCAGCTTTTCGAGACAACGGCCGCGGGTAGCACCGATTGAACCGGTAGCCAGACCCAAATGGCGAGCAGCCTCGACATAGGGGATCGGGGGATCTTCAAAGAAGAGCAGCTTGATGAGTCTTTGACAGTCGGGTGACTGTTCGCGTATCACCTCTCTTAAAAGTTGCTCTCGTTCAAGCTCCTGAAGAAGCACGTCCGGCAATCGGTCCGGGTCTTCCGATTGCTCATCTTCGCCGAGTTCTTCCACGAACGGGCGCTGCTTGCGTATCAATCCTAGGCATTGATGCGACGTTGCGCGTATCAGCCACGCGGCAAGTGCTCTTGGTTCGCGGAGATTTGAAATTTCATTCAGCAAAGTCAACCATACCGATTGAAAGATTTCATTCGCATCCTCCCGCGAGAAACCGCGTTTCATAGGAATGGAGAAGACGAGACTCCGGTATTTGTCGATGAGCGCAGACCAGGCTGCCTTATTACCCTTCAAACACTCGCGGACTAATACTTCGTCTTCGTGTGCACCTTTCGTTGTAAGTGCGTCGGTGCCTTCGAGCGTCATCAGCGTCCGGTCGTCCTCTGCTGGGATCGATGGAAGAGCTGATCAGCATTCCATAAGGTGTAGTCGGGAAGTTTGGCTGGGTTAAAATTCCCAATCTCGTTGCTGGCTCCTACCAGTATGTTGGGGCTAATCAGAAAAACCACGGGTTTATTTCTCCACAGGCTCTCTTGTACCTGATCGAACCATTGCTTCCGCTCGGCGGAATTTCGAGCGGTTAGCTGCTTTTGCATGAGTACATCGATCTCAATCTGCCAGGTTGGAATTCGCCCGGGTTTGAGGCCCCAGACGTGGTTCGTGCCCGTCGAAAGGAGAAAGCTTAATTCCGTATTTGGGTCTGCATCACCGTCGGCCAGCGTCATGATTGCCGTCTCATAATCGAAGCTAGAAAAAAGTCGATGGAGAAAGCTGCGGTATTCGAGAGCGTTCAAGGTGACGTGAATGCCCAGTTCTTTTAGATCTTGCTGGATGATTACCCCCATTTGTTGCTGCTGACGGTTGGCTGTGTTGACGAGGAGTGACAACTCGACGCTCGTGCCTCCGCGATCCTGAAGCGAACCGCTCCGCGACCAGTGAAACCCAGCCTTCCGCAGCCACTCGCGTGCTTGCGGAA
The DNA here is from genome assembly GCA_045807925.1 of Bryobacteraceae bacterium. Taxonomy (GTDB): domain Bacteria; phylum Acidobacteriota; class Terriglobia; order Bryobacterales; family Bryobacteraceae; genus Bog-105. Next base: position 14,881 of record JBJMGK010000183.1, on the reverse strand, counting down.
CCGAACGAACGGGACGGGGGACACGGCGGTCTGCCCAGAAGCTGTTGGCTGGAGACATCGGGCCCGATAAGGGATATGCACTGCCTCTATAGACCAAGCGCACAATAGAATCTCGGTCAATCACTTCGGCAACAGCCTGCCGGAATCCTAATTCACTAAACCATTTCTGCTTTTCGGCCAGCCCTGAATTTGCAACCGCCGGAGCCGAATTGAGGTTAAAAAACAGAAAGCTGTACTCGAATCCTGGTCCGAGATCGTAAAGGCGGAAATCCCGCCTTCGTTCCTCAGGTTTCAAAGCTGCGAAATTTGCAGCCGTCATGCGGTTCATCAGATCCGTCCCACCAGATAGGAACCGCATTGCTTCCGCTTCGCTATTCGGAACGACTTCCGAGATAACCTCGTCCAGATAAGGCAGCCTCTGTCCCGCCGAGTCTGCCTTCCAATAAAAAGGATTCCGTTCGAGAACAACCCTCTGCCCAGGCACAAACTGTTTGAGACGGAAAGGCCCCAAGCCTACGATCTGCTTAGGATCGGTGTTCACGCCCCAGGCGCTCGACAGTTCACGTGCTTTCGCCGATTTGTGTAGAACATGCCGGGGAAGAATCGGGATACTATCAAAGAGTCTCTCCCCGGCGGCATAACGGGATGGAAGCATAAACGCAATCGTGTAAGCGTCCACTTTGCGCACCTGCAACGGTCGGCCGGAAATGACCAGCAAGTCTCGTTGCGGCGAACGTACCGCTTCGTCAAGATACAGCCCGAAGCTGAAAACGACGTCGTCTGCATCGAACGGGTGCCCGTCAGAGAAGCGCACGCCGCGCCGCAGGACGAGAGTGTAAGTCCGCGCATCCGCCGAAAGAGTCCACGATTTCGCGAGAGCAGGCTCGACTCGGAAGTTACTACGATTGATGTGGATGAGATCAGCGTTCAAAAGATCGATGACTTTCGCCGAGTCTCGATCCGCCATAGTGACGGGATTGAACGTCTTCGGCTCCGATCGTTGACTCACAACGAGCCTCCCCCCACAGGCTCCCGGCCGGCCCGAGATCCTCAAAAATTCGGAGTTACCGGTTGCGGCGGAACAGAGCCGAGCTGAGGGTTCGGCAGTCGCTTTCTGCGCTACCGGTGCCAAGATCAAACCGATAAGGAAGGATCCGACGGTCGCGGAATTTACTACAACATTCTGGAGAGCTTGGCTCATCTGCGGCACTAAACGCGGCTGTTATAGCCGAATGCAGTTCGCATTGGGCTTTAAACCCGAAGAAAATTAAAGAGTTCGCTTTTTTATGAATGCAAATAGCCCATGATACGCCAGCAAAACTCCAAAAAGGAGGAATGCGGGGGAAAACAACCACCAGTGCCGATCTGAGACAAATATTTGAAGATCGCCGAGCATGTTACCCCAGCTCGCCATCGGCTCACTCACCCCCAATCCGAGGAACGATAGAGTCACTTCAGCAAGGATGTACTGCGGAATATAGATCGCGAGCTGGGTGAGCAACATCCCCCAAAGCGACGGAAAGATGTGCCTACGGAAAAGATAACCGTCTGATGCGCCGAAGCTCCGGGCCGCAAGCACGTACTCGGCTTCTTTAGCGCTAAGAACAATACCACGCGCCAATCGTGCGGGTCGCGCCCATCCGACCAGACCGATCAAGATGGCTAGGAAAAGATAGCTCTGCCGGGAGTCAATGTGAAGGGGTAAAGCCGCCCGCACTGCGAGTAAAAGATAGAGCCATGGCATTGCAAGGAACACATCGGTCAGTCGCATCACAATGGCATCCGTCCAATGCGCATAAAACCCGGAAATGCTTCCTAGAATTACGCCAAGCATGACCGATACGAGTGCCGCGGCTAGCGAGGCAATGAGTGAGATCTGACCTCCGTAAACGAGGCGAGAGAACACGTCCCGCCCAAAAACATCTGTTCCTAATAAGAAAATGCGAGCGGGTTTATCGACTCCGAATAAGTGCACACGCGCAGGCAGGATCCCAATCACGTTGTATTCTTCGCCAACAACAAGGAAGGAGATCGGATACGTGGACGTCTGGTCTTCTTCGTATTCCGCGGCGCCATCAGGCCTTGCGCGCGACGGGTAGATGAATGGACGCCAATGAATTCGCCCACTCCGATCGAAGAAGTGTAGTCGCGTCGGCGAGACATAGCTAGATTCCCGATTCTGAGTTTCAAAGCTATATGGGGCTACGAAACCGGCAAATAGGGCCGATCCATAACAGACTGCAAGGATTGCGAGAGCCAGAGAGGGAAATTTGCCCAAACGCATCTAGTCAGCCCTGATGCGAGGGTCAGCAAGGTAAAGCAGGATGTCTGCAATGAGAGTTCCAAGCAGAAAGAACGCGGTTGCAAGAACGGCGGAATCCACCACCAGAAAGAAATCGCGCGCTCCCAGTGCTTCGAGCATTAACTGCCCAAGCCCCGGCCAACCAAACACCGCTTCGGTTAAGAGAGACGAACTGATCAGCATTCCGACAGACGTGCCGAACAGCGTTATCAAAGGATTCGCTGCGGCGGGAAACGCATGCCGGAGAAGCATCCGACTCCGAGAGATGCCGTGCCCCCAGGCGGCTTCAATGAACGAAGAGTGGAGCGCTTCAGAGACTGCGGTGCGGACGTGCGAGAGTAACAATGGTGCGGAGCCGGCTGCGAGCGCGATGCTTGGAAGGACCAGGTGGCTCGCCAGGTCTCGCGTTTGCGACCACATCCCCGAGCTGATATTTTGATTCGATGCCAGTCCGCCAAGGGGAAAGTATCCGGTGCGAACGGCGAACACCATCAGAGAAAGAGCGAGCACCACTTCGGGAATCGCAAGAAGTAGCGCATTCACCGATGTCAGAAGCACGTCGAAGAACCCGCCTTCGTTCGTCGCTGCCCATCCGCCCCAAACCAGAGCAACCAACCACGCAAGAAGGGTGGCAACACCGGTCAACAATAGGGTGTTTCCACCGCGAGACAGAAGAATAGGACCGGCCGGACTGTTGTAGGCGAACGAGAAGCCCCATTGCCCCTTGGGGATGGACGTAATCCATTGCAGGTACCGTTCCGCGAACGGACGATCGAGCGCGTATTGCGATCGTAATCTCGCCAGAGTCTGTGGCGAGATCGCCGGGTTCACCCACATATCGTCGAAGTAGTCGCCGGGTGCAATGCTTGCAAGAGTAAAAGCGAGCAGAGACGCGACAAGCAAGACTAAGAGGCCGTGGACAAGGCGGCGGAACAGGAGTGTCCCTAGCAGCCGAACCAAACAGTCCGCCTTCGGGAGTTCGAGCATGAGAATTGGGCGATGTCTGTCCGGTCGCAACTGCGCCAAACTACGTGTTGAAGAAGATGTTCGATTCCGTTATCTTGCCATCTTGCATCATGACAACCAACTCGGTCAGATCTTTCACCATCTCTAAATCGTGAGTGATAAACAAATACGACTTCCGGCCGGAGCTCTGCAAGTCCAGGATGATATCCAAGATCCCAGCGCGAGTCGTCCCGTCGAGTCCTGCAAACGCCTCATCAAAGATGACGACGTCCGGATTCAGAATCATCGCGCGCGCGATTGCCAACCTCTGACGCTGGCCACCGCTGAACTGCCAAGGACGCCGGCTCGCCCATTGAGGAGAGAGCCCAACCTGTTCCATCCAGTGCAGGCCGGTCTCCCGGCGCTGCCGTCTCGGAAGGTCACCGCGGATGCGCAGCGGTTCACTCACGATTTCTTCGGCCGAGAGATGCGGATTCATTGCTGCCGCAGAGTGCTGGAACACGAGTTGAATGCGGCGCCGAATGGGCGTGAGTTGCTCCTTCGGAAGGTTTAATGCGTTTCTGCCCTCGAATCGCACCTCTCCGGAATCAGGATGTTCTAACAATGCCAGACATCGCGCCAAGGTGGTTTTTCCCGAGCCAGATTCACCAATAAGGCCGATGGTTTCTCCACCTCGAAGCTGGAAGTCGATCCCCGCGAGCGCCAAAACATGCTTACGAACAGATGACAGGTAATTCCCGCGTGAGTAGGATTTGAACAGACGACGGACCTCGATTATGGGCTTGACCTGTTGATCGTGAGTGTGCCTGGCAATTGAGTCCCGAGTCCTTGGCATCTCGTTTGCAAGACGTTTGGCCGACACCGAACTGACAGGCTCGGGTGTGGAGCTCTCCGCCATGCGTCCTTCGGTCATAGTCGCGAGGCGATCTGTGACTCCCCTGAGGAGATCTAGATTGTGAGAGATCAGGATGAGCGATAATTGCAGCTCCCGCCTGAGCGTTTCGAGAAGCGCGACAATTTCAGATTGCGTTTTGACGTCCAATGCGCTGGTGGGCTCGTCCGCAATGAGCAGGGCCGGTTTGCAGACCAGAGCTTGTGCAATGATCACTCGTTGTCTCTGGCCGCCACTTAATTGATGTGGGTAAGCGTCGTAAATCGCTGGATCATCCAGGCGCACTTTCGCCAGCATGAATTTCGCGCGCTCTCGGTGGGAACGGGCACTACCTGGGACGTGTGCCCGAAGGACTTCCACGATTTGCCGGCCGACCGTCAGAACCGGATTCAGCGCTAACTCCGGCTCTTGACTAATTAGCGCTAAATGCCGGCCGCGAATCCTTTGCAGCTTTGACTGCGTGAGCCGTACCAGTTCCGTGTCGCGGAATCGAATCGAACCGGAGGTCACGCGGTAATCACGAGCGTGAAGCAGCAAAAGGCTGCGGGCGAGCGTGGTTTTGCCTGAGCCGGATTTGCCTAGTATTCCAAGACTCTCACCAGAGCGGAGCGCAAACGTGACGCCGGTGATCGCAGGTACCGATGACGAGTTGTACTGAATCGTGAGATCCTGAACGGCAAGCAGGGGTTCAGACATCCTCGCTCTTGCGCAGATTCACTGCAGCAGACTGGCGGCAGCTTGTATCGCCTGTAAAGCATCGACGCGGCCATGCCCGGCGTTTGGATCTATGGGCTGCGCGTGTGCGGCTGCTCCGGAGCTCTTGGATTGGTTCGACAGCGGGTCCACACTGAGCATGTCAGCAGCAAGCCCGGCAACGAACGGGGTGCTGAACGAGGTGCCCCAGCACGCAGCGTACGTTGAGAACGGGTAGGTGGTTACAATGCCCTCCCCTGGAGCCGCCACCCAAACGAGCTGCGGCCCATAATTGGAGAAGGTTGAGATCTGATCATCATTGGTCGTTGAAGCAACACCCATAACGGTGTTCAGAGCAGCCGGATAAGTCAACGTTGCCTGGCCGTTGTTGCCCGCCGCCGCCACTGAAACAGTTCCCGACAGGTTCGCTAGCGAAAGCGCGGTGGCCAATTCGGGCGAATAAGACGCCAGGTGGAAGCTCATATTCAGCACATTGGCATGCATCGACATGGCGTAATAAATGCCTCGTAAAATGTCGGAGGTGTAACCGGTGCCGTCGGCGTTGAACACCTTCACGGGAAGTATCCTGGCGGTGGGTGCTACCAGGTGGATGATTCCAGCTACCATTGTGCCGTGACCAAAGTCGGCGGATGGTGGTCCATCGACAACGGCGGCAGTCGACTGATCAACCACAGCTGCCGTAGACTGGTCGAGCGCACCTGAGCTGATGTGCACCCAAACCGGCTGAACTCCGTTAACGAGCGGCGGGTTCGACAGGGAAATGTCGAGTGTCTCGTCAGCGCCGCTTTGGTTCCGGGTAAAGTCATATCCGGGGAGCAGAACGGGCCTCAGCACGGGGTGATTAGGGTCAACACCGGTGTCGATCACCGCGACCAAGCCCGCCCCGGTTGCACCCGGGTAGGTTGCCCTCAAGTCCGCGAGGCGTATGTTGTGCGTTGCAGGTTGGTACACGTATCCGTGCGGCACGATCGCGCCGTAATACGGGATGGGAGCGTTGTCCTGGAGCGCTGGCGGTATCGCTGGCGCGCTATCTGCCGTATGCGCGATCAAATCGGGCTCCACGCTCAGCACCCCCGACGTGTTACTCAAAATGCTGAGTGCAGCGACAGGATCGACTCCGTCTTTCGTCACGAGGTAGAGCTTTCCTCCAGGACCGTCGATTCCCTCGACGACAGTGCACCCGGCCAGGACACAGACAAGCTGGATTGCAGCTGGATTGGGAACGCGCACGATATACCGTGCTGCTGCTTCAGCAGGTAGCCCAGAAATAAAACCTGCAAAAAACAAAATAAGCGAAATCAAGCGAGAAATGCACGGGCGAACTCCCTCAGCGAAAGAACGTATTTCCATGCCCTGTAAGGGGAGTATCGATTTGAAAAAGTACATCCGATTGCGTGATTTCAGTTGTTTGCATATTAATACGTAAATCAACTAGCTTTTTTCAAAAAGCTTACAATTTTTAATATCCGGCTTAACAGTTGGTTCTCAGTGGGGAGTGTTCGGTCGGTGAGCCATCAATTAAGCTTATAGGTAGATGTTTAACTCTAGGCAGTTTGGAAATTCTCGCGGACGAGGCCGCTCGTAATCCACATACTCCGATATACCTTGCATGTCTTTAATCCTTGCGTACGAAAACCAACAGTCTCCCCGACGTCCTTTGAAGGACCAGGAGTTCATTGTGGAGGCACGGCTCAACCTACTTGCCCTTGAATATGGGTATCGCTACCGGTTGGACATCCGGATGAAGAATGGACCCGAGAGAGTTGAGTTCGTCCGTACTCTGCGAGAGGCGAGATTCGTTGGCATCCCGATTCGTAAAAGCGGCGGATCGGTACACTTCTCGAAGATCAACGACGATGGAACACTGAAGCGCCACTGCTGGTGAGAAACGCGGTGTCCGGCGGCTTGCCTCGGAGGTGCCGGAGCTCAGGCAGTTGATGCCCGGGAAGCCCGCGCAAACATGTCGCAGATTTGTTTGACCGTTCGCCAAAAAGAATCGACATCTCGGGGTTTGTGAAAAAACCCCTCGCGGCCGGGTAGGTTCAGGTCGAGAATGACCAGGTCGGGGATACCAGCGTCCTCGAAAGGCGGCTTTCGATGCAGGAATGCGCCGGCTGCATCGCCATCGCTTACGACGACGAGGTTGATCCCGCAATTTAGTTCTTCGACGGCCATTTTGAACAGGTAGGAGGTGGTGGGGTCATCCTCGACGTAAAGCACGAGAGGGCTATGGCCGGTTTCATCCATTCGGATACAGGTCTGAAGAGTGATGCAAGGTACGGTAACGTACTTTACAACACATGACTGGCCAAGCCGCGGAACGGTTTCGCTGTGTGTGTCTGTCGATTTGCCGTTCGCCCGTGCCTAACTAACGGGTGCCGGCCGGAGCGCGAGACGGGTACGGCAGATTTCCTGATAACGCGAATGCTAATCACCGGAGCGCGGTGTGGTTTTATGTTACGCGCAAAGGGGATTGCGTGATGCTGGTCTGGAATCCGGCTACTGTGAGGGGCGAGAGATGACTGGGGGATCTGGTAGCGCTAAGGGGAATCGAATGTGTTTCCGTTCGGTATGCCTCGTCTCGCCTCATCGTAACTCGTTGTATTTCCATTGGCCAGCTTCTTACGGGTCGATACTCCGCCGATATGCCTAGTCCGGGTGCTAGGAAAATGCTAGGACGCGACACTGGCAACGACTGAACTCTCACCCATTCGGTCCAGGGAATTGGCCGTGTTCGGATTCTCGGAACGTTTCTGCCGAGTGAGGCCAGTTCCTTTAAAGCCAATACTAAGCACTCTCTGTGAAAGCAGTCCAGAGAGTGAACGAAAGCACATCCAAACTTGAGTTGACACAGGGCTATTGGGCGATAGTCGACACCGCCCAACTCGCCCTGCTGCAGCGGCACAACTGGTGTGTTCATAAGACAAAGGGCAAAATTTATGCGAAAACCCAACTCGCCGGCCGGACGGTTTACATGCATCGGCTTTTAGTGAACGCGCCAACAGATCCGGGCCTCGTTGTAGATCACCGAAATGGTGATGGGCTGGACAACAGGCGATGCAACTTAAGGATTGCAACGTGGCGGGAGAATGCGAGGAATTCCCCCGGAGCGGCAAGTCGGCGAGTGTCCGCGGTGCGCGGCGTAACCAAGCGGGAGCACCGGACGAGGCCTTGGCGCGCCCATATCTACGACTCTTTGGGCTTCAAGCATCTCGGTTATTTCGAGACGGAAGCTGAAGCGGTAGCCGTCAGGGTGGCAGCCGAGAAAGAAATTTTTGGAGAATTTGCTTGGAGCGAACAGGATGCAGCCTAAAACGGGTCAAAATATTGCCCGAGCGCCGGTCGAAACCCAGGTTTTCTACGCGTAGCTCCGCTCTTCCCGTACACCGCCCTCTGTTCGGCTAGCAATGCACTTTAGTATAGGAATTTCGAAAATGCGGTGAAAAATCGTCGGCGCGTGCTGCACCCTTTCGTCCCCACCACAAGTTCGCAATTGTGGCTCACCATACAATCCAGCGGTTATGGCGGTCCTTGGGAGTCACAACAGGAGGGAATTCCTCCGCGTCTTGGGCCGGAACTGGTCGGCTGCGAGCGTGAGCATAGCGCTCAGGTTCTCCTGGCGAGTGTGTTACGTAATCGGACTCTCGTCTTCGGCAAATGCCGCGCACTGAACGGCCAATTCGTTGTCTCCGGCAGGATTTTTCTCACGACATTTGCTATTCTCCTGTCGACGGTTCGATCATGCTTTGCGGCGTCGCGTTCACCTTTGGCGTACTCCGGGCCGCCGGCGTTTCGTTTCTTCTCCCTTTGGTGAACATGATCTTGGTTCTTATATTTGCGTTTTTGGAGTGGTCGGCCGATCGCCGGAAGAGTTTATGGTTGCCTAGGTTAGCGATTCCATTACAGGCTTAAAGATCCACGCTCGTATACTCCGCGGATGCTTGATTTAGCGGTCGCCAGCTTTGCCGCTGCGCGGTGAACCAAGTCCCGACCAACCTGCTGGGGGCGGAACTCGAACTATCCAGCAAGTTCAGCGGTCTCTCTTATGCTGTAGAGCTACATGGAATCATGAAGTGATGAGCTCAGAGCCGGAACATCGAGCCAGACCTGGGGAGAATGTCTCCGGCTATCGATCAGCCTAGCCTTGAATGAGTTTGTCCTGTTTCGGAACCACGGCGCTGGATTGAGTGGATGATGCGTCATGATCTGCCTGGTTCAGCTGGGAAGGGCGTTAGCCCGACGAGATCCAAGCTGGTCGGAAACAAGGTGGACCACATGAACTGATCTTCTAGATACGTGTAGCCAGGGTCGCTCGACCGCCAGTCCCAGGCAGGCGTTCTACCCTGCTAGAACAAGACTTGCCTACATAAATTTATCGAGCTTGGCCAACCTGGGAGCAGGACGTCATCAGAACGCCAGGCGAGCTCACGCAGCTCGGCATTGATTACGTGGATGCCGTTGAAGGACCCGAGAAGGAAGCGCGTCTTCTCGAAATCCTGCAGTGCTTCCACGCGTACTTACTCAAGTACGTCAGCATGATCCTGCTCGGCCACTTGCCGCTGCAGCGCAATGGCCGTACCAAAGACATCAACAAGGATACCCACTTGCTGCTTTGTTGCTTCATCCCGCGCGGCCAGAAAGCGAACCGAGGCACGCTCGGCGCTGCATGCCGCACACTGCACCTGGCCTTCAAGGGCAGGGACGCGGATGAAGTCTACCATCAACTGATGATGTGCCTGGTCAAGGCCATCAAGAAGTACGATCCCTAGTATTCCAATAAAAGTCAAAGCGACCGTCGAGGTTCTCGCGGGAGTTTTGGCTGATCTGAAGAAGTTCACTGCTTCTGAAGTATCCAAACATCTCGGGTACGAGTCCGCGACTTACTTGCGGGTTCTCGTCAAGCGCGGATTTCTCGCGGGCGGCCTGGCCGTCGCCGGCAAAGAAAGCCAATTCTCGCGCAGCGAGATGTGGCCCGTACCCGAGAGCCTATTTATGAACGGCGCGGTTGGCCTCTCGTACGTCGCCTCCAAGTGGTATCGCTACTACCTGGTGGACTATATCCACTGGCGCATGGGGGAACTCGAAGCGAAGGACGGCGTCATGCAGCTGTCCGAAGGCGGCGTGCTGACGAAGTTCCCGAAGTCCGGAGACGCGGACTGGATGCTCGGCGATGACCGCGGACTTCCGCACCTCAACGGGAACCTGACCAACCCCCGTTCCGGACGATCGGTGGCTGTCGATTTAAGCCTGACCGATCTCCCCGTCGATATCGGCCGCTTGAGCCTGTCCTAGGTCAACGACGATAAAGGCGGCCTGTTCGGCGATCTCTCGAAGCGCGATCGCCACCTCCTCTACTGCGTGTTCTGCCGGGATATGGACTGGGAATCGCCACAGCTCTTGCCGCCTCAGCTACAAGTTCTATAGATGCGTGATCCCCAGTCGCGAACTCTTTTCCGGGCCCTGATCGGGGACACGGCGGGAGCGTCAAATGCAAGGGCGCGCACAAGCAATAAGAACGGCGCCCGCACGTTGACAAGCGTGCCTCGGCCCCGCGATCGCAACCCGGATCAAGGACAGGTTGGGACAAACGTTCGACCAAACTCTCGAAGCCCTACTCGAGATTGTGCAAAAGGCGGGCCTCTGGCGCGTCACACTCGGAACCCGGAAGCCGACACCAACTCTTCGACGCGAGCTGATGTTGAGGCCGCACGCGGCGCGGTGGCCGGAGATATGATCCAGTTCCACGAGAAATCGTAGGCGGACCTCCTCTCAACTTCAGTTCCATTTGATCCCGGCCATTATTCCATTCGTGGATCCTCAACAATTCCGTCCAAAATGTCTTCGAGGCGAACCGAAGAGGAAGTCACCGAACGTATCGAAAGCTTGCCCAAATTCACTTGCGCCGTCTTTCATTCAGGAGCCGGCAGTATTCGTTCCAGGCGGCCGTACGATCACCGTTGAACTGCTTCGTCAGTTCATCGATTTCGCGATTCTTCGGCTCGACGAGGGCCATGCGTTCCGGGATTGCCCAATACTTCGGCCTGGGGATTCCGTTCACGACTTCGAAACCGTCGGGGATCCACTCGAACTCTTCCCCCACCAATTTGATCCGGGGATCGTCATCTTCCCTGAGGTCATAGTTCTCCCTGTCGAGCTGCTTTACCAATGCAGCGGCGAGTTTCAGAATGAGGCGTTCGCTTGCCGTCGCATCCGTTCCCAAATCCAATATACGATCGACTAGATTGTTCGGCATAGGCTCGATAGTGCATCTCACCCCTCATCCTCTTCGTATTCAGCCTCTCGTTTAGGTGTCGCCCAAGATTTCGGCGTGGCTTTACCCTTGAGTAACTCCCAGCGGTCAGGAAACAATACAAATTCCTCAATGGTGAACTTTATTCGTGGGTCCTCGAGGCCAAAGTAGGCGTCCTCGGGCAATGTATCCTCCGCGATCAAAGCTGCCGCCAACCGGAGAACAATGCGTTGTGTGGCATTGATGTCTGGGTGGCTCTCGAGTAAAGCCAGAATACTCTCGGCGAGCGGTGGAAGAGATGCGAAATTAATGGTCGGCATGGTGAAAGGGAGTCTTTGCAAGTTTGTGATCCGTGATGACGTCGTGCTCTGTTGGCGATAGATGAGCAAGGAAGCCGCGTCTCTGGTTAATCCGACCCGGAGCTTGTAACGAAATACAAGCCTTTACTTCGCCAGCTTCTTTAGCGCTTCTGAATAGCGGTTCATTATGCTCATTGCGGTGTTCAGCTTGTCTTCTGTCGATCGATGGCACTTGGTCAATAAATAGCCCTGTTCGGTCTCCAGGGCGGAGAGCCAATCGCCTTCGTTGATTTGCAAGCGGGCTGTAATCTGGTCGGGAAGCATAATGCCCAGCAAACCGCCGACTTTTTCGACCTTAAGTACCGTCATGGACTGATCACCTCAATCTTGACGAATCGTCCCTCTGAATGAAGAACCTTCACTGGGCTGCTGAATCTGGCGGCGCCCAGAATCCGCTTGGCCGCGTCTTCAGGACCAGCGTAGCCCTTAACGCGGTGTTCGGTGGCCAGCAATTGACGACTCTACCCGACACTGAAGTAAATGTACGCTTCCGGATCATTCCAATACGCTTTGAATACGGGCCCGGTGAAACCGCTCCATCGAAGTGCTTCGAGCGCTTGCTCGCGGCCTGTATACTCGCGGAGATCGACCGTGCGGCGATCTTCCTCTGTGCTGGCGTGTATCTCTGCCCAACCTCTTCGTCAGGAATACCTGATTCCGGATGTGCGTCTCCTTCGTGCATTGCCCTCGTGAGAGCGGCCGATTCCTCTTCATTCAATTCGAACGCTGTCTCCTCGAAAGCCCTCGATCTGCGGTGCGTTCGTTCCATTCCAGCCGGCCAGAGGAACACCGATATCGGCTAACGGCAGGATGAGGTTCTCGAAGTCCGCCCTGATGCTTTCAAAAATCGCCTCATCAATCACGCGTGGTCTGTGGCGGTAGTGTTTGTGATTCATTTGCCGCTCCCGCTGTCCGACAAGTCACGCCTGGTGGCCAGTGTTGGACCGATTCCAAACGGGAGAGACCAGTTGATAGCCGCTCCACGGATGTTTGCACGCCGCTAGGATCTCCTCACTTCTCGGATACACAGCCGAGAATCTGCACTCAGTCGCATGAATTCGGAGCCTATCTCCGTTACTTTTTCTATTCGCACCAAGTGAGCGGCACACTCACGTGCGACAGGCACAACCAGTTTTCGACATGCAGTTTGATATTCGTCATAAGTGGTGCGACGTCGCAGGTTAGCGAAACAGTCCTGTGAGTAAATGGCATGCTAGCTCAGACCAAACATACACGGGCAGACGTGTTTATCCGGTTTGCCGGCGATCTAACAAATTCCGCCACCTCAAGTTGCAAAAGTGCGTTCGAGCGAGCATTTGTCAGTACAATCTCCTCCTCGACTTTGTCCAGCCTCCTTTGCAAAGCGAATCGTTCCTTCTCGAGGCATTGCAGCCTTTCTTCTTCTTTCCGCCGGGCGACTTTCGCGGCAAACACTGGATGCGCTGCAAGCTCTTGTCTCAACCTCTTTGCCGCATTCCGGTGGCACGCGATGTGTTCCGGGCGGCTCGTTTGTACGGATGTCAGCACAATTCTTCGACGTACGGTGAGATCCATCGCATATTGAAAAAGATCTCTTACTCTATCGAAGGTTCGCCGTGTCGGTAAGGCTGTACGCTCGACCGCGTGTCGAAGGAACCGGATTGCATATTGGGAATCGATGTGCAGCCGAACTTTCCTGGATGTATGATCGAGGGCTAGTACCCGTTCTAAGCCGGAGAGCGCAGCCATAATCTCAAAATTCTCGATCCCAGGTCCCGGCGCCAGACCGACATTCTCGATGCTGAAATCCGCTACATAAAAGGCCCAGCTCCCCAACCCGAGCAGAGGTTGATAACTTGCATCGCTAAACACATGAATTTCCGAGCGGCCCGCTGCGATAGAGATTTGATGAGCAAACACCTACCCCGATCATCTTCGTCTTTCGTTCGCCTTGTCAAGGTTTGGAAGTAATAGGATGAGAAACGTTTGTGGAGACGGCAGACCATCAGCCTTGCCTCCGATCAGGCAGCTGCCGGGCTCGGAGCAGGACCGTCGATGAGCGCGCGGGCATAGGCGCTCGGAGTAGTGATGCACGGGATGCGTACCTGAAGATGACCGTTCGCAGCGAGGATCTCACCAACAAGCGCGGCACCCTCGCCTATACAGCTACATTTGGACAGGTGACACCGCAGAACGGAACTGCCGGGCTGTGCGGATTTGCTGCAGAATTCTGTCGAGTTTGTCCCGGAGGTGGATCATCATCCAAACCGCATCTCTCGATTGCCACTTGAACGCGAAGTCGTCACCGTTTGCTCAAACCAAACGCGTTGAGTGTTGCCCCCTGCAATCGCTCGCGCACGAGCTTCGCGCAGAAGTCTCCTATCGCGAAAGAGCTGGGTTGACTGGTCGCAACGGCGTTTCACAGGACTGATCCAGAAACAGCACCAATAGGGTCGCTGCGCCGCAATGTCCCGGGTCGTTAGAAGTAGAGCCGGGCACTCAGCTGAACTTGCCGGCCTGGGGTTGAAGATTCGGTGATCGTTCCGAATTGGGCTGTGTTGACGAACCGGTTCGGGGTTCCCAGGTTGATTTTGTTCAGACTATTAAAAGCTTCGATGCGGAACACGAACCCGGCTTGTTCAGAGATATGGAATTTGCGAGCGACAGCTACGTCGAGTGTCTGCAATCCGGGGCCATGGACGGTGTTGCGGCCCGCATTGCCGAATGTATACGGAGCCGGTGCGGCGAAGGCCAGCGGATTAAACCATTGCTGGGCAGTGCCCGTGCTTGTGGTGAACACGGGTTGCCCAGTGTAATTGGCTCGAACGGGATTCTCGCCCAGAACGGTTCCCGTGTTTGCCGTATCGCCGAATACCGAAATGGTCAACGGGAATCCGCTTTGTGCCTGGTAGATACCGGAAAGCTCCCAGTTTCGAGTCAAGACTCGTGACCACTGAAATCGGTTGAGCGCCGGAGTATCGTAAACAACGCTGGTGGCGAGGCGATGTCGGATGTCGCATCCGGGACCTTTCTCCGCATTGAGATCCCTGTTATTTTGCGGGACGGCCGCCTCAAACATAGGAGAGCGGAAATCGGGTGCGTCCGTGAGGTTCTTAGCGTATGTGTAATTGGCGAGAATGCTGAGGCCGCTTGCGTACCGGCGGCGCACGTTCACGTATCCTGCGTCGTACCAGCTTTGCGCCGTGTTCTCCAGCCAGTTCACCGTGCTAACCGGAATTGCGTTGCTGACCACGGTCGTTCCGGCTGGAAAAACAGTGCCGGGCAGGAACGTTGCAACGCGGTAGGGACGGCGCGGCTGAATCAGACCAGGACCCGGAAGCGGATTATTGATCAGGTGAGCACGCTGTAGATGAAGCCCGCGAACACCCTGATAACCGATCTCAACAACGGTTTGGCTG
>JBJMGK010000182.1:0-3225 GCA_045807925.1 Bryobacteraceae bacterium | reverse complement strand
GGCTCCGGCAGTTTTATCCGCCTAACCCATAGCAGAAGTGTGTCCAGAGGGTCGCTCGAACCCCTCTGGACATCAAGGAAGGCCTGCAAAGGTGCGGGTTCAGCACTCTGCACCAGCCCTACAAGCGTCCCAACAATCAGACCTGAACTACCTCGCCCTGAATTCCTACTTTTTCAGAATCCTGCTAGGCCAGTACGACATCTGGCTGGCCAACAGCGACGCGTCGGAGGCGCGGCAAATCACGCGAATGCCAGCGATCATGACCGCATATGGCCGGTGGTCGCCTGATGGCAGATCTCTGGTATTCCATTCCCGCTTGAATGGCTACGCAAATCTCTACATTGTAGATGTCGAAACCGGCGGATACCGGCCATTAACTACTGGCTCGACCAATGACTCGGCAGCAAGTTGGTCGCCTGACAACAAGTGGATCTTTTTCGAATCGGAGCGGAGCGGTATTCCACAGATCTGGAAGATACCGGCGGCAGGAGGGCCGGCATCGCAGGTGACCAGGAACGGCGCCGCGGTCGCGTTGCCATCTCCGGACGGCAAGATGCTAGTCTACTCAAAATTCAATGCGCCCGGGTTGTGGATGCTTCGTTTAGCGGGGGGCGATGAGGTGCAGCTTGCTCCGGCCATTTCCACCATCGACTCCTTCGCGGTGACGAAAACAGGTGTTTACCTCGCTCGTCCAACGCCGAACCGTGAGGTTTCTATTGCCTTCCTCAGCTTTGAGGATCGGACCACACAGGAACTGGCTCGCCTCAAGGTGCCAGCCTGTTATGGCTTGTCTGTTTCTCCCGATCAGCGTTCAATCCTGTATGCGCAGACAGATTACCTCGCGAGCGACTTGATTCTGGGAGACCACTTCAATTAGAGAAGTCCTGAGCGACTACAGATAACGATTAACAGCCTGCTCCGGCGTACTGTCAAGAAAAGCTTTACTGTCCGGACGGGAAACCTGCTCACCTTCAATGGATGACCGCCTCCTGCTCCGAGGAAAGCGCCGGCAGCGCACTTCTGGCACCTGGTGCGCTGGCGCATTCGGAACCTGCTTGCCAATCGAACCTACATGGGAGTCCACGACTACGGGAAACGGAGCAGTTCCCGCGAACAAGGGTCTCATCAGCAGAACCGTGCCCGCGATCGTCAGCGAAGACACCTGGAAAAGGGCGCAGCAAGCTGACGCTGAGGCTGCGCTGTGGAGATGCGCTTCCGTGAGTGCTCGGCCTATCAAGAATTATCAAGCCGTGTCGTTAGTTGCTAGCCGGTGATCGGAAAAACACGGCCATCGGTGGCGGCTGAATGCCAAGTATCCTAGACGAAGAAACTTCGGCGGTTTCATACTGCGACTTCAAATCAGGTGAATCCATCGAGAGATCGTCCCCGGGATCCCGACGCGGCACAATGTGTGCTACCAACAGGACCGTCCTCCGGAAGAGATAACATTGCTCGACAAGGAGGCGCGAAATCCCAGATGGGCGATTTTGAGGTGCACTACGAGGAAGAAGGCAAGCCAGCGACCAAGGACCCATGGGGGTGGCGAGTGGGCGTTCTTACCGCCGTTATCGCGATCCTGGCATCCGTAATGACAGTGCTTGCCGACCGCTACCGCGACCTTTCAGGTGAAGCCCGGCAAAGTGCGGCTGATCAATGGTCCTACTATCAATCAAAAAATATGAACCAGCACGGCGCCGCCACTGCGGTGGATATCATTCGTGCGCTCGCGCCCGGTAACGGAACCGAAAGCGAGGAACTGAAACGGGAACAACAGATGGCGGAGCGCTACCGCAAGGAGAACTCCGCTGTGCAGGAGCACGCGCGTGAATACGAAGCGGAAAGCGCGCGTGCTTCCCGCATGGCCACCCGTCTCTCACTTGCGGTAGCTGCCTTGAACCTTGCAACCGTACTCGCGTCCGTGTATTTTATTTCGAAACGCAAGTTCTTCCCCTTCGCGGGTATCGCCTGGGTCGCTATTGGTCTGTTTCTTGCCGCAAGCGCCTGGCTATAAGAATCGGGGTCTCATGATCGTCAACGTCGCGAGCCATTCCGGCTACACTTCGCAATACGCCAGGCTCCAGCAACTCTATCTCAATTTACGAGGATTAGGGCTTCGTCATGATCGGCATTCCTATGCGGCGGGAACACCCAGGGCTCGAGTCGGGCGAGCTCTGCGAATAGACGACCTCGCGTACGCGATCGCTCCCGCCGTCAGCGATGAAAAGATCGCCGCAGGCATCAAGGCTCAAAGCAAAAGGAGCATCCAGTGCCGCAGCAACGGCAGGCCCTCCGTCGCCCGTGAATCCTTGGGCCCCATTGCCTGCCGGGGCTGCGATGCGGCCGGTCCATTTTGTCCACCCGGCGCATGCGGTTGTTGCCCTGGTCCGCAATGAAGAGATTTCCCACGAATCAAGGGCTACGGATGACTGTTTACTGAGGAGCGAAGTTGGAAGGAAAGAATTGGCTGTCGCGGTAGGGATACCAATCACTCGGCACCCCCCGCACAAAACCGTACGTGCGCTTTTACGCATACGGCTTCCACCTTGGATAAGTGGCGTCAAAGCGTTCCATGGGATAAGGATGTAAGACGCGAGGGAGCGGAATCCATCGATGCAGGAGCACATTGAGTCGCTCCCAAGACACACCACCACGCTGACTGCGACGGATCAACACCATCCGCCACAGGCGGTGAAGCCGATGTCGGAAGAGCAAGAGCAGAGGCAAGTTACCCGGGACAGCATAGTAGCGGTAATAGCCCGAAGTGACCTTTTGCAACCACTCCCCCACTGCGGCCTTCGGCTCATGGCGACGGCGGACCAATTCTGCCTTGACTGCCAGCAGCTTCGCCACCATCCGCTTCTTCGCCGTTGTGCGCCACACGGTGAAGGCTCCATCCTTCCGGCGCTTTCCGCAATAATGCGTGAACCCCAGAAAGGTGAAGGTCTCCGGCTTACTTTCACCACGCTGCTTCCGGTTCTGAGCGGCGAACCGCCCGAACTCGATCACTCTTGTCTTCTCGAGATGTAATTCCAGACCGAACTTCACGAGGCGCTCCCGAAAGTCTTCTAGAAATCGCTCCGCTTCCATCCGGTGTTCGAAGCCCACTACAAGGTGAGTAGCGCCGGGGAATTGCACCCCGACGCTCTCTCAGAACTGTACGTGAACCTCGCAGCTCATACAGCTCCCGCCAACGGAACCAAGCCGTGCACCCATCTGCCAGTGCGC
>JBJMGK010000181.1:0-17364 GCA_045807925.1 Bryobacteraceae bacterium | reverse complement strand
GTCCACAAGGGAGTTTCGTAACCCAGGCGCTCGGGACCTTGCAGGAGCAACTCGACCAAACGGGCTTTGTCGACTTCATCCAAACAGGGTTGCCGTCCCGCTCGCCGCATAGCAACCTTGCCGTTTTCCTGATATTCTTTCCGCCATCGGCTGACGGTCTGGTTGCTCGCCTTCAGCCGATCTCGCTGTTGTTCAAGCCTTTTTCAAACAACTTAACCGCTTCGAAGCGGCGCTTCTCAAGAGCCACAAAGTCGCGCCTAACGCCTCGCGCATTGCCCATGCAGGATTAGACATCGCAGAGTCAAATTAGTTCCGCTATATTACGCGAGATTCAGTAGTTCTATGCACTGGAGCGGCGCTCCGCAACTTTGCGAGCCTGCCTGCGAACGACTAACGCGCAGCTTAGCTCCGCGAGTTAATACCAAATGAATGAGGAGGAGAAGACAACCATGTCACAGACCGTTATTGGAGTTTTTGAAACTCCTGCTGCAGCCGAACGAGTAAAGCAGGAATTGATTACAGAACGGTACTCTCCGGAAAGCATCCGCATTCTTTCTAACGAGAACGACGGATTCGCCGAAGGCGCCGTATCGCAGGTTAGAAACACGACAGGAGCGGGAAGCGGCGTAGTCAGCTCGATTGAACATTTCTTTCAGTCGCTTGCAAGCCTGGACACAAGTGATGAGGAACGCTATACACGCGGTGTAAGCGCTGGAGGAGCCCTTTTGGCCGCAACGGTTCAGGACGAGCGTGTCGAGTCCGTCGCTTCTCTGCTTGAAGTCTCCGGGGCGAGGGACATGAACGAACATACGACGACGCCGGGAAAGGCTACCGGAGACAACACCTATGGTGGCGCGGCCGGAATCGAGACAGGGCGTACCGCCATTCCCGTTCTTGAAGAAGAATTACACGTTGGCAAGCGTCAGGTACAACGAGGTGGCGTTCGAGTCTACTCCCATCTCACGGAAAGGCCGGTGGAAGAGGAGGTTCGGCTGCGTGAGGAGCATGTCCGGGTGCAGCGCAACCCAGTGAATCGTCCAGCATCGTCGGCGGACCTCGAAGCATTCAAAGATGCGACGATCGAATTGACCGAGACCGCCGAAGAACCCGTGGTGGCGAAACAAGCTCGTATCGTGGAAGAGGTACGAGTAGGGAAGGATGTCACTGAGCGTACCCAAACGGTAAAAGACAAAGTAAGGCGCACGGAGGTCGACGTCGAAGAAATACCGTCCGAGACAACTCCAAGGGCCAACTCAGCTGGCAACCCTTAGTCGGCATCCTGTGGGACAAGCCCGTCGCTGGCTTGTCCCGCTTACCGGGTAAGGAGCTGCGTCTGCTCTGGGACGGGCCGCTCGTCCCGCAGAAGTGCTGGACAGTGGCGCTGCGGGGCCGAGTGGACTCTCAGCGTAAAGGAAGGCTCCACCGACTGATACGTAGTCAGTATGTTTTCACCCGAGTAGTATGAATCGGGAACGGTCACCACGGCGGCATGGAAATCAACAAGTGAATTTACCTGCGATCCGCCGGCACACCTTAGTAACGCGTGTGTTTTTTACGCTCACGCGTTAGTCGACTCAGTAATGTTTGCCATCGCTGGGGCGCTGAGCAGCTTCGTCCAGGTGCTTGCCGCGCACCCGTCGATGACGCTCACTAGAGCGCAACAATGGCTCGCGAATCTGCATCTCATTCACCGTATGAGACTGATGTCGAGCCGGACGGACCGATTCGTAGTAACCGTATGAAGTTCGCACAGACTTATTCCTCACCGATCCGAGCATCCGCCAGATTGGTCACGGTGGCGTTGCTGGGCTTTTGGAACTTACATGCTGATCCGGTCCCGGTTAAGTATCCTCAAGGGTCGGCGCATGGCTTCGTGGCACTGCGGACTCTTGATGGCAAGCTGATTGCGACGGGAGACATGATGCAAATGCTTCGCGGCGAACGCGTAACCTC
This sequence comes from Bryobacteraceae bacterium, assembly GCA_045807925.1. GTDB lineage: Bacteria > Acidobacteriota > Terriglobia > Bryobacterales > Bryobacteraceae > Bog-105. The sequence continues at coordinate 15,411 of JBJMGK010000181.1, read as the reverse complement.
GAGGCTTGTCTTTCATTTCCTTGATGGTTCAGTTGATGACGATACGACGGTGTTTACCCAGCGCGGCACGTTTCACCTCGTCACAGATCATCACATTCAACGAGGTCCGTCGTTTCCGAACGACACTGACGTGCTGATCGATGTGGCAACAGGAGAAATCAGGTCACGCACCAAGGACGGAAAAACCAGAAAGGATCACCTCGATCTTCCAGCCGATGTGATGAACGGGCTTCCGCCCAACTTGCTGATGAACATCGCTCCCACGGCGCACGAGACGAAGCTTTCTTTCGTGGCACCGACTGAAAAACCGCGCCTCATTCAGGTTTCGATAAAACCAGCGGGGGAGGTGCCCTTCACGATCGGAGGTACGAAACGCAAGGCCATCGATTTCGTTCTGCATCCCGAACTCGGCGGCGTAACTGGCGTGATTGCGCCCCTTATTGGAAAGCAGCCTCCCGACTATCACATTTGGATCCTTTCCGGTAGTTCGCCTGCGTTCATTCGTGAAGAGGGTCCACTCTACCAGGGCGGACCTACCTGGCGCATTGAGCAAATCAGCCCGGCATTCCCTCATTAGACGGCTGGCCGAAAGAGTCCAGCTTTTATCCTGAGAGTTGAAGCGGATTCTTTTCATTGGTGCGCATCCGGATGACGAAACCTTCTTTGCGGCGGGAACGTTTGCAAAGTACAGGGAGCTAGGCGTAGACATTCACGTGCTCTGCGCCACTCGAGGAGATCAGGGAAAGTCAGGCGGATGTTGCACGCCCGAAGAGCTCCCGGCTGTGCGCGAGCGCGAGTTGACGGACGCGATGGAAGCGATCGGAGGCGCGGAGATTCAGTTTCTCCCGTACCACGACAAGAAGCTGTCGGAAGCGCCGATCGAGGAGATGCGCGCCTCTCTGGTAGAAGCAATCCGCCGCGTACGACCCGACATTGCCATCACGTTTGATCCAAACGGAGCAAACCAGCACCCGGATCACATCGCAATCAGCCGGTTTGCAAGTGACGCGCTCTCCGTGGCGGAAGATGCGAGATGGCTTCCCGAAGCGGGACCGGCGTTTCAAGTCGATCGGGTGCTATGGACACCGCCGGCGATCTTGTTTCGACTTCCGGCGGACGCGAACCCTCGCGAACTTCCCGGCTTCGACTTCGTCATTGATGTCGAGCGCTGGAAAGAGCAGAAGACCAAAGCATTCGAGGCGCATCGAACACAATTCCCTCACCTCAAGAAGCTGTTCTTTGACGATCCAAATGGCCAGCGCACGTTTGGGATCGAGGCATTTCGCCTGGCCGCAGGCAAGCGACCTGCGATCGTCCCGGCAGGCGATCTGTTCGCGTTGTAACCCGGCATTCTATCGGGACAGAGCCAAGACCGGCTTTGCCGAAGCGCGGCTCCAGAAAAAGAATAGCGATGAGGCGATCACAGCCAGCGCAAGCGTCAGCCCCCACCAGATCCCATACACGCCATAACCGTAACGGAAACAGAGCAGCCAGCCGAACGGCAGCCCGAGTAGCCAGTAACCTGCCAGGTTGATGAGCATGGCCGTATGGGTGTTTCCGAGTCCGCGAAGCGCCCCGGTGGTGACAGTCTGCACACTATCGAACAACTGGAAAGCGGCAGCGAGTGCGAGAAGTTTCACGCCTATGGCAAGGATTGCGATGTCGCGAGTGTAGATGCGAAGTATGGCAGAAGGCTGAGCCAGGAAGAGCGCGGCGGCTACGAGCGCCGCAACTACGCCAACGCCGATGGCAATGAAGCCACGTCGCCGCGCTGTATGCGGCTGACGCGCACCAACCGCGTGGCCCACCATCACAGCGGCAGCGGATGAAATTCCGAGCGGGATCATGTAACTAAGGGAGGCAACGCTGATAGCAATCTGGTGAGCGGCAAGAGCTATGGGCGCCAGTCGCCCGGCGAGAAACGCCGCAGTTCCGAACGCCGAGATCTCGAGAAGGATTTGGCTCGCCGCAGGGAAGCCGATCCTGAGCAGCATGCCCACACGTGCGCGCTCGAATGCACGGAAGATATCTGACGGGCCGGGATGCTGGTTTCGTTCGAACCACCAGATAAAAAATCCGAGGCTCACTGCCATATAGGCGCGCGCAAACACGGTAGAGAGTGCGGACCCCACAACGCCAAGACGCGGCAATCCCCAATGCCCTTCGATGAGGAGCCAGTTGAAAGCCCAGTTCACGAGGTTGGCCGTGATCAAAACAAAGGTGATGGGACGAACATGCCCGGTCGCTTGCAGATATCGCCGAAACGCGCCGTAGAGCAGCAGCGGCAGAGTGCTGTAGCTGAGGTGACGAATGAATTGTGCCGCTAATGTGCTTACCGATTCGTCGAGACCCGCAGGGCGGAACGCGAACGGGACGAGAGCGAAGAGGAACATCAGAGGCGCCGTCAAGAGAAGGGCTATATAGATGCCCTGCGCTAAAGACCGGTGGCAATCATGGCGATCGCCGGCCCCGTACGCCTGAGCCACCAGCGTATCCAGGCCCAGCAGAAGACCCATCCCGAAGACAGCGAACGAGTAGAACGCGCTGCCGCCAATCGCGATGGCCCCGATTGCACTCGCACCGAGGTTGCCGACCATGATCGTATCCACCATATTCATGGAAGACCACCCCAGCTCCGCCAGGGCGACCGGAACGGAGAGCGAAAGGACGTGCCGGACTTCGTCTGGAAAACTCGGGCGAGTTTTCGAAATTTGGGCGTTATGCGCCAAAGTTATTTCGGGACGCCGTTCGAGGCTATCCTCTCGAGCTGTCCCAGATGGTTCAGGTCGTGCCCTCCGATGGTCTCCACGATTGTCCTAAAAGTCATCGCGCCGCGTTCCGGATGCTTTGCGGGGATATTGAAGTCTTCGGGCGAGAGTGTTTTCAGCAGAGCCTGATTCCAGGCTCGCAACGCAACGAAACTCGAAAGTGCTGCGGCTGCATCGAGCGTGGCGTAATTCCTGGCCCAGAGTTCCTGATCAAAGGGCTGAATGACGTGGTTCGGCTCGGCGAGTGTCTGTCGTAATCGGAAAGCAAAAGCAACTTCGCAATCAGCGAGATGGCAGATGATTTCGCGCGCCGACCATTTGCCCGGTTCGTAGGTCTTTTCCTCTCCTTGGGGCCCCAACTGTTCGAAGATCTGGCGTACACGGTGCGGCGTGCTGGCCATCACCTCCAACGGATCTCGCGCGCCCAGATGTTTGCTGTAGGGATTTGCTTCTGATGCCATGAAACCTCCAGGAAATCTCCTACCAGGGTGACACGCCCCCTGTCTTTTCCGAAGAGACGAGCGGATCCGAAGGGACACGGATGTTCACAGCTATGTTTTGCCGGCAAGTTTCAGCAAGAGTCACTTCGAAGTCCGCTTTACTGGTCGGACTGCTTACCGGAATGGCGGCGGTGTTGCCCGTCCGTGGGCAGACGGTTTCGAACTTCCTCAATCTCACGCCGTGTCGGATCATCGACACGCGCGATCCGGGATTCGGCGGTGGATTGGGTCCGCCATTTATGCCGGCAAAGTCCGTGAGGATGTTCCCGGTTCTATCAAGCAACTGCGGCATTCCGAACACCGCGTCAGCTTACTCGTTGAACGTGACCGTGGTGCCCCGCGGGCCCATGCCCTACCTTTCCATGTGGCCATGGGGCCAACCGCAGCCCGTCGTATCAACACTGAACGCCTATAACGGAAGCGTTGTTGCCAATGCAGCAATCGTGCCGGCAGGAGCGAACGGGGCGGTGGCTATTTATGTCGACGGCGACACCGACGTGATTGTCGACGTGAACGGTTACTTTGTGCAACAGCAGCAGCCTCAGCAGATCACGAATACCATCATTCAGCAGGTTCCCGCAGCGGTTGCGCAAAGCACAACCGGGCTGCAGAGTACGGCACTAGGGACAGGCGCATCGAGCGTGGGAGCGCAAAACACGGCTGTAGGATACAACAGCCTGATTTACAACAACTCAGGCACGAGCAACACTGCCACCGGTTCGAATGCGCTGGCGGCCAATGTGAGTGGAACTAATAACGTTGGCATTGGAGCTTCGTCTTTAAGTAACAATGCATCGGGGTCGTCGAATACAGCGGTCGGCACCCAGTCACTGTTTAGCAACGGCATCGCGAACAACAATACCGCCGTTGGCTTTCAAGCCCTTTGGAACCACACAACAAATTGCTGCAACACCGCCGTCGGCTTCCAAGCCATGGCCAACGACACGGCGGGGCAGTTCAACGTCGCCCTAGGAAATCGTGCGCTTTCGAGCAACACCACGGGAAACGGCAATGTTGCACTTGGAAACGATGCGGGCAATCAGATCAACGGCTCGAGTAATATCGCGATCGGGCACAGCGGCGTCTCAGGAGAATCGAATGCCATTCGGATCGGGACAGCCGGTACGCACTTGAATACCTATGTAGCAGGGATCAGCGGTGTGTCCCTTTCCGGCGCCTCGCAAGTGTTGATCGACGCTTCCGGACACCTGGGCACCTTCTCGTCTTCGCACCGATATAAAGAGGACATCCGGGAGATAGGGGATGCCAGCAGTCATCTCATGGATCTCCAGCCCGTTCAGTTCCGCTATCGGCAGCCGGCGAGCGATGGCAGCAAACCGTTGCAATATGGGCTCATCGCGGAAGACGTAGCGACCGTTTACCCGGAGTTGGTGGTGCGCGACGAACATGGGCAGATTGAGTCCGTTCAGTATCACCAGCTACCGGCTCTGTTGTTGAATGAACTGCAGAAGGAGCATCGAACCGTCGCAGAGCAGGCCGAACAGATTCGCACCCTGACGAAACGGCTCGAGGTGCTTGAAGCAGCGCGGTACAAGAAGTAAGGCAATATCTTCCCACTACATCCGCTGGAGTTGTCCAGATGAGGGTCGCTTTCGCCCGCACACGGTTACGAGCTTGTTACGATGGGAGATCCAGTAGCGTCCCACGATGGCCGTTCGCACCCTTACCGGCATATTGGCCGAAATCGTTGAAAACAAGAGGCGGGAAGTAGCCGACCTTCATGCTCGTGCGGCCTTTCTCGAAGCCGAAGCTCATGAGCGGAAGGTGCCGCCGCGAGGTTTCGCCGCAGCGCTTCGAAGTACAACTCCCGCGATTATTGCCGAAATAAAAAAGGCCTCGCCAAGCCGCGGTGTTCTCCAACCGAATTTCCACCCTGCCTTCATCGCGCACTCCTACGAAGAGGGCGGAGCGGCCTGCCTGTCTGTTTTGACAGACAAAGATTACTTCCAAGGCTCCCTGCACGACATGGAAGCGGCCAAAGCAGCCGTCTCAATTCCCGTTCTGAGGAAAGACTTCACGATCGATCGCATTCAGGTGATCGAGGCTGCTGCGCATGGCGCAGATGCCATCCTGCTGATCGCTGCCATTCTCGATACGGAAGAGTTGACGACCCTTCGCGAACTGGCCGCGAGTTTCGGACTTGCCTCCCTCGTCGAAGTGCATGACGGTGACGAACTCGCAAAGGCTGTCGACTCCGGAGCCGAGATCATTGGCGTGAATAATCGTGATTTGCAGAGCTTTGAGGTAAGGCTCGACACTTCTCTTCGCCTCAGCTATGTGATGCCTGCGGATGTTATCCGGGTAAGCGAGAGCGGCATTCACACCCATGAAGATGTAGAACTTCTGCGCAACGCAGGGTTCCACGCATTCCTGGTTGGTGAATCCCTCATGCGATCGCCGGATGCCGCAGCCGCCCTCCAAAGCCTGACGGGAAAAACCACTGCGGCGAGCAGCACATGAAATCCATGTCCGAGATCGATTTCATTGTGAAGATCTGTGGAATCACGGAAGAGGAAGACGGCGAAGTCGCTCTCGAGGCGGGGGCGAACGCGCTTGGGTTCAATTTCTACCCCCAGAGTCCGCGTTACGTGACGCCAGCTCGCGCGCGACAGCTCACCGACGCGCTTGGTAGCACTTACCTGCGAGTTGGAGTGTTTGTAAATCCGACGGAAGCAGAACTGAAAGCGGCCATGGTGGCCGTGCAACTGGACGTGCTCCAACTACACGGGGAGGCTTGCGCCACTCCGCCGCTGGGTGCTCGAGTATGGCGGAGTCTGGCTCTTCCCGCTGTCATTGCCGCTGACGAGGGGGCAGAAGCTTTTCTGCTCGATTCGCCTTCGCCCCAATTCGGCGGTTCGGGCCGTACATTCGATTGGTCGCTCGCGGCTTCGTTTCCTCGGCGCGCCATACTGGCCGGCGGTCTTGATGCTTTGAACGTTGCCGATGCCATACGGGCAGCCCGACCGTGGGGCGTAGATGCCTGCTCGCGGTTAGAACAAAAACCAGGGAGAAAAGATGGTTCGCGCGTTCGCGCGTTCGTCGCAGCGGCTCTTCGAGAAGCCCCGACGTCAACTCCCGCGGAGACAACAACATGAATTCCACGACCGTTCCAGATACGCTAGGACACTTTGGCCCTTACGGGGGGCGCTACGTTCCCGAAGTGCTCATGTCGCCTCTCGAGGAACTGGAGAAGGCCTACATAGCGGCACGGCAGGATCCCGCGTTCAGCGCTGAATTGACTGATCTACTTCGCAACTATGCGGGACGCCCGACGCCTCTGTTCTTTGCCAAGCGATTGACCGAGAAACTGGGCGGCGCCGACATCTGGTTGAAGCGCGAGGATCTCCTTCATACCGGCGCTCACAAGATCAATAACTGCCTGGGACAGATTCTGCTGGCCCAGCGGATGGGCAAAAAGAGGATCATCGCCGAAACCGGGGCAGGCCAGCACGGGGTGGCAACGGCGACCGTATGTGCGCTGACCGGGCTGGAGTGCATCATTTATATGGGCGAGGAAGACATGCGCCGGCAGCGGCTGAATGTCTTCCGGATGCGTCTCCTCGGAGCGAACGTGGTTGGCGTGGCGAATGGCAGCCGAACGCTGAAGGACGCCATCAGCGAAGCCATGCGCGATTGGGTCACGAACGTCGAATCGACTCATTACCTTCTCGGCTCAGCCCTCGGTGCGCACCCGTATCCAATGATGGTGCGCGATTTCCATCGTGTGATCGGCGATGAAGCCCGGGTGCAGGCTCTGGATCAGATCGGCAGGTTACCCGACCTCGTGATCGCGTGCGTCGGGGGCGGCAGTAACGCCATCGGCATCTTCTATCCATTTGTCCAGAACAGTTCTGTGCGGCTCTTGGGAGTGGAAGCGGGCGGCCGGAGCACTAAGTTGGGCGACCATGCTGCGCGGTTCAGCGGCGGATCACCGGGTGTGCTCCATGGCGCCTTCAGCTATCTGCTTCAGGACGATGAAGGGCAGGTTGGCCTCACACATTCGGTTTCCGCCGGCCTCGATTACGCTTCCGTGGGTCCGGAACACGCGTACCTTCACGACCAGGACCGAGCCGAGTACGTTTCCATCAATGATGCCGATGCGCTTTCCGCGGCGAAAGTTCTTGCCCGCACCGAAGGCATAATTCCCGCGCTCGAATCGTCCCACGCGGTTGCCGAAGCGATCCGTCGGGCTCCGTCCGAGAAGGGTGCTACTTACATCGTGAACGTTTCCGGCCGCGGCGACAAAGACGTTGATATTTACCGGGAGAATATGCCCGACCTCGACGGCGCGTCCCCCCAACCTCAGGATGAGACCGCGAGAAATCGTTGATGGCAGTGCAGGCAGGAACTCGAATCAGCGGACTGTTCGATCGATGCAGGGCTGAGAATCGCAAAGCCTTCATCGCGTACATTACGGCAGGCGACCCGTGGCCGGAGGTGACCGCCTCTTTAGTCCTGGCGCTCGAACGCGGCGGCGCGGACCTGATCGAGTTGGGTGTCCCATTCTCGGATCCGATTGCCGACGGCCCGGTCATCCAGCGAGCATCCGATCGCGCTTTGCGAGCCGGCATGACGACTCGTAAGGTATTGGAGATCGTACGCGAGGTCCGACGTGAGTCGGAAATACCCATTCTGCTTTTCAGCTACTTGAATCCGCTTCTCAGGTACGGCTTCGATGCGCTCGCGAAGGACTCGGCACATGCGGGAGTCGACGGGGTGCTCATGACGGATTTGTGTATCGAAGAAGCAGAAGAGCCGGTGCGCCGCGTTCGCGCGGCCGGCCTCGATACCGTCTTCCTGGCAGCGCCAACCAGCACAGATCACCGGCTCCGCCGGGTTGCCGAACAATCATCCGGCTTTGTTTACCTGGTGTCGAGGACCGGCATCACGGGAGAACAGGCATCGCTGTCGAGTTCGGCGGTTCCGTTGACTCAGAAGATGAGAGGATTGACAAATCTTCCGCTTGCGGTCGGGTTTGGCATCAGCACGCCCGAACAGGTGGCGGAAGTGGGAGCAATTGCCGACGGAGTGGTCGTAGGCAGCGCCATTGTGCGGTTCATTGAAGAGCATTCGACCGACCCGGCCCTTCCGCAAAAGCTGGAGCAGTTCGCTCGCAAGCTGTCGGCTCCTCTTCGTTCCGCATGACCGTGCCCAGAGTTGAGGACTTGGGTCATTGCCGTGAGCGGATTGACGAGCTCGACCGGCAGATTCTCGAGCTTTTGAATCACCGTACTACCATCGTGGAAGAGATTGGCCGTATTAAGCAGGCCCTACAGATGGCCGTTTACGAGCCTAAGCGCGAAGACCAGGTGTACGCGAACGTCATCGGGCATAACGCCGGCCCGCTTAGTTCGGACGCGGTCCGAAGGATCTTCGAGCGGATTATCGATGAAATGAGAACAGTTCAGAAATTGAAGATCGTCCAGAAGGACTGTTAGCGGCATGCTAGTCGTTATGCAGGAAGGCGCCTCCGAGCCCGAGATGGAGGCAGTTATCAGCCGGCTCGTGGAAATGGGATTTACGGTTCATCGTTCTACGGGCGTGCGACACACGGTTCTGGGTGGCGTCGGGCCTCAGGACGATTTTGACCCCTCGACACTCGAAGTCATGGCAGGAGTGAAAGAGTGCCACCGCATCGTTTCGCCCTACAAGCTGGCGAGTCGCCACTTTAATCCCGCGGGTACGGTCATCAAGATCGGTCGCGTCGAAATCGGCGGCTCCAAGGTCGTTACAATGGCTGGACCCTGCAGCGTTGAGAACGAACGCCAGATTGAAAGTACCGCAGCCGTGGTGGCACAGGCCGGTGCACAGGTGATCCGCGGCGGAGCGTTCAAGCCGAGAAGCTCGCCGTACAGCTTTCAGGGCTTGGGCGAGGAAGGGCTCAAGCTCATGCGTGCCGCTGCCGATCGGCACGGCTTACTGACCATCAGTGAAGTCATGGATCAGGTGCAGATTCCGCTTCTGGTCCAATATTCGGACATCCTGCAGGTCGGCGCCCGCAATATGCAGAACTTCAATCTATTGCGGGAACTCGGCAAGGTACGGAAGCCGGTGTTGTTGAAACGCGGCATCGCGGCCACCATTGAAGAGCTGCTGCTCTCGGCCGAGTACATCATGTCGGGCGGCAATTACCAGGTTCTGCTGTGCGAGCGCGGGATACGAACATTCGAGACAAGCACCCGAAACACGATGGACATTGCGGCGATGCCGGTTTTGAAGCGGCTTACCCACTTACCTGTGATCGCCGACCCGTCTCACGGCACCGGCAAGCGAGATTATGTGCTGGCCATGTCCCGCGCTTCCGTAGCCGCAGGGGCGGACGGATTACTGGTAGAGGTTCATCCTGATCCGGATCGGGCGATTAGTGATGGAGCTCAAACGCTACGGCCCGAACAGTTTGCCCAGATGATGACCGAAGTGAGGGCTATCGCGCGGGCCGTCGGCCGAGATGCCTGAAGCCACAAGCCAGCAGATTAAGACAATCGCCATTGTCGGCGTTGGCCTGATTGGCGGATCGTTTGCCTTAGCCATCCGGAAGTGCGGATTCGCCGGAGAGATTCTCGGCGTATCCTCCCCGTCCGTCATCGAGAAAGCGATCCGAGGTGGCGCCATTTCGAGCGGAGCATCCCTCCAAACCGCCTGTGAAGAGGCGGATTTGCTCTATTTGGCGGACAGGGTGGACGGGATTATAGAAACGCTTCACGTGATTGGGCCGCTGGCACGTCCGGGGTGCCTCATCACCGACGCCGGAAGCACCAAGCGAATCATCGTCGAAACAGCGCGACAGGCAGTACAAGCGGCTAGCTTCGTGGGAGGCCATCCCATGGCGGGCAAAGAGTTACGCGGAATTGAAAACGCGGAACCGGACCTGTTTTGCGGACGTCCGTACGTCTTAACAGGCGCCACCCGCGAATCGCCGATCGTGTCGGAGTTTGAAGATCTGTTGCGAAGCCTCCAGGTTCAGATCGTGCGCATGTCTCCCGAAGAGCACGACACGGCTGTCGCCTTCACGTCTCATTTGCCTCAGCTACTTTCTACAGCTCTGGCGAAGACCCTGGCGGAACCGGGGGATCGAGCCTTTCACAATGTGGTTGGCCCCGGATTACTGGATATGACTCGGCTGGCGCTGAGCGCGCCTGATCTTTGGACTAGTATCCTCCGTACTAATCACGAAGCAGTGACTCATGCGTTGGACGCTTTTATTTCCAACCTGAACTCTCTCCGAACTTATTTAGCTTCTGATGATGCTTTGGCGCATGAGTTCGTCGAAGCAGCAGTCTTAGCGCAGCAAATTCGCACTAAGATTTAGTTTTAAAGTTAGCAAGAATACTAAGCTCATCCTTTCGCGGTTCACAGTACTTCTTTCAACGTTTCATGAGTACTTCTTGCGTCCGAGAAACGTCACATCCCTATATAATTGATCAAACGGGGAAACATAATACGTGAATTCTGTTGAGCCAACAATCCGTAGCGTCCTGCTGCAGATCCCGGAGGTCGAGAGTATGCTCGATCTTCGCAGATCAACTACTCTCTTCGCGCAGGACCAACCGGCAGATTCTCTTTACTACTTAGAAGAAGGACTGGCTAAGATGACCCGGACTAACGGTGCCGGGGACCATATCATCCTCTGCATTCGGGGCCGGGGAGATCTGGTAGGAGAAGAGGCGCTCGGCCCTGCCGACGCTCGTTATGACACCGAAGTAGAGATTCTTACACCGGCTAGCGTATATCGGATTCCACGTGCACCATTACAAGCGGCCTTAGTTGCGCATCCTGAATGGGGGCTTCCATTTATGTCCTATATACTCGAACGGAGTCGAGGACTGGGGCGTAAAGTCGAGCTGTTGTGCCTTCACGATGTGGAATACCGGGTCCTGCAGTTTCTGGCAGATCTCTCGGCGCTGGTCAAGCCTCTCGCGGATGGTTCAGGGTCACAGATTCCTATCACTCAATTGGAACTCGCTGATCTGGTGGGCGCGACTCGAGAGACCACATCAACAACCCTGAATCAACTGGAGCGCAGAGGGTTGATCAAGCTCTCCCGACGCATGTTGACCGTTCCTTCGCCCGAGGTGTTGCGGGCAGCAGCGAAAGGCCGGGCTCGAGAAACACCGCGCGAGAATCCGACGGAATCCACCGTACCCAGTTCGGGAGAGGCGGCTTCCGCCAGTTAGCGAACCACGCTGATCCTTTTAATAAGGCTCGGGCTTATCAGGTCGTCCCCCAAACGGCCTGCAAGCTGATCACCGTGCCTGTCTCCGGAGCTCTGCCTTCCTGCCTGGCAGCTCCTTCACTGTTTCTCCGAATCGATGTTGCCGAGCGTTTCCCGCCCGCCCGATAGAGAGCCTCCTAGCTGGCGTATTGCCCGCTCCAGAAAGGAACTCCCAATTCATTAATCTGGAAGGGGACATATGCGCTACCGAAAGTTAGGGCCCACCGAATCCGAGATCAGCGAACTAGGCTTCGGGGCCTGGGGCATCGGCGGGAAACAATGGCAGGGTGGTAAAGACGACGAGTCTATTAAGGCACTGAAGCGCTCGTTCGAACTGGGTGTCAACTTCGTGGATACGGCACTGGCCTACGGCGACGGTCACAGCGAGCAACTCGTTGGACAAGGGGTGCGCAACTCTTTCCGGCGCGTGTATGTGGCAACAAAGATTCCGCCAAAGAATGGAATCTGGCCGGCGTCATCCTCGACGAACATCGAAGAGGTCTTTCCTTATGACCACATTGTGCAGTGCACGGAACAAAGCCTAAAGAACCTCGGCATTGAACAAATCTACCTTCAACAGTTCCACGTATGGACGGATGCTTGGACGAATACCGAAGAATGGCGGCGCGCTGTGGAGCATCTGAAACGAAGCGGCAAGGTGCGTTACTTCGGCGTGTCCATTTCTGAGCACGATCCGGATTCGGCACTGAAAGCCGTGAAGACAGGCATATTCACAGCAGTGCAGGTGATCTACAACATCTTCGACCAGACGCCGGAGCGCAATCTTTTTCCACTGTGCGAAAAGATGAAAGTCGGCGTCCTTGCCCGCGTTCCCCTGGACGAGGGTGGGCTAACGGGAACAATCACCGAAGGCACGGAATTTGAACCGGGCGAGTTTCGCGAGTCCTACTTCCGCGGCGACCGAAAGCGCCAGGTAGTGGAACACGTAAACGCGCTCAAAGCAGAGTTGGGGCACATGGGACTTTCCGGGCCGCTGCCGGAAATTGCGCTGCGATTCTGCTTGTCTCATCGCACGGTGACCACGGTAATTCCAGGAATGCGGCGCGTCAGCACTGTTGAAAGTAGCTGCCGGGCGGCTGGCGCCGGATCATTGGACGCCAAAACCATCGGGGTATTAAGGCGCCACGCTTGGGATCGCAACTTCTATCAGTAGGCCGCAGCCTCACCATACCCGACATCCCTTCTCACTCATCATGGGCTGACCCGGCTTGCAGCCGAATGCTTTACCGAATTCGGGCAAGTTCGGGACCAGGCCATTGACGCGATACTCATCAGGCGAGTGAGGATTGGTGAGCGCGTGCATTCGTTTCGTTTCCGGCCGGGTATCGCCGCAAGCCCATTGCGCCATGCCAATGAAGAACCGTTGGTCCGGCGTAAGTCCATCCACCGGTTGAAGGTTTCGGCCCTCCGTGGCTCGCTTCCATGCAAGATAGGCCAGAAGCGTTCCTCCGAGGTCCGCAACGTCTTCGCCTAGAGTCAGCTTGCTGTTGATGTGGATGTTGTCGATGATCACGTAACGGGCGTACTGATCGCGAACACAGGCAGTGCGCTCTTCGAATGCCTTCGCGTCCCGTGGCGTCCACCAATCTCTCAGGTTGCCTTGAGCATCGAATTGGCGGCCCTCATCGTCGAAGCCATGCGTGAGTTCATGACCAATGGTGGACCCAGTATCACCGTAATTCGGCGCGGCGTCCATTTTGGGATCGAAGAGCGGAGGCTGAAGAACACCCGCCGGGAAGTTGATGTCGTTTGTCTGGGGATCGTAATAGGCGTTCACTGTCGGCGGCGTTATGTGCCACTCGCGCCGGTCCACGGGCTGTCCGATCTTCTTCAACTCACGTTGAACATCGAATTCCGCGGCATGGGCGAGATCGCCCATGAAATCTGATGGCGAAACGTGCACAGAGCTGTAGTCGCGCCATTTGTCCGGATACCCGATCTTGTTGATGATTCCATGGAGTTTGGCAAGAGCCTGATGTTTGGTTTCCTCGCTCATCCAGCTGAGGTCTTTGATATCCCGCTCCATTTCGGCTTCGATTTCTCCCGTGATTTTCAGGGCGTCCGCCTTGGTTTGAGGCGTGAATGTTTTGGCAACGAATACCTGGCCCAGGGCTTCGCCAAGGTTGCGGTCGACTAAACGCGTGCAAGTCTTCCAGCGTGGTGGCATCTGTTTCAAGCCTCGTAAATACTCTTCATAGAAGCTAAAATGTGCACGCTCGAGCGCAGGTGAAAGGTAGGGAGCATTCGAATTCAGCAAATGCCAGCGCAGGTAGGCTCGCCAGGCCGCCAGCTTTCTCGCGGTAAGTTCCCTATTCAGCGCGTCGAAGAACTTGGGTTCGGTGACATTGATCTGGGCAAACGCAGGCGTTCCCAGTTTTCCCAGATATTCGTCCCAGTCGAACGCTGGCGTCAGCCGACGAAGAGCATCGCGCGACATCTTGTGTTTGAGCGCATAGGGGTTGCGCTTTTCGACACGCGTGAGAGAAGCGTCCGCCAGCGCGGTTTCTATTGCCATGACGGTCGCAGCGTCGCTCTGCGCGTCGGGTCCTGATTCCCCGATGGATGAGAACACGTCCGTCATGTGCTGGAGGTAGCGTTGCCGGATCTCCTGGCTTTTGGCGTCTTGTTTCGAATAATAATCCCGATCCGGCAATCCCAGGCCGCCCGCCGTCGCGAAAGCAATCTGTTGGGACGAGTTGTCGTAATCGGGATCGGAAGAGAAGCCGAACAGTACGCTGCGGTCTATCCCGATCCGATGTTGCTCCGCCACGTACGAGCCGATGTCGTTGATGGATTTTAGTCCTGCGATTTTGGCCAAAGCAGGTTCAATAGGTTTCGTGCCTTGTTGCTCCACGGCCTTTGTGTCCATGCAGGCGCGGAAGAAGTCACCGATTTTCTGCTCGTTTGGCGATCTGGATGCACTCTGCTGTGCTGCCGCCTCCAGAATTCCCCAGAGGTATCGCTGGTTCTCGTCCGTGAGCTTGCTGTAAACGTCCCAGCGCGCCTGATCGCCCGGAATCGGGTTTTGTTTGATCCAGCCCCCGCAGGCGTATTTGTAGAAGTCGACACACGGATCGACACTGCGGTCCATGGATTCGGTGCTCAGGCTGGGCGTATAGGGGACGCTCGTCAGAGGCTTGTCTTGCGCGAAACCAAGACCGGCAAAAGCCGACCAGAAGAGCATGGCGCGGCAAGCAGCGGATCGCATGTAGACGATTGTACGAATGGACCCGTTCGCATCTACGCAACGACCGGGACTGGCGATGGAGGCGCTGGGCTCAATTGCCGGGCTGATCGTCACAAGCCGTTTCGCGGCGAATCCAGTTCAGGTACTTATCGGAACCGGCTGTTACCGCAAGAGCAATGATCTCCGGCGTATCGTAGCTGTGAAGTTCCGTGATACGAGCCCGAATCTCCTCGAACCGGTCCGCGGTCGATTTGATCAGCAATAGCACTTCCGCTGCACTTTCCATTTCGCCTTCCCACCGATAGATACTGTGAACTCCAGGCAGCAGATTCACGCAAGCCGCCAATTTGGATTGAACGAGAGCTTCGGCAAGGTGTCGGCCCTCCTTTTCACTGCTGCATGTGCACAGGAGAACGATCGCGCCGGTCATATATTTTGCAGTTCCATTGTTGTTAATACGTCAAGATGTCCGCTTTTATTAACACGTGATCTGTCCGCTTTTCGGTTTTCGGTTTAGGCGGCGTGAGCCGCCTTTTGTTTTCGTTTCGTGAGAGGGACCGGGGTGGCCGGCGCAGTGGGAAAGTGGGAATCTCGCGCTTGTTGCGAGATTTCCAAGGAGTTGTGGGAACGGGAGGAAACCTGCTTTTGGTTTTCGCCGGTTTCCACAGCTCCGTCTTTTCCACTGCCCTCCTGCTTGTTTGC
>JBJMGK010000180.1:0-53188 GCA_045807925.1 Bryobacteraceae bacterium | reverse complement strand
CCCAGGTCATTCTGCGTGAACCGGGGGAGCGGATCACCGTCCGCCCCTCCTGGTCTGGCCCTTCAGTCAGCGCTCGAGTCGCATCCCTGCGTTGCTCTATCCCTGCTGAAGTCGAGATCAGTGTAGCGGATTCGATCATCTTAAACTCAAGCAGAACAAATTTGCGTTTAGAACGAGCTATACGCGATCGTCAGGCGTCGGGGATGCATTTCGGTATGCCGGAAAACCGCCTGAATCGTCTTCAAGGCCAAGCTTAGGCCCATTCGCGTCGCAGGTCAACCGACGCTAAAATGGACAACTAACACTTCGGTAACATTCCTTATTGAGGCAACACGGCCCGAATCCTAACGGCCCTTACTCCCAGTACGATCTCCGTGCCGATTCGTTATTCTCGGTCTAGAGATGAGCAGTACCAGGAAGACTCCTGTCCGACCGTCACGAGGGAAAAATGCGCCGAGTTTTGACGCGCGCGCTCTGATCATCCTCCTCATCCTGCTTTCGATACTGATCGCCGCAGTTTGGTTCGGACACTCCCGTCTGGAGACGAACAACAATCCTTCCACTCAGGAGTTCACTCCGAAAGCTCGTTCGCATTGACCGTGGGGCCGCAGTTCTATTCGGAATAAAACAAGTACTTGCGCCACTGTTCGTCGCTTCGACCTAAAAGACGCATCAAGTGACGGCTGGTATGAAGGCTGAAAGGCCGGGGCGGACGTAAGAGCTTCATACCGGCTTCGTCGGGAGTTCTGCTGCCTTTTCGGTTATTACAGGAATGGCAGCACGCAACCAGGTTCTCCCATGTAGTCTCCCCGGCTCTCGACCGCGGAATCACGTGGTCGAGTGTCATTTCGCCCGAAGGGAGGATGCGATGGCAGTACTAGCACGTGTAGCGATCGCGCATGAGAATGTTCTTCCGGGAAAGTGCTCGGGTTTGGTGCGGAATGCGCCGATACTCCAGCAGTCGAATGACGGAAGGCACATGGAGGGAGCGGCGTGCTGAGTGGACCTGGGCCGGAGCAACTTCCTCGGCCGAAGCGACACCTTTCAATATCAGAACAAGAGCCCGGCGGGCCGCGCAGATATTGATTGGTTCGTAGCTCGCGTTAAGCACGAGGACGGGTTTGTGAAGTCGATCCTGGATGGGCATCGGACACGCTCTCCCAAAAACGTTATTTACTTTTCCAGTTCACTCCGATTTCGGCCGGACCCCGACGTCAGCTGGTCCCGGCAAAAGACGGAGCAAAATCTGATTCCGCTCGGAAACTCTCGTCGTCGGACAAATCGCGCTTGCGGGCTTCTGCGCTCCCGTGGCGCGCCTGTCCTTCCAGTCGACGATCAACGCGGGCCAGCGTCAACGCACTCACGTGAGCCGCTCCGGCGGCTTTCAGCGCTTCCGCTGCCGTTCGAAGCGTCGTCCCGGTCGTGAAGACGTCGTCAATTAGCAGGATCCGCTTCCCGGAAACGTCTTCCGGGCGTTTGACACGAAACGACTTGTCGAGATTTTTCAGACGTTGCGCTTCGGTGAGACTGGCCTGAGCCACCGTATATCGCTGACGGCGGAGATTTGTCCCGAGTTTCAAACCGTAACGTCGCGCGAGAGGAGCGGCCAGGAGTTCAGCTTGATTGAAGCCGCGCTCCCACTGTTTGCGCCAATGCATGGGCATCGCGATTACGGCATCAACCTCTACGTCGAGGGGAACAGCCGTCAGCAGAAACCGGCTTAGCGGCCCCGCCAAGCTTTCGACTTTCCCGTATTTGAAGAGGTGGATCAGCTTTCGAAGGGCGCCCTCGTAGCTCCCGAAAGAGTAAGCAGCATCAAAGCCAACCAGTCCGTCACGGCAAATTGAGCAAAATCCGTCATCGCCGAGAGCGAACGCTGAAGAGAATGGAGTCCGGCAACCTAAGCAGAAGAACTCTGCCTCAAGCGGTTCGGGCAGAGCCAGACACGACGGACAGACGGGAATTCGGGAAACGGTCCTGAGCGGCTGATCGCACAATCGGCAGTCGTCAGGGAAAAAACAGTTGAATAGGTTTTGAGAAAGACGTTGAAGGCCGGAAGTAAAGGCGAACGGCCGAAGTGTTGTTTGCGATGTGTCGGTGCGAGTCGCGAGACTAGGGAAGGCACACCCCCACTAAACCGAGAGTATACAACATACGTATCAATAGTGCGGATTCGCCGGCAAAGTTGCTCAGGCCGAGCAATAATTTGCCAGGATCTCCCGGGAATTCATCGTATTTTGTTATAGATTGAGGGATACCTCTCCCGCACTTGCTGACGGAGGGCTATGAGCAACTTGCGCGTTCTGGTCGTTCACAACGACTCGGCTGAACTCGACCGCATTTCAAATCTTCTCGAAAAGGGCAGTCATGCGGTGCTGCCGCTCGAGACCATGGCGGAGGCATCCGAGGCTTTGGAACTTCAGCGGTTCGACGCCGTGGTTCTACCCGAGAATACGCCGGAAGAACAGCTTGCGGTCTTCGCTTCGAATCTTCGCCAAATGGAACGGGATCGACACTCCGACACTCGGACGTCCATTCTCTCCTGTTCAAGCGCAGTCACAGAGTCGACAGTCCGAATGGATGCTTATGAAACGGGCTATATCGACGCCCTCCTACCGGAGCATTTTGACCCATCGCTGTTCGCCAATACCGTTCAACAGCTTTCGCTTCGGCTGACGCAAAATGAGGTTCAGACCACGGCGGAAGACACCGAAAACCTTGCGATTTTCGAATCGGAAGCTTTCAGCGAGCTCTTGGGCCACAGTCCGGAGCTTTTAGACGAGATCATCGGTCTGTTTCTGGACGAGTGCGGGACACAAGTGGGGGACATGAAGGACTGCCTGCAAACGGGCAACTTCGAAGCTCTAGCCAAGCTCGCTCACACTCTGAAAGGCTCGCTTGGTACCCTGCATGCTGATCGGGCGCGCACCCACGCACAAGCCCTCGAGATCGCGGCAACGCGACAGATGGAACACAGCTGCAGGAGCAATCTGGACGCTTTAATAGCCGATGTCGACGAACTCGTTCCGCTGCTGATTCGCATGCGGCGTGAGCTCTAGGGTGGCCGTAAACCGTTTGCTACACTAGGGTTTCTCGAATTCAGCGGGAATCCTATGAGCTCTTCTGCAGTAACGGAGATCGTCTGTGCTCACAGTCCGGACTCAGATGACGCATTCATGTTTTACGGGTTGGCCACAAAGAAAGTGCGCTCGAAGCTGGTCGCATTTCGCCATGTTCTCGAAGACATCGAGTCGCTCAACAAGAAAGCAACCGAAGGCAAGTACGAGATAACGGCAATTTCGTACCATGCCTATCCGTATGTTGCCGACAAGTACGTCTTGATGGCCAGCGGCTCCAGCGTGGGCGATGGGTACGGGCCAATCGTTGTCAGTTCCCGCCGGTTGACGCCAGAGGAAATCAAGGGCAAGCGGATCGCGGTGCCAGGCACCATGACTACGGCCTTTTTGGCACTCAAGCTGTTCCAGCCCGATTTCGAGCACGTCGTGATTCCGTTCGACAAGATTCTGGATGCCGTTCGCGATCACGATGTCGATGCTGGTCTGGTCATTCATGAAGGTCAGCTCACCTACGGTTTCGGCGGTCTCCACAACGTGATCGACCTGGGTAAATGGTTCAAGTCGACCTATAATCTTCCCTTGCCCCTGGGCGCTAATGCCATGCGGCGCAACCTTTCTCCGCAAGTTCAAGCCGAATGTTCCAGACTGCTCCGCGAGAGCATTCAATATTCGCTGGATCACCGCGAAGAGGCGCTCAATTACGCCATGCAATTTGCCAGGGATCTCGACCCGACCTTAGCCGAGCAGTTTGTCGGCATGTACGTGAATCAAGCAACGATCGACGGCGGTGAAGTAGTGCCCCGCGCAGCGCAAAAACTCCTGGATCTGGGTTACGAGGCGGGTTTGATTCCGCACAAGATTTCCGTTGAAGTTGTCCGCTAAGGCGGCTACCTTCCCAATATGCGTCTATCTTCGCGCTTCATCGCGTGCGCGGCATTCACTTGCCTTTTGCTGGCCGGGCAAAATAACGACGGCTTAACACAAAAGGAACGGATCTCGCGCATCCGTGATCTCGGAAAGCGCGACTCCGGCGCGATTCCTGCCCTCTCGGCTTATCTATCGAACCCGGATCCTGAGGTGCGATTCGAGGCAGTGAAGAGTATCGTACGCATCGGCGGCGAGGCGAGCTTGGATCCGCTCGTTCAAGCCACCCACGACAAAAATCCTGACGTACAGGTACGCGCCACAAACGGGTTGGTGAATTTCTATCTTCCGGGGTATGTGGCCAAAGGGCTTACCGCACCAGTAACACGGGGAGCTCGACAAGCAAAAGCGCTGTTCGCGAACCGTAACGACCAGGTGATCGACCCTTCTGTTTCCGTAAAGCCTGAGATTCCCGATGCTTTAGCGGCCGAGATCAATGGTCCCGCGATTGTAGAGGTTAAGACGAACGCTGCACGGGCCGCAGGGATTCTTCGCGCACGTTCTGCGGTTCCGGCACTCGCCGGCGCACTGAGGCATAAGGACAGCGGGTTGATAATGGAGTGCCTGGTCGCTCTGCAGAAGATTAAAGATCCGGCGGTTGGCACGGCGCTGGGCGGGCCGGCGCGAGATTTGGATGAGCGGGTCAAAATCACTGCTCTCGAGACGATCGGAAAACTTCGCAGCCTTGAGGCGGCGCCGGACGTCCGGCTCGCCTTGTCCAGTGCCGGCAATCTGAAAGTCCGGCGCGCCGCATTGGAAGCGCTTGCGATGTTGGGCCTCAGCGGCGATCGGGCGACGTTCCAGCATTTCGTGACAGAGCGCGATCCCGAATTGCGAGCGTCGGCACTGGAAGGGTTAGGACGGATCCGCGAACCAGAGGATTATCCACTCCTCGAACGCGCTTACAACGAAAAGGACGCTGATGCACGGGTTCACCTGGCTGCCGCATTCGCGTTGACAGAGCAGGGGAAAGTAGACACAAACGAATACAGTCCCTTGCTTTACCTGTTCGACAATCTGGCGTTGAAAGCCCGCTCCAGTGCGGCTGAAGCTTACCTGGCGGAGCTGGTCAGGAGGCCCGAGGTGCGGACTGCTCTCATTCCCATGATTCCCAATGGATCGAAAGAACAAAAGCTGGCTCTCTGTTCGGTGTTGACGGACGCCCAGAGCGAAGAGGTGCTGCCGGTGCTTTCGAACCTGACAACGGATAAAGATCCCGATGTAGCCGTAGCCGCCGCGAAGGCGATGAAAATAGTAAAGGCTCGCCAATCCGCTTCATAGCCGGACGGGCGAGCCTTTGAATCGGGAGTTTCGGGCTACTACTTGGCCTTTTTCTGCTTTTGCTGACCGACGCGGACCTTAAACGTCTGTTGCTTTGCTTCCTGGAAGGCCTTATGGTCGTGGCGCGCCACGGCATCAGCCAGGTAGCTCTCGACGTCCATATCCTTGGGTAGGACAGCCATTACCGAGAAGTTCTCGTTGCACGTCGGACAAAACGGCCGAAAACGCTTCACATTCGGGATTGCCATAGATATACGTTTCTATTGTAACAGTTTTGGCACCGCCGTTCTGTGACTTCCTAATTCGTACATCGACGGCCCGATCGATGCCCGGACAACGCTGCCTAAGGGTCGCTTCCTACCATTCTCAATTCCAGACAACCGTGGCTTTCGTCCTCAATTCCCGGTTTGCTGACCATCCGGCAGTGGAACAGATAACGTCGATCTCAAGTGTGCCAGGTGATGATGGCTCAATCACGATTAATCGCGCAGCCGTTCACGCGGTCCGGCAGACGGCGGCTACCCGAAAACAATCCGAGCCTCCTACACCGACCGCAGCCTCGATCTCACTCATCAACGCCTTGGTGTTGTTCGCGGCCGGCTCTTGCCGTGCAGGCAGAAGTGTCACATCACCCCGCAGCCCAAGAAAGGCCATGAGGCAGTTGTGAGGGGAACGGGTGCAGGAACATTGCTGATCGATCACCGATCAGCGGTGCGGTGACGTGTCCGCTCCTGGAGCTAGGACCGTACGGGCGTTGTCGGCCACGGCTGTGAGGGAGATCCCGAATTCGCGTGCCACCCCTTTCATCTCAATTGCGTCCTCTGCCGCATAACCGAGCATCAGCCCGGCAAAGGTCTTCTGCCATCGGATCCGTAGATCCTTCCAATTGCGCTCGAAGTACTGCTTCCGGCACATGCTCGATCTGAAACGGCTTGGCTCCCAAAGTTTCAAAGCTGGCAACCACTTCGAGAGGAGTCAGAGCCTCGGGACCGCCGAACTCGATGGTGCGTCGCCTGAGCGACGGGATGGTGCAGAAGCAAGACACACATCTCAGCCACGTCGGAGAAGGAAACCCAACTTGATCGGGTTGGTGCCGAGTCCATAGAGGCGGGCCGTCCCCTTTTGATAATCGAAGCCGAGGGTGGGACTGAGCCACACTTCCGTGAACCAGATCGCCTGGAGGATGGTGAAATTTATGCTCTGCAGGGCGGCTTCGACCCGCCGCTTGGCCTGGTCCAGAGGAAACGTGAACCCGGCGGGATGGCGGAAGGAAACGAAGACAAACCGGTCGATGCCAGCCGACTGTGCCGCACGGCCATATTACGCGATGAGGCAAGCAGTGGGTGCGAAGGTCGGTGAGAGGTTTCCCTCCCAGTTGAGAAATACGGCCATAAAAAGCACAAGGACACACGTTTCTACACCCGATTCTGAGTAGCAGACCTGAGCTAATTTGCTAGAAGCTCCTTGTTACGGACCACCCGGAACACTATCTCGTATGCCCGAAACGTAGCGTTGTCGGAGCGACGATGTGACGCCGTTTGTAGTGGTGCAGAGGGGCTTACGTCAGGATTGCCTTCAAGGCGCGTTCCAGGCGCCCATACTGGAACGTAAATCCAGCCCGCTCCGTTGCTTCCGGCACTACCCTTTGACTGCTCAGAACGAACCCCGCGAGTTCGCCGAGCACGGCACGCAGGGCGAAATGCGGAACGGGGATGAGAGTGGGCCGGCCTAACACTCCACCAAGAGCCTTTGTGAATTGCCCGTTGGTGACGATCTCCGGAGCGGAAGCGTTCAGCGGACCTTCGACCGAAGTGTTCTGTGCCGCGAAGGTGTACAACGACACGAGATCGTCCAGATGAATCCAGGGCATCCACTGTTTTCCGTCGCCGAACGTCCCTCCCAATCCCAACTTGAACGGCACTAGCATAGGCTTCAGTGCGCCGCCATTCTTCCCGAGTACCGTTGCAACACGGAGGAGCACCACACGCAAACCGAATTCCCGAGCCCGTAAGGCCTCGTGCTCCCATCGTTTTGAAACCTCCGCGAGGAACCCTTCGCCAGGTGCGCTTTGCTCGGTGAGGATTTCGTTCCCGCGGTCACCGTAGAACCCAACGGCCGAAGTCGATACGAGGACTGACGGCTTGTGCTTCAGCTTGCGGATCGCCGCCACAAGCTTGCGCGTACCATCGACGCGGCTTTCCATGATGCGCTGCTTCACGTCCGCCGTCCAGCGCTGAGCAACAGGCTCTCCAGCGAGATGAAAGACAACATCCAGTCTTGGGACGCTTTCCAGTCGCGGTTCAGAGATGCGGTCCCAATGATGAAAGGCAGCACGGCTGTCGAGCGCCGAACTCCGCAGGCGCGCCAAGTAGTTCACCGAATGGCCGGAGGCGAGGAGCGCGTCAACAAGGCGTTTGCCGACAAACCCCGTTGCACCCGTTAAAAGGCAATTCATATCGGGATCTCGCCTAAGCGATCCTCGCCGGATCTTTGCCGGTCCGTTCGAGTTCCGCTATCTCGTCGATGTAAGCCTTGCTGTTGGTCTTGCGCTTCGTGCTCGCACGCGACATATAACGGATCTTGCCAAAAATTGGCCGCTCGCCCCAAGCGCGGTCGTGCAGTCCGAAGCACCAAAGCACGTTCGTGTAAGTATTGGGATCACGTCCGTCGAGAGCGTACTTGCCATGGCTGTCGATCATGAAGTTGACGGCCTCCTGGTAGGTCTTGGACCACTCCAGTATCTTCTTGCCCCAATACATGCGGTAATAACCGTGGATTTTCCCGCGAAGGAGCATTTCTTTCTGCGTGGCGTTCCAGAGATCGTCGTATGTTTCAGCCGCTTCCATCTGCATAGCCGAATAGAGCGGGTCGCGCTTGTCTTGCGCGTGCATGTTCATCGTTTGCTGAGCCCACTCGGGAAGATTCTCAAGCCGGTCCGGACGATCAACGTGCCTGACATAGTTGAAGCTCAACTCACGCCGAACAATCAACTCCTCAAGATACCCGTCCGCCATCAGGTGGTGTTTACCCGCATGCTCTTTCACAGCCAGAGCCACCTCCAGCGAGGACATCTGGCCGAAATGCAGGTAGGGACTCAGGTGAGAGGTTGCGTGCTCAGCAGGTTGGTTCCGGTCCCGGTCGAAGCGTTTGAGATTATTCTCGAGGAAATAGCGGAGGAGCTTTTCAGCTTCCAGCCGCCCGCCGTCAAAGGACACTGAGGGCGCGACGGAATGATCGATCTCCGATGACCGAACGAGTTCCGGTATGTTGGCTTCCGTTACCTCGATATGAAAATCAGGCGTCGGCCCTCGATAGCGAACCTTTACTCGCAACGGGTCGGGCGGTTGCAGGAACCTGGGAAGCAGGCGATGGATCTTCGGACGTATCGTGTAAGCCGCAAACTCGCGCTTCTCGAATGTTGACATCGGGACAATGCAGCTCGAATCAACGGCATAATATGGCACGTCAACCTTGGCGGGCATCTGCGCATTGTGCTCCCGAATGATGAGAATCGGGTAATCGTCCGTCACAACTGCGGCCGCTTCTTTCGCGAGATCCGGGAGATAGCTCGGTTTTGAATCTCGCGCCTTCCGCAGGTGGAAAGCGTAGCCGATTCCGGCTTTCTTTAACCGTCTTGCCGTTTCGGGAACCCCCTGCAGCAGGAACGTATGAACTCGGTCATTCGCGTACGGGTAAACGCACGTGACGCCCTCGTACCAGAGCACCGGGAGCTCGAGCCTGTTCGCGATCTCTACGGCGTACACCAAGCCGTGGTTTGCGTCCACACGACGATTGGCTTGCGCCCAATAGAGAACATATCGGCGGTCGGGTCGTTCGACAGCCTCATTGAGTTTTCGAATCCGCTCCGGTTCCACCGACATCCTGCTTTACGATGCCGGAACGAGGAAGGCGGGCGCTTTATCCGTTCGATTCACTCTTTCGGCGCAATCCCGAGAGCTCTCATTTTCCGGTGGAGATTACTCCGCTCGAGGCCAAGCAATTCCGAAGCCCGCGTTACGTTCCCGCCCGTTTCCTCAAGCTTGCGAAGAATGTAGTCCCTTTCGGCTGCCTCTTTCACCTCTTGCAGGCTGGCAAATCCGTCAGACTTAGTGGTCGGCATCTTGCGCGCGTTACCCAGCGGAAGATGTCTCCTCTCGATCCTGCCCTGCGGGTACAAGATCACGATCCGCTCCATCAGGTTCCGCAGCTCGCGTACGTTACCGGGCCAGGAATACGCCATCAAGTCGGCCGTAGCTTCTTCGCTTAACTCTTTAGGTTTCCGGCCATACGCTTTTGTGAACTCTCGCAGGAAATGTACCGACAGCGTCGGGATGTCCTCGGCTCGTTCACGAAGAGGAGGCACGGTGAAGGGAATCACGTTCAAGCGATAGAAGAGATCTTCGCGAAAGTTTCCGCGTTCAATCTCTTTCTCGAGATTTTTATTCGTGGCGGCAATCACTCGGGCGTCGACTTGAACCACTTGCGAACCACCGACCGGCTCAAACCGGTGCTCATCAAGAGCACGCAGAACCTTGGCCTGAGTACGCAGGCTCATATCTCCTACTTCATCCAGGAAAAACGTGCCACCGTGGGCTTTCTGCAGCTTTCCGATCTTTTGATCTACTGTTCCGTCCGCGTTGGTTCGACGCTGGCCGAACAGCTCGCTTTCAATGAGATCCTCCGGCAGCGCCGCGCAGTTCACCTCAACAAACGGGCCCTTCACTCGCGAACTCGCCCGATGGATTGCCCGGGCGACCAGCTCCTTGCCCGTTCCGCTCTCTCCGAAAATCAGGACGCGCCCATTCGTATCCGCCATCAGCTTCAGCTGCTGGCGCAAAGCCTTCATGGGAATGCTGTCCCCGATGATCTCGGGTGCGCCAGTATCTTCCCGGAGCCGCTGCAGCTCGAGGTCAGTGCGCCGTTGTTTGACAGCATTCTTGAGAACCAGGCTGACTCTGTCGATCGTGAGAGGCTTTTCGACGAAATCAAATGCTCCCAGCTTGGTCGCTTTGACTGCCGTTTCTATGTTGCCGTGTCCCGAAATCATGACCACTGCTGGACGTGTATCCGGAGGCAAGTCCTGGATTCGCGATAACGTCTCAAGTCCGTCAATACCAGGCATCCAGATATCCAGGAGCACCGCTTCGTAAGATTCACGTGCGAGCTCTTCCAGGCAAGCCTCTCCTGTGCTGACCGCGGTGCACTCATAGTTCTCGTCCGTGAGTGCACCGCGGAGCGATTGGCGAATGCTTGCCTCATCGTCGACGACGAGAATTTTAGGTCCGTGTGCTGGCATGAAACGCAATTAACTGTAACTCCGCGGACAGGAGGCGGCCATCACGTCGCCGAAACCACGCCGCTTTCCTCCCGGGTCAGGCCGTCCGGCATCGGGCCCGTACTTAGCTCGACGATGAATCGAACGCCGGTAGGAACATTGTCCTCGACTCGTACGCGCCCCTTATGTTCTTTGATGATGTGACTGACGATGGCTAGGCCGAGACCAGTTCCGCGCCCCTTCGTGGAGAAGTAAGGCAGGAACAGCTTCTCCTTGTCTGCGGCTGAGATGCCGATACCGGTGTCGATCACTGCCACCTCCACTGTGTCCGGCCCGGCTTGCGAGGTTCTTATAAACAGCCGCCGAACGGGCGAATCGATCATCGCTTCGGCTGCATTGTCGATCAGATTCACAATGACCCGCTTCATCTGCTCTCGATCGGCGACGACGTTTGGGATGCCTCGTGCGAGATCGACCGAAACAGTGATGTTCTCCAGACGCCCCGAGAATACCGAAAGAGCGCTTTCCACGATTTCGTTCAGGTCGACCGGCACCAACTGAGCCCGCGGGAAGCGCGAGAATTGCGAAAACTCGTCAGCCAGCGATTTGACCGTGTTCACCTCTTGCTGGATCGTGTTCGTGCATTCCTGAATGATGGCCCGAACGTGCGGATCAAGAGCAATTTTCGACGCTTGGCGCGCGATCCGGTCAGCCGAAAGCAGGATCGGAGTGAGCGGGTTCTTAATCTCGTGAGCAATGCGCCGCGCCACTTCCTGCCAAGCCGCCGACTTCTGCGCCCGCAAAAGGTCGCTTGTATCCTCGAGCACGAGAACAAACCCGCGCTGCTCTTCGAGCGAGGCAACCGTGACTGCCAGGTGCAACACGGCATTCGGCCGCTGTATATCGAGCTGCGATGCCGCTGCACCGGTGCGGCGAGCCCGCTTCAAGAGATACCGGATTTCCGCGAGATCCTCTCCGGAGAAGAGATGTTCCAGCAGCTTCGCATTCGCCGTCGTCTCGGCCGGGAAGATGCCGGCAAGCGCGCGATTCACGCGTTCGATACGTTCGTCTGACGTGACCGAAATAACACCGGTGGGAATGCTCTCGAGAATCGCTTCCGTGAATTTCCGCCGGGCCTCCAACTCGCGGGCATTGCCTTCGAGCTTATTGGTCATTTCGTTAAACGCGCGTACCAGAGTGGCGAGTTCGTCGATGGCATTCACTCGCACCCGATACGAAAGATTGCCTCGGCTGATCTCATGAGCGGCGCCGAGCAGTGCAGAGATCGGGACAGCGATCTGCCGGGACAGAATCTGCGCCGACCAGGAAGCAAAGAAGAGGACGAACAGTGTGATCAGGCAAATCAAGCGGAAGTAAGTGTCCTGATAAAAATGCTGGCGGTTCTTCTGGTCACCGACGAACTTCTGAATGGTGTCCTGTTGCGCGGATACCTCCTCACCGACGGACGGATCACCGCTCATGGCTGCGGCGACGGACAAGACTCCGAGCTGATTGGCGCCATCCATTACGTTCGCTTGCGCGTGCAGAAGTGTTACCGCTCTTTTCGTGAAGGACTGATATAGCAGGATGGGGACGGAGTTTTCAGGCGTGAGAATCAACTGCCGTATGCCGTGCTGTTCACATAATGTTCGAAAGAAAGCGGCGTCGACTGATCCGCCCACCGCTGCCCTTTGCGTCTGCGGAAGAAGGCTGATCCAATCGGTTTCCGCCTCGACCCTTTCCTGGGCTTCTTTCGCGTAAAGCGTATCCAACTTGCGCAGCGCGTTTTCGGCAGGCTTGCTGAACCAGTAATCCAGGTGCCGGTTCAGAACATAGACACTGAACAGCACGTAGAAGAGCGCAGGCGCAAGCGTCAGCACGAGGGCGCCGAACAGCAGCTTGGAACGAATCCGCGAGCCTTCCTTGTTCCGGTGCCGATCGATGTACACCTTCACGCCTGCACGGAAAAGCAGAAAGGCCAGCAGAACGGTAAGGAGGAAGATCAGAATCGAGACGGACCAGAGAACCGTAGTCTCGCTGGAGTTCGATGGAGAATATGAGATGCGGAACGAGCCCTGCCAGATCAGAAGGGCAAGCAGAACAACAAAGCTGAGGACTGCTGCTGCGAAGGCAAAGCGTCGGCGCACAACACTGTCATGGTATCGAAGCGGGCAGTTGGGTTGCGCTGCCGACCGAGGGCACTGACGCGTTAGCGAGGCGGGACGATCGCCGGGCGGCTCTGGGTCCGGAACTCGTACTGCTGGATCTGCAAGGCAAGCTGACCCTGGTGGTGACGAGTGATACGCCCGCGAGCGACAAGGTTCAGAAGGCACTTCTCATTCAGTTGGGCTGGCCAACTAATTGAGACTTCGAGGCGAGTGCCGATCGGCAGATCATGATCCGATGTAAATAGGACGCCAGAACTGCTGATGTTAAGAGTCTTGCCGCTGCCAGAAAGAATTTCAGTGCGCTGGTTTAATGTTTTGTAGCGAACTTCACGTTCGATAGGGAAGCGGCTCGATCTGCGCCGCTCGTTGATGGCCATCTCAGCGGTGTCCATTTGCCGACCTAAGAGTAAAATATTTTCGGACACAATTCAAAGAACTCCGATCTTTAAGCTTACACAAGCTGTACATATACTTAATCGGTTGGAGCTTCCGTTCCCTCGCGATTTTTTTTGATCCATTCCAATCTTTCGGCTAATTTCGCCTCGAAGCCCCTATCACTTGGGGTATAGAAGGTCAGATCTGCCAGAGCGTCAGGCAGGCATTGCATGTCCGTCAGGGCATTTTCGCTCCGGTGCGCATGCTTATAGCCTTGGGCGTATCCCATCTCTTTCATCAGCCGCGTTGGAGCGTTCCGCAGCTGCAGCGGAACCGGCAATGCAGGAGTGCTCTCGACCGTCGAGTTCACACGGTTCAACGCCTGGTATGCCGCGTCGGACTTCGGGGCCAACGCTAAATAGATAGTGATCTGGGCCAGAGCTTGATCTCCCTCCGGTATTCCTAGGAAGTTCACTGTATTCATACACGCGATCGCCTGCTCCACAGCTCTGGGATCAGCCAACCCGATATCTTCGATAGCCATTCGAACCAGCCGCCGCGCCAGGTACAACCGATCTTCTCCTGCCTTCATCATGCGTGCAAGCCAATAAAGAGCCGCATCCGGATCGCTCGAACGCACTGATTTATGAAGGGCGGAGATCAGATTATAATGCTCCTCGCCCGATTTGTCATAGAGCAGCACCTTTCGCTGCAGTGCGTCGACCACAGCCTGGGCGTTGATCTCGCTCCGTTGCGCCATGGCCGCCGCCAGTTCGAGCGTGTTCAGAGCAGAGCGCGCATCACCGCTCGAGGAGCCCGCAATCTGTTCCAGCAAATCGTCCGAGATCTGGAGGTGAAGATGTCCCAGGCCTCGGCCCTCGGTACTTAGCGCGCGAGTCAGCAGGGTCACGATCTCCTCCGTCGAGAGCGCATGAAGCGAGTAGACCTTTGTGCGCGAGAGCAGCGCGGACACAACCTCGAACGAAGGATTCTCGGTCGTGGCACCAATCAGAACCACGTCGCCGCGCTCTACGTATGGCAGAAACGCATCCTGCTGAGCTTTGTTGAAGCGGTGGATCTCGTCCACAAACAACACCGGACGCTGGCCGATCTGCCTGGCTTTTTCAGCGTCCGCCATCACGGCTTTGATCTCCTTGATGCCGCTCAGCACTGCGCTGAACGAAATGAACTCCGATTCGCTGGCCTTCGCGATCAATGAGGCCAGTGTTGTTTTTCCTGAGCCGGGCGGCCCCCACAAAATCAGCGACGACAGACGCTTGCTCTCAATTTGCGCGCGAAGCGGTTTGCCCGGGCCAAGGATATGCTCCTGGCCGATGTATTCGTCCAGCGTTTGTGGGCGCATCCGATCGGCAAGGGGCCGTTTGTTATCCGCTCGAGCCTCGGACGGAAGCGGTGCGAAATCAAACAGGCTCATGCGCTCCCCTTTGTTTGTAGGCTTCGAACAGCGCTATCGATACTGAAACGGCAGCGTTCAAGGACTCGACTTTCCTCGTCGGTATCGCGAACGGTTCCGACGCTGCAGCGATCTCGGGAGAGAGGCCCGAACCCTCCGAGCCGACCGCGAGAGCAAGTGGCTGAACGAGATTCGCTTGGCTAATGCCGGTCTTCGCCTTGGGTGAAAGCGCGCACAAAACGACGCCAGCTTCCCTGGCTCCTTTGAGGAACGACTGGCCTTCCACAGTCTCAAGGAAGGGCATCCGGAAGATGGAACCGGCGCTAGCACGCAGGAATTTCGGATTAAACACGCGCACGCTTCCCTTTAGAAAAACCACACCCGTTGCCCCAAATGCCTCGGCCGACCGAACGATGGCGCCGGCATTACCGGGGTCTTGAATGCCATCCAGAACAACGAGGAGCGCCAATCCGCCAAGCAGATCGTCCCACGACCAGCCGCGAGGACGCAGCAAGGTCAGCAACTCCTGGCTCGTCTCTGTATCTGCGATGGCGGACAGAGCCTCCGCCGATATCTCGATTTGCTCGGCATCAGTACGCGCAAGAAGTGCTTCATGCTTTTCGAAAGCGAGCTCGGTCGCGAGGATCTTTTCTACACTCCATGCGCTACGAAGGGCTTCCTCAAGCAGGTGGGGGCCTTCCGCGATATATAATCCCTCGTCTGTCGGTTTCCCTCGAGCAGCGGCGCGCCGTATGCTTTTCAGCAACGGGTTCTGAAGACTCGTCAGTCGGATAGATTGCATGACAGAAGCTTCTCGAGCAGCGTAGACTGAATCTGAAACAGATATCCGGACGCCCTTGGAAACAGACGCATGAAGCGCGCCATTGCAGGATCGCTGTGCCTGCTAGCGGTCCTCATCTTAGGCTACCTGTTTCGTGTAGCAAGAGATATCGAGCACCAGTCGGACGTGGAAGAAGCTCGCCCCGCAGACATCATCATCGTACTGGGCGCGGCCGAATATCGCGGCCGCCCTTCGCCCGTGTTGCAGGCACGGCTGAATCACGCCCTCATGCTGTATCGCCAGGGACTCGCCCCTTACCTGCTCACGACCGGCGGTGCAGGTGGCGATCCCGTCTACACCGAAGGCGAGGTAGGGCGTGCCTACTTGACCCAGCATGGGGTTCCATCAGAGGCGATCCTGGTCGAACCCGAAGGCGCCACTACCGCACAAAGCCTGGAGGCCGCAGCCGAGATCATGCTGCGCATGGATCTCCATTCGTGCATTGTCGTCAGCGATGGTTATCATATCTACCGCATTAAATCCTTCCTTGAGAGCCGGAACATTCGCGTATTCGGGTCACCCCGGCCCGCCGCTCGGAAGGCCAAGGCGGCTCAGCAGGAATGGCTTTACTTCCGCCAGGCGGTCGCGTTCTCGCTGTGGAAGCTCGGCATCAACATCTGATGAGGATCGTCACTCAAACGCCACACCCCTCTTCTCACGGCCAAGCGCAACGGCACCAGCTGCGAGGAGAAAGACCACCATGGCGGTTGAGGCCATCGCGGCGGAATAACCAATGCGCTTAGCGAGAACCGCCTCAATGGAAGGCGCCGCTCCCGACAATACCGCTCCACATTGGTACGAGAAGCCGGGAAGGATTCCCCGGATCGAGTTAGGCGAGAGTTCGCTCAAATGCGCCGGAATTACGCCCCAGGCTCCTTGCACGAAAAATTGAATCAAGATCGCGCCAGTCACGAGGACAGCGATCTGTGAAGCGTAAGCCCACATGGGTGCAACGGCGACGGCCGCAAGAAGGGAGAGAATGAGGGCGCGCTTCCGTCCGATCCTGTCGGAGAGCCATCCGACGACGAGTCCTCCGATGATGGCGCCGACCATCGAGATAGCCGTAATGGCAGCGCGTTCTTTCACACCAAAGTGCCAATGCCGCTCGAGAAAGGTGGGGTATAAGTCTTGCGTTCCGTGCGAGGCGAGATTCATGCCGGTCATCAGAACCACCAGGTACAGAAAGAGTCCCCAATGTTGAGAGAAGCTCGATCCGATGGCGCTCCAGCTTTCCGCCTTCGACTTCTCCCAGACTTGCGACTCCTTCACGCCCAACCGCACAAACAACGCAAGCAGGGCAGGCAGGCCGCCCAGAAAGAACAAGGGCCGCCAGCCCCATTCTTCGAACAGGAAAAAGAAACAGCCTGCGGCGAGAATGTTGCCCAAGGCGTAACCCTGCTGGAGGAAGCCCGAGAGCAGACCACGCCATTTAGCCGGAACCTTTTCCATGGCAAGCGAAGCGCCGACACCCCACTCCCCACCCATTCCGATGCCGAACAGAGCCCGCAGGACCAGAAACACGGTGAAGTTAGGTGCAAAGCCCGTGGCCACTTCGACTGCGGAATAGAACACCAGATCAATCATCAAAGGCAACCGGCGGCCGTAGCGGTCCGCCATTAATCCGAAAATGAAAGCTCCCACTGGACGAAAGGCCAACGTCAAAAGTAGGGACACAGAGACCGCGCTGTCCGAGCGGTGGAATTCTCTACCGATCGCCGTCAGGCAGTACACGACCAGAAAGAAATCGAAAGCGTCGAGGGTCCAGCCGAGAAAACCGGCAATCAGAGCACTCCAGGTATCGCCCGTGGAAACGGACTGTTCAGCGTTCTTGATCATTCCGCCGCCCGGGTCGCTGTGGCTGCCTGGTTCGGCTCCCACAATGTTTCGGGCGTATTCAGGACCAGGTTTGCCCAGCGGCTCCAAACGAAGAACGCGTCGCTCAGACGATTGAGGTAGTGGATCGCTTCGGGTGGAACAGATTCGGCCAAGCTAAGTCCGACCAGCGCCCTCTCGGCACGACGACACACGGTACGGCAGATGTGAAGATCGGCATCCAGACGGGTCGATCCGGGAAGAACAAAGGACCGCAGTGGTGCGAGTTCGCCATTGCAGCGGTCGATTTCGCTTTCGAGCCGCGTCACTTCGGCCTCCGTGATCCGAGGCTGTTTCGGATGAACGTCTTCGGGCAGGGTAGCGAGGATAGAGCCGAGATTGAACAACTCGTGCTGCACGCGTTTCAAGGTGGCCGCAAGTTCACCCAGGCGCCCGGCCTGGTTCGCAGCTTCTTCCGCCGTTACGCGTGCAGCGCCGACGAATGCGTTCAGTTCGTCGACGGTCCCATAGCATTCGATACGGAGGTCCGTCTTCGATCGGGTTTGGCCGCCCACCAGGCGCGTTTGGCCTCCGTCCCCCACTCGCGTATAGATCCGGTTCAGGGCTATGCGTGGCTCATTGAAAACTTGTTCGCTCATGAAGGTTCTCTTGAGTGTAGGCGGACGTGATGATGCTTCGGGGAACGGCAGGGGAATGGCTGGAACTCATTCGTTCTCGACCAAGACCTGAGGGAAGCGAATGAAGTCGCTCGTGCGGTCGATTGAACGCAGCAGTCCGGAGCATCCGGGCGATCTGCAGGCCCACGGACCATTCCGAATTACCTTCCAATTAGTTGCCGTTCTATAATTTGGACATCGTAGGTATGAATATTCCGATTCGTGTACTCGTTGCCAAACCTGGCCTCGACGGACACGACCGCGGCGCGAAGATTATCGCTCGTGCTCTTCGCGACGCTGGAATGGAAGTAATCTACACCGGTCTCCGGCAAACGCCGGAAATGATCGTCAATGCTGCCCTGCAGGAAGACGTCCAAGTCATTGGGCTGTCAATCCTGTCAGGAGCACACAACGTAATCATGCCGCGCATCATGGAACTTTTGCGCGAAAAGGAGATGACCGACGTCCTCGTGGTCGTCGGGGGCATCATTCCAGACGAAGATGCGAACGAACTCAAGAAGATCGGGGTTGCAGAGGTCTTCCAGCCCGGCGCTTCCCTTGAGAAGATCGTCACCTTCATTCGCGAGTCGGTACAACAACCAGCCTGAGCTTGGCTCGGCAGATAATCCACACCATTCGAGCAGCAAAGCCCGAGTGGCGGAATGAATAAGGAATTGAATGCAAGAAAGATTAAACATCGCGGTCTTCGTCGACTACGACAACATCGAGATCGGTGTGAAGTCGACCCTACGGCGTGACTTCGACGTATCGCTGCCCCTGGGGGCGCTAAAGGAACGGGGCGACATCGTTGCGAAGTTCGCCTACGCGAACTGGGGACGACAGGAAGGCGCGACCCGGCAAATGGCGGAGAACGCCGTGCAGATGGTGCAACGCATCCCCTCGCCGCGTGGCGACAAGAACGGCGCAGATATCAACCTGGCCCTGGATGCCCTCGAGATGGCGTTCACCCATGCCCACGTGAATGCATTTGCAGTGGTCAGCGGAGACAGCGACTTCATCCCGCTCGTCAACAAACTCAAGGAATACGGGAAAACTGTGTTTGTGGTTGGTGGGAAAGCATTCACCAGCACGATTCTTCAGCAGAACTGCCACGAGTTTGTCAGTTATGAATCTCTGCTCGAAGACGGCAGCACCATTGTGCCCTCCCCGATGCCAGAGCGCCGCGACATGCGTGGCGAGCGGCCCGAGCGAGGCGATCGCAGAGACCGAAAAGAACGTGGACAGCGGCCGGCTCCTCTGGAACTGACCCAGGCAATGCCGCTCGTCGAGCGTGCTTTGCAGGTCCTGGAGAGACGCGCCGTTCAACCGCAGCTCGGGTTGCTGAAGAGCACGATGCTGCAGCTTGATCCAGCATTCAGCGAACGCGCCTACGGCGCCGGCAGCTTCTCCGACTTTGTCGAAAAGCTGAAGAAGGCCGATTTCGTCAACGTCAGCGGATCGGGCGGACGCTATATCATCGAACGGCGCGGCGGCCACGCTCCCGAGAAGGCGGCACCTAAGCCGGAAGAGGCACTGCCGCAGCTTCGCGACATGCTCGAAACGCATCGCATGGAGCTCGAAGAGGGCGCCACGGCAGAGGAGTTGGAGGGCTGGATGCAGACCGAATTCCCCGAATTCGACCTGAGCAAGTTTGGCTTCCAGCGCTTCTCTGAATTTCTGAATTACGCGCAGGACAAGACGGTCGTGCGCACGGAGCCGGATGAAGAACGCGGCATCATTGTCCATCTGGGAGCAGAGTTCTACCCGCCCGCATTGCCCGAGCGTGCGCCGGAACCGGCTGTCGAAGAAGAGGAAGACGAGCCGCAGCCGATTGTGGAAGGCCAGCCGACCATCTTCGAACCGAATCCGCCTCCGCCGAAGCCGAAGAAGACCGCATCGCCTCGGAAGCGCGCTGCAGCCGGAACCACGACGCGACGGCCTCGAAAGCGGAAAACGGAGTAGCTAGTCCGGCTGGACCGGGGCGGCCTCTATTAATTCACGGGCCTTTGTGCCGCCCCGGCTTTGATGCCAGTTATCGCTCTCGACTTCGCTTCGCCAAGGCGCGAGCCGCAACAGCAGGTGGTTGGAGAGCGCGGCGAGAAACGGCTCATACGTTGCTCGCAAGGCCGCCAGACGCTCTTCTGCACCTTCGACATCGCTGAAGAGCAGCCCGGAGTCGGAGAGATCCTGACTGAGTAGTTCAAATTGTTCGGTGGGCAGGCGGTCTGAGGCCGGGGCCTTCGGCCGCAAGTGAAACACACGGCAGAGTTCAACGGCGGCCAGACGCCCGACCGCAAACGTCATCCTCGGTTGAAACGTTTTGACGCCCTTTACGCCCGTAAGCAAGATGGCGCAACCATCGAGAATGCACGCCAGACCAGAGAGCCAGCTCTGGTTGTCGTGCTGGGAGCGGTAATAACTGAGCATTGGATACGAGAGATGGCTTTCGACGAGCTCGGCGCTCCATTCTTCCCAATCTTTGAGGAGGGAATGAAGCTCCGAAACCGCTTCGGCCTCGCTATGCCGGCATAGCAGAGTGGCGGCGGCGGGCGGCGACCCGGCGCGCGGATCCAACTGGATGACTCGCGTCTCTCGTCTCGAAAATAGCTGATACAGAACCGGGAGGTATCCGATTGTTGCGGCGATGTAGCCCAAACCGGCGCCCGATTCAATAATCGCGAGTGTTTTGTCCCAACTATTATTCGGGACAATGTCGCCGTATCCGAGTGTAAAGAACGTGGACCCGCTCAGGTAAAGCGCAGTCCAAAATGTGCCGGAGCCACCCCGACGAACGGCCCAATGCAGGAGAGCAAAGCTAAGCACCAGCCCGCACGCCCACAGAGACAGCAGCAAAACCATTGAGAGTGGCCCATAAAAACTGAGAAATGCATCACGCCCGCGGCCTCGTCGCATCCGATTGGCGAGGAACGACCAAATTGCCCAGGAGCTCCGAAAAAAGATGCGAACCGGCCGAAGCTGACGCCTCACCCGTCGCGGGAGCAACATGACTTCGAAGGCATCGCTCGCCACCGCTGCCAGCAGAAGCAATCCGAGCAAGCCACCGAGCATCGCCATGGATAAAGGATGCAACAGTCGAGCTAGACGGCTGCTTCTGCCGCCTTCAGTGCCTTCAACAGGGCGAACCCGCAAGCCGCAACCAATGCATCTTCAGCGATCGCGAGAATCGAGTCGGGAAGATGCAGTCCCTCCGCGGCAGTCTTGCGGAGCTTGTACGCTCCATAGGTCGCGCCTACGGCCGCGAGGGAACCGATGAGAGCGCCCGCTACCGCAGAACGTTTTCTTGCTTTCGTGAAAGCGATACCGCTCAGTGCGCCCGAAGCCGCTCTTGCCATCAGGGGAAATACGGCAGTGCGCTTGGGAATAAATGACAGCTTGTCCGCGATCATCTCCCCAGCCGCCATTAATGCCATCGTTTTCGCCGAGTTCTTGTGACCCAGAAACTTTATCTGGGAATCCTGCAATGGGAGCAGTCCCGTATGGGCGAGCCTGCTGACGATTGCAGGCGCGGCCATGCTACGCATCCCCGACACTGCACCAAGAACGGCAGCACCACCGTAAACTTCCAAATCCGTCATGTACGATTGTTATCCCTTCGTACTCTGGACTAAGGACGGCTCCGTTCTCGTTCACTCAGATTGGAGGGATTTGACTCGCGTTCTGGGAAAATGTACGACGTGCCACCGCTTCCTGAGAGTTATCGGATCGATCCCCCCGAAATCGAACAAATCATCACGCCGGCATTGTTGATCTATCCGGCTGTTGTGGAGAGCAACATCAGGGCGACGCTCAAGCTAGCCGGTGGTGACCCTAATCGCTGGCGGCCTCACCTGAAAACCGCAAAAATCCCCGCGACTATCCGGATGCTGGTCGCGACAGGCGTGCGCAACGTGAAATGCTCGACGACACTCGAGCTGCTCGTTGCGTGCCAGGAGGGCGCGTCCGATGTTTTGCTCGCTTTTTCTGTCACAGGGGCGAACGCGCGACGCACAGTTCAAATTGCAAACAGCTATCCGCAGACGCGAGTCTCTGTCCTGGTGGAAACGGCCGAACAGCTAACCACCTGGAAAGGTGAAGAGATCGGCATCTTTCTCGATATCAATTCAGGCATGAACCGGACGGGCATGAGTCAGGACAGGACGGACGCGATCATCGAACTCGCAAAGGTGGCCGGCCCGCAGTTTCGCGGACTCCACTTTTACGACGGCCACATGTCCGGAGTTTCTGCGGCAGAACGCGAGGCCAAAGCTCAAGAAGGGTACCGGTGGCTTCTCGAACTCGCCGACCGCGTTTCGAACGCGGGTCTTACAGTACAAGAGATCATCACCTCCGGAACTCCAGCGGCCCCTTATGCACTCTCTTTTCCGGGTTTCCGCCACGGCTCGTTTGTCCATCGGATCTCGCCGGGAACCATGGTCTATAACGACATGACCAGTCTCGAGCAGTTGCCGGGGTTAGGGTATGCGCCCGCGGCGTTGGTGCTTTCTACCGTGGTAAGCCATCCAACTGCTACCACCATCACGTGCGATGCAGGCCACAAGAGCGTCTCGGCCGATGCTGGAGTGCCAACCTGTAAGGTTCTCGGTTACGACAACCTCACACCTCTCAAACCGAGTGAGGAACACCTGCCGATTGAGTGTGGTTCTACGGGCGCATGTCCCGCAATCGGCAGTCAACTCTATCTTCTTCCCCGGCATGTGTGCCCGAGCGTTAACAACTTCGACGAGGCGATATTCGTCGCGGAAGGCAAGATCCAAAGTGTGGAACGCGTTGCGGCGCGCGGCCACGAAACGTTTTTCATTCAGAACGCAACTCAGGTATCTGCGTTGGCGCCGAGATGATGATCGTATGGAAAAAGTGCCGCTTACCGCGCCTCGTGCCAGAGGTAATTCGGCCAGCCCAAAAGAGCTTCCTTCGGTTTCCAGGCGAGTAGAAGCTTCGCGAACAACTGGTCGCGCGAAATGGGACCGAATAGACAGCTGTCCCATAGGTCGTTGCGATTGTCATTCAGTATGAAATAGTGCCCGGCGGGAACACGATATACCGTCCGAGTGGTCATCCGTTCTCCATAAGCGCGCTCGTGAAACACCCCGGGCGGCCACTTGTTCCGATCCGGAGACGAGCCTCGCACCTATCCGCATGATCTCCGCCCAAACAGAGCACGGTGCCATCGGAACGCGCCTTGACAAATTGTGTCCAGCCCTTCGATAACAGGTGTGTCATGTTACTCGCCAACCTGGTTGAGACTTCGCGTCGCGTCCGGGAAACCACGAAGCGGTTGCAAAAAACAGAACTGATCGCTTCACTGCTCAAGCAACTGGCACCCGAAGAAGCGGAAATCGCGGTAGCCTTCCTTTCGGGGCTGACGCGCCAGGGAAAGCTAGGCGTCGGCTATGCAACGGTGAGCAGTGCAGATGGCGCACACGCTGAGAATGCCAGCTTAACGATTCTTGAAGTGGATCGCCGGCTAGATGAGTTGACGAAGATATCGGGGCCTGGATCCGAGAGTCGGCGGCGAGAGCTTCTGGTCGACACGTTCTCCCGCGCCACTCCGGAAGAGGCGGACTTTCTCAAGCGCCTCATGATCGGGGAACTGCGACAGGGTGCCTTGGAGGGCATCATGCTCGATGCGATCGCGAAGGCGTCCGGTATCCCTCCCGACCGGGTTCGCCGTGCAGCCATGATGGCCGGGAGCCTTCCCGCGATTGCAGAAGCTGTGTTCGAACACGGCGAAAGCGGGCTTGCACAATTTGATCTTCAGTTGTTTCGGCCTGTTCAACCGATGCTTGCAGGGAGCGCGGAAGATGTCACCGAGGCACTTGGCGATCTCGGCGAACCGGCACTCGAATACAAATTCGACGGCGCACGAATCCAGGTGCACAAATCCGGCGATCAGGTGGCCATCTACTCGCGTCAGCTAAACGATGTCGGTGGGGCCATCCCCGAAGTGGTGGAAGCAGTCCGAGCCTTGCCGGCTCGCGATCTGATCCTCGACGGTGAGGTGTTGAGTCTCGATTCATCCGGACGCCCTCAGCCGTTTCAGGTTACGATGCGCAGGTTCGGACGGAAGCTGGACGTGGAGCGGATGCGGGCGGATCTCCCCATGACACCGTTCTGGTTTGACCTGCTGTATCTGAATGGCGCACCATTACTCGATCAGGCGCAAGCGGCGCGTTTCGCAGAACTCGAACGCCTCTCTCCCGAGGAAGCGGTCGTTCCTCACCTGGTA
The DNA here is from genome assembly GCA_045807925.1 of Bryobacteraceae bacterium. Taxonomy (GTDB): domain Bacteria; phylum Acidobacteriota; class Terriglobia; order Bryobacterales; family Bryobacteraceae; genus Bog-105. The sequence continues at coordinate 29,097 of JBJMGK010000180.1, read as the reverse complement.
ACCGGGAACGAGGAAGCGGCCGAAGACTTTCTTCACCAGGCGGTTGAGCACGGTCACGAAGGCATTATGGCGAAGGCAAGAGACTCGGCTTACGCTGCCGGCGCGCGCGGGCAAAGCTGGCTCAAGATCAAACGAGCTAATACTTTGGACCTGGTGATTGTTGCCGCAGAGTGGGGCAATGGACGGCGGCAAGGCTTTTTGAGCAACTTACATCTCGGTGCTCGCGACGTAGAGAAAGGCGGATTTGCCATGCTGGGCAAAACGTTCAAAGGCCTCACGGACGAAATGCTTCGCTGGCAAACGGCAGAACTCCTGAAACTCGAGATCGCTCGAGACAGATATACCGTGTATGTCGAACCGAAGATCGTTGTGGAGATTGCCTTCAACGAAATCCAAGTCAGCCCGCGATACAAAAGTGGCCTCGCCTTGCGTTTTGCCCGAGTGAAGCGGTATCGCACGGACAAGTCGGCCGCCGACTCCGATACCTTTCAGACCGTAGAGAAGCTCGCAGGTGCGATCGCGGGCTAAGGAAAACATTCTTCACTCCTCTTGTTCTTGCGACGGATCTCGGCTACGGTAGAACAAAAGGAGAACAGTGAATCTTTCGCTTGGCTTCGAAGAAGCGCCCTCGTCCTCCTCCGTGGCCAGACCCCGAACGGACCTTCCCGCGACTTTAGCGCTCGAAACGCGAGATGGAGCAGCGAGCGCACTACAGATTCTGGTTGAAAAGTTCTCGAACGCGCTCGAGAAAAATGAATCGCCAGTGAGAGCCGTCCACCGCATCCCCGCGCGGGAGCCACAATACGGCAAGTTTCCGGAAGGACTGGACCCTCGGCTCGCAATTGCTTTAGCGGAACGGGGCATCGAGCAGCTGTACACTCATCAAGCCGCCGCCGTACAACATGCGCTCGAAGGCAAGAACGCGGTTGTCGTCACGCCGACGGCCAGCGGCAAGACGCTCTGCTACAACCTCCCTGTCGTCCATACAGTGCTCGCGGACCCGTCCGCGCGCGCTGTTTTTCTTTTCCCCACAAAAGCTCTCGCTGAAGATCAGCGCCTGGAACTGCAGCGGCTGAACGAAGCAGTTGGGGGCCAACTTTCCTGCCACACGTACGACGGCGATACGCCTTCTGATGCACGCCGCACGATACGCGAGCGTTCGAACATCGTCCTGACCAATCCGGACATGCTGCACACCGGGATCCTCCCGCACCACACGAAATGGGTGAAGCTGTTCGAGAATCTGAAGTATTTCGTCATCGACGAGCTTCACTTTTATCGCGGCGTTTACGGGAGTCATTTGGCGAACGTGATCCGTCGCCTGAAGCGGATTTGTGAGTTTTACGGTTCGAAGCCACAGTTCATCTGCTGCTCCGCCACGATTGCCAATCCGAAACACCTGGCCGAATCGATTACCGAAGAGCCCTTCGAACTTGTCGGCGAGAGCGGCGCGCCGTCGGGCGACCGATATTTCGTGTTCTACAACCCGCCTGTTGTGAACCGCCAGCTCGGCATCCGCCGCAGCTACCTGAGCGAAACTCGCCGAATTGCAACGGAATTGATCCGGCAGAACCAACAAACGCTGGTCTTCACAAATAATCGTCTCGCCACCGAGATCTTGACGACCTACCTCAAGGACGCCTGTTCACAGCTGCCCTTCTCTCACGAGAGTGTCCGGGGTTATCGAGGCGGTTATCTTCCAAAGGAGCGACGTCAGATCGAAGGTGCTCTACGAAGCGGCGAGATTCGCGCCGTTGTGACGACCAACGCCCTGGAACTTGGCGTCGATATCGGTTCTCTCGATACAGTAGTTCTCGCCGGATATCCGGGCAGCATCGCTTCGAGCTGGCAGCGTGCGGGCCGCGCGGGACGCCGACAGACCTCGTCACTTGCAGTACTGGTCGCCTCGAGCGCGCCTCTCGATCAATACATCGTCGAGCACCCCGATTATTTCTTCGTCCGCTCGCCGGAAGAAGCTCACATCAACCCGGACAACCTGGACATCTTTTTAAATCATCTCAAGTGTGCAGTGTTTGAGCTGCCGCTGAAAGATGGCGAGCGATTTGGGAACCACGACTTGAAGGAAACCTGCCGGTTTCTTGCCGAGGACCTGCAGCTTATTCATCATTCCGGCGATTGCTGGCACTGGGTAAGCGATAGCTATCCGGCAGATACGGTAAGCCTGCGCGCGGTGACAAGCGACAACTTTCTCGTGGTGGACGTCACAGATGATCACCGCATTATCGGGGAGGTCGATTTCCCATCGGCACTGACGACACTGCACGAGAAAGCGATCTACCTGCACGATGCCCGGCAATTCCAGGTGGAGCGCCTGGATTTCGATGGCCGTAAGGCTTTCGTACGGCGGGTGGATTCGGACTACTTCACCGACGCGATTGTGTATACCCAGGTCAGTGAACTCGCTCAGTTTGGGTCGGGCGTTTTCACGAATCACAGCGCCGCACAGGCAGTTCATGGCGAGGTCAGAGTGAAGCGGCAAGTTGTCGGCTTCAAGAAGATCAAGTTCTACACGCTGGAGAACATCGGCTCTGGTCTTCTATCGCTTCCCGAACAGGAAATGCATACAACGGCATTTTGGCTGCATTTCTCGTGCAGTTTCTTCAGCGACTTCAAAGGCTTCTCAACCGCCGAGCTTCAGGATGCCTTGCGAGCGCTGGGCAATGCCTTGCAGACCGCCGGGACAGTACTCTTGCTGAGCGATCCGCGAGACCTGGCCGTCGCTGTTCTGGATGACTCGGCCGAAAAGAAGGAAGCATTTGAACCGGAGGTTGTTCTCTACGACAATTACCCGGGCGGCATCGGTCAGAGCGATCCCTTATTTCGGCGCAGCGAAGAACTCATGGCTGCCGCACTGGATCTGGCCACAGGCTGTGCCTGTGACGCGGGATGTCCCAGCTGCGTGGGGCCGTACACCGAGATCGGCAAACGGGGCAAGGAAGGTGCAATCCGGATTCTGCGCCAGATTCTGGCGACTTCGAATGGTCCAGATGTCGCTGTGTCGCTGGGTTCCGAAAAAACAGCATAGGCAATCTTTCAACGGGTCGGTATCAGAATCATGGATGGGCGTGGGGCATCCCACGGACCCCTGCTAAGGGTATATATTGCTCCCATGACGCGTCGAGTTTCCGTTGTTAGTGCAATTCTCGTTTTCCTTACCCTCACGGGCTGCGCTCCGCTTCCGCACGACCCGAAAGAAACGTACATTCTGGTGACCTCGAATACCAGGATTCCTTACTGGCAGGAGGCTCTCGCCGGATTGAATCGAGCTGGATCGGAAATGAAGGTGACAGTGGCCATGGTGGGTCCCAATACATACGATCCGAAGGCACAGCGGGAGGACCTCCAGACCGCAATCCACGACAAGCCAGCGGGGATTCTGATCTCCGTCGCGGACGCAGCCCTGGTTACGGCCGACATCGACTCAGCCGTGCAGCAGGGAATACCGGTCATCACGATCGATTCCGATGCGCCCGCAAGCAAGCGGCTGTTCTTCATCGGATCAGATAATTACAGGAGCGGAAGACTAGGCGGCGATCTGCTCGTCAAATTATTGGGCGGCCAGGGCAACGTGGTGATGTTCACGTATCCTCGCCAAAACAATTTAATCGAGCGGCAGCACGGCTACGAAAGCGCGTTCGCAGATCATCCCGGTATCCACGTCACCCAGGCGGTCGACGTCCAGGGAGATCCCGCCACCGCCTACAAGACGGCGAAACAGCTGTTAACCGCAAAGGCCAAGGTTGACGCTTTCGTGTGTCTTGAAGCAGTAGCCGGCCCTCAAGTCGGAGACGTGCTCAGCGAAAACAATGCGACCGGAAAAATCGCGGTCATGGCGATGGACACAGATCAGGGCACTCTTAAATGGATTCAGCAAGGCGTCATCGCTGGCACGATCGCTCAGAAGCCTTATACGATGGCGTATCTCGGCGTTAAGCTCCTCGATGACATACACCATCACATGCCAAAGTCGCTGACGGCGGATTTCGGACAGGATTCGTTCTCGCCGCTCCCCAGTTTTGTAGACACGGGTACTTTTGTCGTCGACAAACAGAACGTATCCAAGTTTATGGAACAGCGGCGATAGCGGTTCTGCGTTTGTGGCGCTACCGGTCTGCGTCAGATCTTGGCGACTTCCGAAGAGCCAGGCTTAGCGGCTTCGTTGTCTTCCGGAAACACGGCGTGGCCCTCGGGAGGCGGATAAAGGGACTTCAGCAGGTTCAACCGCCTCCGCAAATAGCGGCTGGGAAGTTGACGAGGCCCTGTTTCGACGTCGATATCGCAACAGATGCCATGGAGGTACAGCGTGAGCGTATCGATGAACGACTGCCGGACGTAGACCTCGAACAGTGGGCTTTCGCGGTTTACGTTTTTCTGGCGGCGCAAGAGCGTCTGCTTCGCCTGCCAGCTTTCATCGTCGACTTCGCCGTGCACCAACGCGCTCAACTCTTCCCGGATCAGACCCTTATATGAAGCCCTTGCGTCTTCAGACCAGGAGTTCGCGACGATTTCTGCCAACCGGCGGTAAAGCCGGTAGTGATATTCGGCTACGTCCTGCTCTTTGAGCGCAAACACAAGGACGGTTTCATTTTCGAAACTGACCTGTGAAGCCCACGACTGGTGACCTTCCGCCGGGCGCTCAGCGACGACGAAATCCGCCATCCGGTCGAGATTGGCAGCGCTGCGGGATTTTCGCTTCTTGCTGGACCCACGGTCTCCTGACCGCTCCAGATACGGGACAAGCAGTATGGAAATGCGCGGCAGGGTGGCGGCCAGAGAAGGAGGAAGAGCGGCGATCGGCTCTTCGAGGTATTCCTTCACAACCTCTTCACTCATGGGTGCGGACGCGCAAAAATACCCGAACGTGTTGCTGAGAGGAATGACTTCCCCTCGGAACCGTTCCGCAAACTGGCCTACGGTGACCTTGGAAGGGTTGGACGGAGCCAGGCCTGCCGGAACCGGCTCTCTTTGACTGGACATCTACTTTTCGACCTCGATTCTAGCAAAAGAGACCCCTCCCCCCGGACCAGGCCGGGCGAGTCCGGCAGGAGCGACAACCATTTGGGTCCGGAAATCGCCTACCTTCCGCTGCTACACTTGAGGCGAAAAGTGCAGTTTTTGGTCTCTGCGGGCGAAGCCTCGGGCGATCTCTACGCCGCTAGTGTGGTTGGCTCACTCGCACGTCACTTGCCCAATTTGAGTTTCTACGGTTGTGCCGGACCAAGGCTTCAGGCCGCCGGAGTTGACCCCATTATTGATGCGGCAAGCCTCGCCGTGGTGGGGCTTGCCGAAGTCGTTGGGCATCTACCCCGCATTTACGGCGAATACCGTCATCTTTGCCGATACGCGGCAGAGCATCCGCCGGTCGCGGCGCTGCTGACCGACAGTCCTGATTTTCATCTCCGGGTGGCGCGCCAGCTGAAAAGGCGTGGCGTTCCCGTTTATTATCTGGTCGCGCCCCAGGTTTGGGCCTGGCGACAGGGCCGGGTCAAAATCATTCGGGAACTCGTCGATAAGCTGTTCTGCCTGTTCCCGTTCGAGGAGGACTGGTTCCGTGCGCGCGGTGTGGACGCAACATATATAGGACATCCGCTTGCGTACGTAGCAAAGGTGCGCTCGTCGCGACTCGAGTTTCTCGAACGGTACGCACTTCCCTCCGATAAGCGGACCGTAGTTCTACTGCCCGGGAGTCGAACCGGAGAAGCCGCCCGCCACATTCCGACGTTGCTCGATGCCGTGCGGGAATTGCGGAAGCGCTTTGCGCTGACCGTCGTGCTGGCGACCCCAAAAGGCTTCAGCAAGGCCGCGGCTTTCGAAAGATTTCGGGAACCCATTGCGGCGCTGTCCATCCAAGTGATAGAGAACGATACTTGGGACTGTATTGGTCATGCTGACTTAGCCTTGGCCGCGAGCGGAACCGTAACAGTAGAGGCTGCCGTCCTCGGCACCCCAATGGTGACGTTCTATCGAGTCAATTCACTCAGCTGGTTGGCCGGTCGAAGACTCGTCAAGGTCCCTTTCCTTTCTATGGTGAACCTGATCGCTGAGCGCCAGATCGTACCGGAGCTGATCCAGCACGATATGACGGCGCCGAACATCGTCGCTGCGGCCGAACAGCTTCTGAGCCACCCCGGCAAAGCGGACCGCATGCGCGAGGACCTTGCCCGGGTCCGAGCTTTACTTACCTCGGAAGGGAACCCTCTCGAGCGTGCCGGCGAAATCATCGGCGGCTCATTGCGAACCAAGTTAGGCGACCGCATGATTGTGGACGCTTTCGGGAGACAATAAACGTATGTTGTTGGGCAGCCTCAAGTGGATTGTCCTGCCGTTAGCCGCGGCATGTGCCTTCGCGCAAACGAAGCACACTCGGATTGAAGTTCAGAAATATACGATTGACGCGGATATCAACCCAAGAACGCAGGCAATCACGGCGACGGCCAAGATCGAATTTACTCCGTCGGAAGCCGGAACCGACATCGCTTTTGAGCTGAACAACGCTCTCACGGTCTCGAAGGCCGTCGACGGTCGCGGGCAACCGTTAACCATGGCACGCAATCCTCAGGACTTCACAGTCACTGCGGTCTCGCCAGCGCCCTTACAAAAGGGTCAGCCCACGCAACTGACGATGAGCTACGAGGGGAAGCTCAGCGGCTCAGAAGATTCGCCGATTTCCGGCCTGAAGTTCGCAGCGTTGCACCCGGATTTCGGTTACTTGCTTTATCCGGCGCGCTGGTTTCCGGTCAATGGATACACGACCAATCGATTCGCGGCCGATTTGCGTATTACGGTTCCGGCTGAATATAAGGTGGTCGGCAGTGGCGACACGAAAACAGAGCGCGCCGCAAACAACCGGACGCTATACTCCTTCCACTACGAAAAGGCTAGCTTCCCCGGAAGTATCGGGATCGTCAAGGGTGATCCGCTCCGTGTCTCGTCACAAGGCGTAAGCTCAGGAATCTTCTTCCGCGACGCCGAAGCGGCCCAGGCGAAAGCCTATGGGGAAGAGACCGGCAAGATCATGACCTTCCTGACGGGCCTCTACGGACTGGCTCCCCAGGCAAGTCTCACCCTGGTCGAGACAGAAGACGGTGCCGTGAACGGATACTCGGCGCCCGGGATCATCTTCCTTGCTCCCAGCTCAATCACGCGAAAAGTGAACACGCGCGTGCTTGCAAACCAACTATCGCGGCAATGGTGGGGAATCCTCGTTTCGCCGATCAATCGGAATCATCTTTGGCTGGTGAATGGACCGGCGCGCTATTCCGAGATTCTCTACGAGGAACACGCAGCCGGCGCAAGTTCGACGGAAACGGACATGCGCGCTACTTACGTCGAAGCGCTGACTGTGAAAGATCCGCCCGTACTGCAGGCTGTCCGCCTGGAAGATTACTCTCCCGAGTACTGGGCCCTGACGGCTGCAAAGGGCGCCGCCATTCTGAACATGCTGCGGAACGTAGTGGGACCCGACAGTTTTGGGAAGGGCCTCAAAGCCTTCATCGATACCTACGCATGGAAGTCGGCTACCAGCGAAGACTTTCGGAAGGTCTTTGAGCGAGTGTCAAATCAGGAACTTCGGTACTTCTTTGTGCAGTGGCTCGAATCCAGCGGCTCTCCAGAATTTAAACTCGAGTACACCGTCTTCCGTACGCAAAAGGGATTCCGTGTTGTCGGCAAGGTAAATCAGGATTTGGATACGTTCCGGATGCCGGTCGATCTGCGCATCGAGACAGAGGGGAATCCCGAGGATAAGCGCGTAGAGGTAACTGGCACCTCGTCCGAATTCAGCGTGGACACGTTCGGCAAGCCGAAGAAGCTGACACTCGACCCCTCTCACGTACTTCTGCGGCTCGATCCGAGCATTCAGATTTCTGTTGCTATTCGCCGGGGTGAACAGTTCGAGGAAGTGAATGATACGTCCAATGCCCTTCGGGAATTCGAGAAGGCGCTCGAAGTGAACAAAAATAGCTCGCTCGCGCACTACCGTATTGGCGAGCTGTTCTTTAAACAGAACAACTACCAGCAGGCAGCGAACGAGTTCCGCTCCGCTATCAACGGAGACCTTGATCCGAAGTGGACCGAAGTCTGGTCCCACCTCAATCTAGGTAAGATCTTCGACGTTACCGGCCAGCGAGATCGGGCGGTCAACGAGTACAAACAGGCAATCCGCACTCGTGATAACACGTCCGGAGCACAGGAAGAGGCGGCTCGCTATTCCACAAAGGCGTACGAACGGAAGAACTCCGACACGTAGCGTAAGTTCAGCACGCTAAGAAGATCCGTTGTACGAGCATCGAGCGACTGATGGGACAAATCCTGAAGCTCGATGCGGAGAATGTCTGTGAGGCTTTTACTTGGGCAGGCACATAGCCTTATAGACACGTTTGCGAAGGCCGAATAGACAAAATTGCCGGAACCGTAGAAGTCGAAATTCGGTGTTACTCTGAAGGTGTCCGAGAAAGGGGACGATTTGGACGATAGATTGAAGGAGCTGATGCAAGAACTCGGCAATGCCATCAACGAATCGCTTTCCGATTCAGATCGCATCGCAGGTGCCATCGGTGAAATCAAGCGAGCCGGCTACGATGTTTTCCTCGTGCTTGAAGCGACAATCGGCTTCAATAAGCGGGACGAGAACGAGGCTGAGGATTTGAACGATGGTACAGGTCCCGTTCATGTCGACTCGAGCGGAAAAATCAGCCTGACATCCCAGGACCAAAAGTTCTTACGTGCGCTCAAGATCTCGGTGGAAGAAGAAGGCAAGTAGCTCGTCCGCCTTATCGTACGAGCTCCTCGTACACCTCGTAGGTCTTCCGAACACAATTCTCCCAGCTGAATAGGGCTGCCCGCCTGCTTCCTTTTTCGCGAAGCTCGTTTCGCAGCCTTTCGTCTGACGTCAGCAATTCTAGGGAAGAGGCAATGCTCTCGGTTGAAACCGGATCCACGGTCACTGCTGCGTCTCCGCAAACCTCGGGCAGCGCTGAGCGATTGGACGTGAGCACGGGAACTCGGTGCGCCATGGCCTCGAGAATCGGAATTCCGAATCCCTCGTCGAGAGATACGAAGGCAAACACTTTCGCAGTGGAGTAGAGACGATCGAGCTGTTCCGCACTTACATACCCTGCGATCTCGATCCGCTCTTTTGCCGTGCTCCTCTGAATCTTCTCAATAATGTCTTCCGCGCCGTATCCTGTCGGTGATCCAGCCAGAACCAAACGCCAGTCCGGACGGTTGAGCTTTTCGAATGCCTCTACCAGTCGGGCAGTGTTTTTGCGCAATTGGAGAGCGCCAACGGACAGGATGATGTTCTCGCGTTTGGCTCGATCGGGGTGAGCCGGCAGATGAACGCCATGCGGAACCACGCGGATGCGGTTTCGATCGACACCGAGAAGGGAATGCACCTGTTCCGCGGTGAAGCGGGAAACCGCGATGATGGTGTCGGATCGCTCCGCCGCAGTTCGCGCTTGCGTTACAAAGCGGCGACGGAACTCCGGCGTCGAATACTCGGCGGTCATGACAAACAGGTCGTGAAACGTGGATACTACCTTACTCGCAGGACGCCAGTCTACCCGTTGATTGAGCGCGTGGAAGATGTCGGCTTTTCCGATTGGAAGCGGCCACTGGAGAATGCGCGCGCTTGTGTTCTCCCGGATTTCCCGAGGCCGCTGCTTCCACTGCTTGATGCGGAAACATTCGACCAATCTGTCCTGGGGGTGCTGATCCGCGAGGCCCTTTAGTAACTCCCGGGAGTAAACAGCAATGCCGGATGGGAATGGATCAATGCTGTAAGTGGCATCGATCGCTATTCGCACGATCCCAATCTTACAGCCCGTATTCCTTCAGCTTCCGGTACAGAGTCGTGCGGCCGATTCCCAGCATTGCTGCGGCCACGGTTCGGTCTCCCTTGCTGTAATCGATTGCGTGCAAAATCGCCCGCTTCTCGACTTCAGCCAAAGGGATGATTGCATGCCGCCCTTGTGGAACGTCGCTGCCGGTCGCAGTGGAAGGACACGGATAGGGATCAGAGGCGACCGGGCTCTGAGAGGCTACGAATTGCCGCTCGAGCGATTGGTTGACCACGGTAGACGGAAGGTCCGCAGCCGTGACCCACGGCCCTGAGTTCATGGCGACCATCTGCTGAACCGTGTGCTCCAGCTCCCGGATGTTCCCCGGCCACTCGTACTGCTGAAGCGCCTGGATGACTTCGGTGTTCATCTGATGGCCGTTGCCATATTTCCCGAGGAAGTGCGCGATCAAAGCCGGGATATCGTCTCTGCGCTCCCGTAACGGAGCGAGACGCAATCGCATCACGTTCAAGCGAAAGTATAGGTCCTGGCGGAACCGTCCGGCTTCGACCTCCTTCGCCAGATCGCGGTTCGTTGCTGCGATCACCCGGAAATTTGAGCTGCGCTGCGCCGTTCCACCCACGGCTCGAAATTCTTTTTCCTGGAGAACCCGGAGCAGCTTCATCTGCATCTCGAGAGGCAGCTCTCCGATCTCGTCGAAGAAGGCGGTACCGCCATTGGCAGCATCGAGAAGTCCCAGCTTCTGGTTGTGAGCCCCGGTAAAGGCGCCTTTCGCATAGCCGAATAGTTCGCTTTCCATCAAGGGGCCCACGAGTGACGAACAATCGACAACAACGAAGTTGCCGCGAGCTTCCATGTTGTGGATGGCTCGCGCCACTACCTCTTTCCCGGTGCCCGTCTCTCCCAGGACCAGAACCGGAAAGCGCGATTTGCCCATCTTCGCGACCAGCCCATGAACCTTTCTCATGACAGGAGAGTTGCCCACCAGCGTGGACAAAGGCGAGACATCAAGTGCGATTTTCGGCGTCATGAGGAACAATTCGCGGATGCAATGTAAGGGAAGCGAGATCTCCCAATTCGGAAGGCACTTCTGCATAGGCTTAGTGCCGGATAGGTGAAGAAAATCTCTTAAGGGTTAGTGGCGCTGCCGGCATTCACGGCGGGCGCTGCCGGCACTGTCTCGTCGAGGCGCACGATAAACACCTGAAGCACCTCCAGCCTTAGCTGTTCAGCAACTTTCTGGGCCGCTTCAAGCGAGCGCTCTTTCCCTACGAGCACTCGGTACAGAGGAGTCGGAGCTTGCTTCATGACGACCTGGGCCGAACCAAAGCGCTGTGCATACCGTGCTCGTGCACGCTCCGCATTCTCGTAGATGCCGAATGCTCCCGCCTGAACGGCAAAAAAGTTGTTGGCGGCGACCTCTGGCGGAGCCGAGATCACCTGCAGCTTCACGGGCGCCACACCCGGACCAAGCAGGTCGATCCGTCGAGCCGCCGCTCGCGAGAGATCAATGATCCGCCCTCCGACGAACGGGCCCCGATCGATGACACGGACTTTGACCGACTTACCGTTCTGCAAGTTGGTCACTTCGAGCCAGGTGTTGAACGGCATTACTCGATGCGCGGCAACAAGCGTTTCCATATCGTAGATCTCGCCATCGGCGGCGGGCCGACCATGGTACGGAACGCCGTACCAGCTCGCTTTACCCTCTTCCGTGTAGCCGACAGGAACCGCTGGAGGACGAGGACGGGGAGATGATTGGGCGCGACTCCCCGAGTCTCTCGATGGTTGCGGAGCAGGAGGAATGTGCGAGGCCCGATGCTTTCGTCCGCACCCCGAGCACACGAGGAGGAGAAGGCTCATCGCAGCAGCGCGCCATCTTCTTCGGAGCGGAGAGCACGAACTGAAATTCGAACGCAACTACCCATGAGCATAACTGCATTCGGGCGAAAATGACCAGACCGGCGTCCCCGGCACGCCGAAACAAAAAGCCGTTAAAACGTTTTTTTCTTCCGGTCTTAGCATCGAGCCATTGCTTTGGATCGCGAATGATGATTTTTTTCTTGACTTCTCTCGCGAAGGAATTTATATATGAATCACACTGCGATCCAGAAGCGGATCGTAGATTTTACGTTTAGGGAGAATCATTCGATGAAGAACGCAACCAAGAAAGCGGCCACCAAGAAGGCAGCCGCGAAAAAAGCGCCAGCAAAAAAGAAGAAGTAAACCAAGCTCGCGCTAGCGAGTCTGAACTTTTATCGCCCTCGGGTCTCCCGAGGGCGTTTTGTTTTTGGGTCGCAGTTTAAAAGAAAAGGGGCGCGGGCAAGATGCCGGCGCCCCTTTCTTTCAATCCGAGATCTTCAGGGCAGGGTGTACCGGAGGTCGATGTAGTAGATGTTCGAATGAGTCGCTTTGGGAGCGCCGGTAGCAACCGCCCAGGGATTGCGCGAAAGGTAAGAGTATTGATTGATGAGAGAGAGTGCGCCGTAGTTGGCACTCTTCCAAAAGGTCTGAGTCAAACCGAACGTGTACTCCTGGATCGTCCGATTATCGTTGTTCGAGGATCCCGCGAATCCATATCCGATCTGGCGGCCATTCGTATCAACCGCAGTCTGGCGCCCGATATAAACAGCACCATAGTAGGCGTCGATCGAAGTGTTTTTTGCGACGTTCGCCTCGAAGCCATCGACTGTCGAGTAGGTGTGAACCGGCGAGAGCGTGCCATCTGGCCGGATAATCACGTCAGGCGCTAATCCAAATACATAACGGCCGCCGCCTTCACCGAAGAAGGTGTTCGCAATCAGCTTCACGTTCCTCACCACTTCCAGATTGGCGTTGACTGATCCGGTAACGGCGGTTGTTGTGCTGGCGTTGTAATGAACCGGCGTCGTCGTCGTGGCATACGTACCCTTGAACGAGCGAATCAAAGCACCGGCCTCCACGTGCATCAACTTGTCGCCCGCGTGACCATCATAGGCGCCTTTGACGACGAAGTCGGGGTGCAGATTTGGGGCTGCGTAGTTTTGCGCTCCCGTGACACTTCCAATCGCCACTGCGCTGTTGTTGAACTGGGAAGCCATCGCAGCGATGTTCGGCGCAGCCGGAAGCGTGATCGCGGACCCATTCAGTCCGCCCGATCCTCCGATGTACTGCTGAGGATTCTCGAGCGACAATCCGACATGCCAATCTTTATTGGGGTGAAAGATCAGGCGGAACTGCGACTGCCGCGACCAGACTAAGCCTGCCTGGTAATTAGTGTCCATGTTTTGGGTGTAGAAGATATCGCTCGGCAGCGGGGAAAGACCCTTCCGATTCGGGGTGAACATGCTCCAGTCCTGGCCGCCTAGGATCTCCCACTTTCCTTTTTGCACGTCGACAAAGACATTGCGCATGCGGAAAGTGTCCGAGTTACTCGTGACGAAGACGTTTGCCGGCTGATTGCCGAGAAAGTCAGCCTCGAAGTAACCAAGTACTTTTGCGCCCGCGACCGTTGAGTCGACACGGAACCCGATCCGCGAGTTCTGAGTGGAGAAGTTGTTTTCGGAGATGTGACCGGCTGGGCTGTTGTTGTAGGGAATGCCTCCGAAGTTCGTGCCGATACCACTACCGAGGTTGGTAGATCTTCCGAACCAGGTGAAATCGACAAATCCAAGCGGCGTAAACGTCGTGTTACCGATGCTGATTCCGAGTGGAGACGGATTCTTCGACTGAAGATTCTGACCACCGCGGCCAAAAAGCATGCCACGTCGAGGCCCACGGTCAACCGCCGGCTCGAGATTGAGCGGTACGGCATTGTACGTTGTCACGGGAACAACCGCCTCCTGGTTTTGGACCCGGGCCCGCGAGCTTTCGACCGCCGCTACCGCCTGGACCGCCTGGTCGAGCAGCTTTCGTTGCTCATCGACAACATCCTGGAGTTTCTTGATCTGCTCGGACTGTTGAGCGATGCGCTCTTTGAGAGTTTTGAGATCATCGACAGCAGCGGCCCCGGAAGACGCCGCCTGGCAGAACAGGCGCGGCGCTAGCATTCCAACGCTAAGGAAATAAAAACAAAACTTTTTCCACATCGTGTACCGAAGCTACCGAAATCGTGTGACAGAACGATGACAGTAGCGTTAACTCACCAAAACGGCGCTATCCGGCTACCGTCCCGCCGCGCTAGCGCGCTGCCGCTAAACTAAGGAAGAATCTTCATGTCCGAACGACCGTTCGTTCATCTTCACTGCCATACCGATTACTCCCTTCTCGATGGTGCTTGCGACATCAAAAAGCTGATCAGCGTCGTCAAGCGCCAAGGGATGCCGTCCGTTGCCATGACAGACCACGGCAACCTTTTTGGAGCCGTCGAGTTCTACAACGAAGCGAACAAAGAGGGAATTCATCCCGTCATAGGCTGCGAGATGTACGTGTCGCAAGGGGGACACAAAGCTCGCTCCGACCAGGACCGCTATAACCACCTTGTGTTGCTGGCTGAAACACAAGAGGGCTACAAGAACCTGATCAACCTCGTGTCGACGGGTTATATCGACGGTTTCTATTACAAGCCGCGAATCGATAAGGATCTGCTCGCACGTCACTCCAAGGGACTGATTGCAACGTCAGCCTGCCTGCGCGGCGACATCAATGAGAAGATCCTTGCGGACCGCTACAGCGAGGCCAAGACGCTTGCGAACGAGTACGTGGACATGTTCGGGAAAGACAACTTTTTCCTGGAACTGCAAGACCACAGTCTTGACCAGGACCGGATCGTCATGCGGGACATCCAGAGGCTCTCGACGGACACGGGCATTCCGCTCATTGCCACCAATGATGCCCATTACCTGTCGCACGATGACGTGAAGGCGCACGAGATCCTTCTCTGCATCCAAACCGGGAAGACGATGTCTGATCCGAACCGGATGCGCTTCAGCACGCCCGAGTTCTACATCAAGAGCCGCGCGGAAATGATGAAACTGTTCGGGGAAGCGGAACACGCGCTCGATCGGACCTGGGACATCGCCCAACGCTGCCGGGTGAAGCTCGAGAAGGTGAAGGACCCGTTCCCGCGCTTTGATGTTCCCGCGGAGCATACATCGGATACCTACTTCGCCGCGGTTGCCAGAGAGGGCTGGGAGAAACGCCGACCTCGCCTCGAAGCTTTGCTGCAGGAAGGCCGTTTGAAGCACGACCTCGCTGACTATTCAGACCGCCTCGAACGCGAAATCCTGATGATTCAGCAGATGAAGTTCTCCGGATACTTCCTCATCGTCTGGGACTTCATTCGTTTTTCAAAGGAACGGGGCATTCCGGTCGGACCGGGACGAGGCTCCGCAGCCGGAAGCCTGGTCGGCTATGCGATGGGCATCACAGATATCGACCCCCTCGAATACGGGTTGCTCTTCGAGCGGTTCCTGAATCCAGAGCGCATCAGCATGCCAGATATCGATATCGATTTCTGCACCAATCGCCGCGGAGAAGTGATCCAGTACGTCACCGAAAAGTACGGCCGCGAGCAGGTGGCACAGATCATCACCTTCGGCACACTGGCGGCCAAGGCGGCGATTAAAGATGTCGGCCGAGTTCTGGACATGAGCTTCGCCGAAGTGGACCGCATCTCGAAGCTGGTTCCGAAAACGCTGAACATCAAGCTCGACCAGGCCATCGAAGATCCCGAGCTGAAGTCAGTCGCGGAACGGGAACCTCGGGTGAAGGAAGTTCTCGATGTCAGTCGCAAACTCGAGGGTGTTTGCCGGAACGCAGGCATGCACGCTGCCGGTGTTGTCATCTCGTCGGTTCCCCTTCGCGAACTCGTCCCGCTTTTCGTAACGAACAAACAGGAAATCGTGACCCAGTACGACATGCTGGGTCTCGAGAAGCTGGGGCTGCTCAAGATGGACTTCCTTGGGCTGACCACGCTGACGATCATTGAGCAGGCATTAAAGCTTATCGAGCGCTACCGCGGCGAGAAGATCGTCGTCGAGGATCTGCCGCTTGATGATCCTCTCACTTACGAAAAGATATTCAGCAACGGCTATACCAGCGGCGTGTTTCAGTTTGAATCATCGGGCATGCAGGATATTCTGCGCCGATATCAGCCGAACCGCATCGAGGATTTGTGCGCCCTGAACGCTCTGTACCGGCCGGGTCCGATTCAGGGCGGAATGATTCCGGACTTTATTGATCGAAAACATGGGCGCAAGCCGATTATTTACGATCTGCCCGAGTTGCAGGAGATCCTCGAAGAAACATACGGCGTCATTCTCTACCAAGAGCAGGTGATGCAGATCTCGAATAAGCTGGCCGGCTATTCGCTCGGCGACGCCGACATTCTGCGTCGCGCCATGGGAAAGAAGAGCGCTACCGAGATGGCGCAACAGCGGGAACGCTTCATCAAGGGAGCTACGGAGCGGGGCTTCCCGCCGAAGAAGATCGCCAAGATCTTCGACCTGATGGAACAATTTGCGGGGTACGGGTTTAATAAGTCGCATTCCGCGGCTTACGCCTACCTCGCCTACGTCACCGCATACCTGAAGGCGCACTATCCCGTTGAGTTCATCTCCGCGCTGCTTACGTCGGAATCGGGGAACACCGACAAGATCGTCAAGTACATCAATGAGTGCCGCGAGATGGGCATCAACGTTCTGCCGCCGGACGTAAACCAAAGCGATTGGCACTTCACTCCGGCCGGTTCGGAGATCCGGTTCGGTTTAGGAGCAGTCAAGAATGTCGGCCAGGGTGCGATCGAAACCGTTGTCGCGGCGCGCACGGAAGGTGGCCCGTATACATCGATTTATAACTTCTGTGAACGAGTAAATCTGGCGAGCATGAATCGCCGCGCCATGGAAAGCTTGATCAAGGCTGGGGCGCTCGACTCGCTCGGAGGCAATCGTGCCCAGTTGAGCGAAGCGCTCGATCGGGCGTTGGAATCGGGTGCACGCGCCCAGCGCGACCGTGAGATGGGCCAGCATGGCCTGTTCGGCATGTTCGCTGAAGAAGAAAAGACCGAGTATCCCCTGGCTCAGCTTCCGGATTGGACACCGGAACAGAAACTCGCCGGCGAAAAAGAGATGCTCGGCATCTACGTCTCCGGACACCCGCTCGATCGCTACAAAGACAAGGTAGCCGACCTGGCGAAGAATTTCACTGATAAGCTCGATGACCTGCAAAAAGGCTACACGGTCGAGCTTTGCGGCATTCTGACCAACATCGTGCGAAAAACGAATCGCGAAGGGAAGTATTGGGCAGCCCTGAAGGTGGACGATGGCCACGGGACTGCGGACGCGATGGTCTTCGCTAACCGTTACGAGGAGTTATTGCCGGAGTTGAAAGAGGACGCTGCCGTTTTCATTCGCGCCGCCGTCCTCCCGGAAGAAGGTGCTCAACCCAAGCTGTCCATCCAGGAAATGGTGAAACTGGAAGACGCTCGGGTCAATCTTCCTTCGTTGATCTCGATTCGCTTTTGGTTGAAGGATGAATCCGCCGTCAGCGGAGCTGACGCCCTCAATGAGTTGTTCGTTCGCAAGAGCGGCTCAACCGAAGTTCGGCTCCGGTTAGAGAAGCCGCGCGACTTCTCTGTTGTAATGGACGTCACGACCAAGGTCCGACCGGATCGCGAGTTCTGCGCCGAACTCGAAAAGATCTGCGGTCCGGAATCGATGGAAATCCTGGCAAGTTGATGGCTGACGAATCGAAGAACAAGACAACTCCGACCGCCGGAGCGACCGAAGTAACCGACAATCCGAGTTGGAGCCGAGTGCAGTTGGCACGCCATCCCAAGCGGCCCCATTCGCTCGACTACATCAAGGGCATCTTCACCGGCTTCGAAGAGTTGCACGGCGATCGCTTCTTCGGCGACGACGCCTCCATCATTGCCGGCATGGCGAGATTAGACGGAAAACCCGTGATGATCATCGGCCAGCAGAAAGGCCGGGATACGAAGGAAAAGCTGCTGCGGAATTTCGGAATGCCGAAGCCTGAGGGTTACCGGAAAGCTCTGCGCCTCATGCAGCTTGCCTCAAAGTTCCGGCGGCCGATCATCACTCTGATCGACACGCCCGGCGCCTACCCGGGAATTGACGCGGAAGAGCGCGGCCAGGCAGAAGCAATCGCCTACAGCCTGCGTGAGATGTCCCGGCTGCGGACCCCTGTGATCGCTGTCGTCATAGGCGAGGGCGGCAGTGGTGGAGCGCTCGCACTCGGAGTAGCGAATCGAGTCTATATGCTCGAGAACGCCTATTACAGTGTGATCGCGCCCGAAAGCTGCGCTGCCATTATCTGGCGCGACTCCGGGAAAGCACCGCTCGCGGCTGCAGCATTGCGCCTCACGGCTGCGGATCTTTTGCAGCTCAAGCTCATCGATGGCGTCGTTCCTGAACCCGCGGGCGGCGCGCACCTGGATCCGGACGCCGCGATCGCCTCACTCGGTGCTACTCTTCGCACAGCCGTCGACGAGCTCTCAACAGCACCGGACGAACGGATTCTCGAGGAGCGGTATCTTAAATTCCGCCAAATGGGCAGTTTCTTCAACGAGGCTTAATCTGAAGATCGGCATCATCGTTGCTCTTTTCGTGGCTGCAATCGCTGCCTTGATCGCGTTTTCTACCCTCAATGGTCCTCGTTATCGCGTGGAGGTCTGTATGTTCTTCAACGGCCGGTTCAATTGCAAGACAGTCTCCGGACGAAGTGAGAGCGCCGCCCTCCGAGGCGGTATCCAGAACGCCTGTGCCGATATCGCTTCCGGTGTGCAGGACACGATGGGCTGCGAGGGAGCGGAACCGAAAAGCGTTCGGTGGCTCCAGCGCCCTACCACCCAGAAGTAAGCCAGCCGCGAGAAATAAAAAAGGCGCAAAACCCGCACTGTAGCGGATTTCGCGCCTGGGAAGACGATTTCAGCTTTCTCGCTTAGTTAGTTGTTGTTGACGGCGATGTTGATCGTCTTGGGTTTCGCCACTTCCTTCTTCGGCAGAGTGATCGTAAGCACGCCGTTTTTGTAGTCGGCGCTTACTTTCTCTCCATCTACCGTATCCGGCAGGCTGAACGCCCGGACGAATGAACCGTAGCTGCGTTCGATGCGGTGGAATCCGCCCTTAACGTTCTGGTGCTGTTCGAACTTCCGCTCACCTTTTAAGGTCAGAGTTCCATTCTCCAACTGAATCCCAACATTCTTCGGATCCACTTCGGGAATGTCTGCCTTCAGAATCAGCTCGTTCTCGGTTTCGAGAATGTCGACTGCCGGCGACCAGGGCCGCGATGCGGGTTCACTGAACAGCCGGGACAACGAATCCTGGAACACCCGGAGACCTGCGGGATATTCATCGAGTTCGGTTGAGAAGGGATTGTATTTTACTACTGGCATTTGGATTTCCTCCCCCATCACTGGGTATGTTTCCAATATATAATCTGCGCGTAGTCCTGTCAAGGAATCTGCAAAGAAAAATCTCGCCCCTCCTGCTTTCGCGCCCGCCGTCTCCGACTGATTCCCATTGCAGCGATTCCAACTACTTCCGCATCTGTTTCTGCGTATGGCCAACCTTAAAGAGGGCGATCCAGCGCCTCCTATCTCTCTTCCGACGGATTCCGGAGCCCCTTTCGAGCTTTCCTCTCTGAAGGGCAAGAACGTCGTCCTGTACTTCTACCCCAAAGCGGACACCCCGGGCTGCACCACGGAATCGTGTGCTTTTCGGGACAAAACGGATTCGTTCACAGACGCGAATGCGGTGATCGTTGGCGTTTCGCCCGATACCAGCCAGGCGCAAGCCAAGTTCAAGGCGAAATTCACTCTGCCGTTCACGTTGCTGGCCGACGCCGAGCACATAGCAGCCGAAGACTACGGCGTCTGGAAGGAAAAGAGCATGTACGGGAAGAAGTACATGGGTGTGGAACGCACGACTTTTGTGATCGACAGTCAGGGAGTCATCAAGAAAATCTTTCCCAAGGTCAAGATTGACGGGCACGTAGCCGAAGTACTGGCCGCGGTGAAGTGAGCGAGAGCCGCCGCTTTCCCGCTCGGCCATTCGTCGGCGTAGGCGCTCTCATCTTCTCGGAAGGCCAAATCTTGCTCGTCGAGAGGGGCAATCCGCCGCTCGTGGGCTATTGGTCTCTTCCGGGAGGAGTGGTCGAAGCAGGGGAGCGCCTCGAAGACGCTCTCGTTCGGGAGGTATCGGAGGAGACGGGGCTTAACGTAGAGATCGGCGACATCGCCACTGTGTTTGAGCGCATCATGCCGGCCGAAGACGGCCGATGCGAATACCACTACGTCCTGATTGACTTCTACTGCACAGTACTCGGAGGCACTCTGGCCGCTGGCGACGATTCGAAGCAAGCAAGCTGGAGAGACTTGAATGACCTGGATCGCATCTTATTAACAGAGGGGACGCGCGAGGTGATTCTCGCTTGCCGCACACGACGTCCGACGCATCCTCGTGTAACGCGCCCGTCTCCTGTCCACTTGTAATTCATGGCATTCCACAGCACCGGCGTGCTCCAGTTCGCTGAACTCTTAGAACTCCTCTCGACCTATGCCGGTAGTGAGGCGGGACGGGAGCGGATCCTCGCCCTCGAGCCGCACTCCGATCGCGAACGGCTCGAAACCGATCTGGCCGAAGCGGGAGAGGCAATCGAATTTCAGCAAACAGCCGTTACAGCTATCGACGGGGCCACGGTCACCCGTCTCCGCTTCGATGAGCTGAGGGACGTCTCCGGATCCGTTCGCGTACTCCAGGTGGGCGGCGCTCGCCTGGATGGAAATGAGATCCTCGATCTCTTTCATACCTTGTCGCTCGCCGGCGAGTACCGGGGGGTACTGCTTTCCGCGCGAGAACGCTTTCCGTGCCTGGCGGAAAAGGGTTTACAGCTGGCCGACCTCCGTCCGCTAGCACGCCGCTGGAGCAGCGCGTTCCTTCCCGACGGCTCGTTAACAGATGACGCGAGCGTCGCCTTACGGCGGATCCGGCGTGACATCGAAAAGCAAAAACGCGGAATCCAAGACTCTCTCGAGCGCTTCCTGCGTGCCCATCGCCAGGACGGGACTCTGCAGGAAGACTTCGTCACCATCCGCGAAGACCGCTACGTTGTACCCATCGTTGCGGGACAGAAAGGGCGCGTCGACGGCGTCATTCACGGCTCGAGCGGTACGGGACGGACGCTTTACGTCGAGCCGCTTGAAACAATCAGCCTCAACAATCAGTTGGTTCGACTGCGCGAGGATGAACTCCGAGAGATCGACCGCATTCTCCTTGAAATCACCGATGCGCTTCGAGAGCACAGCGACGAGATTGCGTCGACGGCCGAAGCTTTGGCCCAGCTTGATTTCGTATTCGCGAAGGCCTCGTTTGCCGGGCAGTACAACGCCATCATTCCTCGAATCAGCGCAGATACGCGGCGGCTCGTCCTGAAGGGCGCTCGGCATCCTCTGCTCGAAACGGTTCTTCGCAAGGCACGGAAGCCGATCGTGCCCATTAGCTTCGAACTTTCCGAAGAGCAGCGCTGCCTTCTGATCAGCGGTCCTAATACGGGCGGGAAAACAGTCACGATGAAGACCGCGGGGCTGTTGGCCTTGATGATCCACGCCGGATTACCAGTGCCGTGCGCTGATGCCGAATTTCCGCTGCTCGACAACGTGCTGGCGGACATCGGAGATAGCCAGTCGATCGAAGAGAGCCTCAGCAGCTTCTCGGGCCATCTGATCCACGTCAAGCAAATGCTCGAACAGGTGACACCCGAGAGCTTGGTCCTTCTCGATGAGCTGGGGCGAGCAACTGACCCCGAAGAAGGCGGAGCGCTCGGCGTGGCTGTCCTGGATGAGTTTCGGAAGTCGGGTGCATTCTGCCTGGCTTCTACCCATTTGTTACCGCTCAAGTTGTATGGAGCCAAAACACCTGGCGTGGTGAACGCCTCTATGGGATTCAACGAGGCAACTCTGGAGCCCACGTATCAATTGCGGCTGGGCGTACCGGGGAAGTCCGCCGGACTTGATATCGCCACGCGGCTTCAGATGCCGCCGGAGATTTTGGCCCATGCGCGTTCGGTTCTGCCCCGCCTCCAAGCCGACTTTCAAGATCTGCTGTCGGAGCTGCACGAGCAGGTTGCGGAAAACGAGCGTCGCGCACGGGAAATGGATGAAGCCACTGCATCGCTTCGGAAGCGCCAGGCCGACCTCGACCGCGAGACGATACGCCGCGAACAGCAGCGGCAACGGGAATGGAAAGATCGCTCAGATCTGATCATCGCCGATTTCGAAGCTCGTGCCCAGATAACGATGGAGCGGCTGGCCGACATCGCTGAACAGCGAAAGGCGGCGGATCAGGCGCAGAGGCTCTTAAATCAGACAAAGCGCGAGTTCCGCGAAGAGGCCGCAGCGACCATGGCTCCACCTCCGGAGGTCGCAAAGGCAGTCGAACTGCCCAAGATCACGATCGAGGAAGGAAGCAAGGTTCGCTTGAAAGACGTCCGCGAACTGGCCACCGTGCGTCGCATTCTGAAGAATGGGGCGTTGGAAGTAGAAGCAGGTCTACTGCGCATGCAGGTCGCGCGCGAAGACGTGGTCGAGGTCGTCTCGTCCAAGGTCGCTGAAGCGCAGCGGCTGCCGAAGAATGTGCGGGTCGACGCCGGTCCGCGCTGGGACGTGTCTTACCGCGAGCTGAACGTCATCGGCCAGAGGGCGGACGAAGCTGCGGAACAAGTGGACAAATTCCTCGATTCTGCGGTCTTGGCGTCCGTGAATCGGGTCCGTATCGTCCACGGACACGGGATGGGCGTTCTGAAAAGGACGATTGCGGATCTGCTGCAATCGAATCCACACGTTGGGCGTTTTTATCCTGCGACTCCGGCTGAGGGCGGCGCCGGAGCCACTATCGTCGAACTCCAAGAATAGGTAAGCTAAAACATGATCTCCCGATTGCCGATAGGAATTGGTGTCTTAACGGTCATCCTGGCTGGTTGCAATCCGAATCGCCAAGCCGCCGGGCCGGAATATTTCAAGTCTGTCGAGGCGTGGCAGAAGCACCGCGAAGATGGACTGCGCAAACCAGATAGCTGGCTGACGCTCGTTGGCCTCTTCTGGCTTAAGCCCGGGGCCAACACCGTCGGGGCAGGGAGTTCAAACGATTTCGTTCTGCCTAAGGGTTCTGCTCCGGAGCGTGCCGGAGCGTTTGAACTCGCCGGCAACACGGTCACGTATACCGGTTCCGATAAAAACAAACGGACCGTGGATTACGATGAAGAACATCCGACGGTGGTCCGGGCGGGCTCCGTTTCGATGACGGTCATTAAACGTAAAGACCGGTTTGGGATCCGCGCAAAGGACAGCGAGAGTCCTCTACTCAAGAACTTTAAGGGGACCACGTTTTTTCCCATTGATCCGGAGCTGCATTTCACCGGGCGTTTTCTGCCGGATCAGAAGAAAATACCAATCTTGAACATCCTGGGCCAAACCGAAATGGAGATCAGCCCAGGTGTGGTTCAGTTCATCTACAAAGGTGAAAAGTATAAACTTCGGCCCATCTATGAAGGCAAGACGCTGTACTTTCTTTTCAAAGACCCCACAAATAAAACCGAGACGTATCAGGCCGGCCGTATGCTGAACACTCCGCTACCGGTAAACGGAAAAGTGGACCTCGATTTTAATCGTTCCTATAACCCGCCGTGCATTTTCACCCCATACGCGACGTGCCCGCTTCCGCCGAAAGAAAACAGCTTGCCGTTCCCGGTTACGGCCGGCGAAAAACGCTATGGGAATGGACACGCAGAGTATCCACTTTCGAGCAGCAACTAATTACGATGGTCAAGTGACGTTAGTTGCCGGGCCGCTTGACACCGGCAAGCGCCTCGACGCTTTTCTCCATGAGAGACTCCCGGAATTTAGCCGCTCGCGGCTCCAGTCCTGGATCAAAGCAAGCCTGGTATCCGTAAACGGCAAGCCTGCCCGACCGTCTGACTTGATCAAGGGGACCGAAAGGATTTCGGTCACGCCCGCTGCGCCCGCGCCTCTTCGCGCAATACCGGAAGAACTGCCCCTGACCATTCTTTATGAGGATCAGGATGTGATCATCGTGGACAAGCCGGCGGGCATGGTCGTTCATGCCGGAGCGGGTCACCATGAGGGAACGCTGGTGAATGCACTGCTTCATCATTTCGGTACTTTGTCGTCGGTCAACGGCGACCTTCGTCCCGGGATTGTTCATCGGCTCGACAAGGAGACGAGTGGCGTGCTCGCGGTTGCAAGAACCGATTTCGCCCATCAGGCTCTCGCTGCACAATTTCAAAGCCGCCAAGTGGAAAAAGTCTACCTTGCAGTCGTTCATGGCCGCATGAAGGCCCAGGGCGGGACAATCACGACCCCCATCACTCGCGACCCGATCCGGCGAACACGGATGATGACGAAACTCGGCTCGGGACGATCAGCCTACACGGAGTACCAAGTGCTCGAGCAGTTTCCGCTCGGCGCTTTCCTTCGCGTTCGCATAGGCACGGGGCGTACCCACCAGATTCGAGTACATCTGGCGAGCATCGGCCACCCGATTCTGGGTGATCGGCTCTATGGGGCTCCGGCTCGCGTTCCCGGATCGCCCCCTCTGGCTCGCTTCTTTCTCCATGCCCATCGCCTCCGTTTTCTGTCACCTGGCACCGGGCAGCCGATCACTGTAGAGAGCCCGTTACCAGAAGATCTTACGGCTGTGTTGGCGTCCCTGCGCCGAGGACAGATAGAATGAGGGCATCAGCAAATGAAGTTTGTACGTGTTGGGCTCTCGGCCGGTATTCTGCTGGTCATCGGCACATTGAGCACCGTTTTTGCGCGCCAGGATCCTCCTGCCCAGCAGGCTGGTTCTGAAGGAGCACCGATCCGGGCGGAAGTAACGCGGGTGAACATGTTGTTCACGGTGACGGACAAGCGCGGCCGCTTTGTCACCGATCTGAAGCAGAACGATTTTCAAATCTCCGAGAACAAGAAACCGCAGAATATTCTCGAGTTCACCTCCGAGACCGATCTTCCTCTGCGGCTTGCCATCCTGATTGACACGAGCAACAGCATCCGTGATCGGTTCCGGTTCCAGCAGGAAGCCGCGACGAATTTCATCAACAGCGTGGTGCGCAAGGAAGACAAAGCGGTGGTGGTTAGCTTCGATACAGGCGCGGAACTCGTAGCCGACCTGACCGACGACACTCACAAGCTCGAAAACGCGATCCGCGGTTTGCGCCCCGGTGGTGGGACAGCGCTGTACGACGCGATCTACTTTGCCTGCAAAGACAAGCTGATGCTCGATCAGCCGATGTACAAGTTCCGGCGGGCCATGGTGATTTTGAGCGATGGCGAGGACAACGAGAGCAGAACGAGCCGTGACCAGGCGCTCGAGATGGCCCAGCGCGCGGACACCGTCATTTACACCGTTTCCACCAACATCAGCCACATCGAAACGGACGGGGATAAAGTGATGAGGTACTTCGCCGAGCAGACCGGCGGCGTCTCTTTCTTCCCGTTCCAGGCGAAGGACCTTGATCAATCGTTCGAGAACATCGCGAACGAGCTGCGCCATCAGTACAACCTGTTCTATCGCCCGCAGCCTTTGAACAATGACGGGCTGTACCATACGGTCCAGATCAAGGTGAAGAGCCGTCACGACCTGGTGGTCCGTGCGCGCAAAGGCTACTACGCCCGCAGGCAAACTAGCTAGACAACATTTAAGACTGAGCTCGACGTGACGGGGGCGTGGCGCCAAAGTTGGCGTGTCGCGCATCGGTTCCAAACTCAGAAGGCGCCAGTCGTGGTCTCATTTTCCGGATCGACCAAGCCCTTGGGAAGGCAACTCCCTTGCCCTTTAGTCAGTCGCGCCAGTCGATTACGTGAGCTCGACGCAGAGACTCGGAATTGGGTATATACTCACCGCCAGACACCTTGAGTTATTTACCCTCACCGCATGGGCCATAAAGGAGTTAATACAATGGCGCGTCGCTTCTCACTTCTAAACATTG
Organism: Bryobacteraceae bacterium; assembly: GCA_045807925.1. Lineage (GTDB taxonomy): Bacteria > Acidobacteriota > Terriglobia > Bryobacterales > Bryobacteraceae > Bog-105. The sequence goes on along the minus strand of JBJMGK010000180.1, from coordinate 3,331 downwards.
CTGGTCAGCTCATAGCTGCGGCGATATGTGCAACTCTCCCGCAAATCGCTTCTGGAGCCGCCACCTCTGGAATACGCCCTTTGCAATCTTCCGATAAGCTGAACGCGGCCGTACTGTTGCAAGACTCTGCGTTCCGGCCGGCCGCACTTTCTTCCCAAAACATTTCCCCCGCTGGCAGTTCGAACCCGGGCGTCCACCCACCGAACTCCAAGCCGTACGGTATGACCTATGGAGAGTGGAGCGCACGTTGGTGGGCGTGGGTACTTTCAATCCCGGCAAGTATGAACCCTAACTTAGACACTACCGGAGCCGACTGCTCGCAGGGCCAATCCGGGCATGTATGGTTTTTGGCGGGAACCTTCGGAGGGCCAGCCAATCGAACCTGTACGATTCCCACCGGTGTGTCTGTTCTGATTTCCATTCTCACGACGGCTTTTGGCGCGGGCTTAGGAGACTGTCTCAGTCCGGGTTGGGGGAACTCTGGACCCTGCGATGTTACGGCGTTACGGGCTGCGGCTGCCGCACAGGAGAATAACCCGCAACAACTGTCTCTGACTGTTAATGGTGTCCCACTGAGAGATTTGAATGCGTATCGATCGCCGTCTCCGGAATTTGCATACACGTTGCCACCTGATAACGTGCTTGCATTTCTTTTCAATTTTCCAGTTCCCAAAGGTACTTATTTCCCGGCGGTTGCCGATGGCTACTGGGTCATGTTTACGCCCTTCTCTCCGGGCGTGCACTACATAGATGCTCTTGGTGTCCAGTCAGACGGCTTTACGGTTCACGTGAGTTACACCCTTATTGTGAGGCCGTGATTTGTACGAACGGGCTCGCCTGCGCCCCGTACCCGCAATCTGATGGATCTGTTCTTGTTCGGCGACCGATCCACTCACACGGATTCAGTCCTGATAATTAGACCGCCGACTCAACGGTTGACTGTCTCCGAGTAGCCGACCAGTGTGGAGTTGATGCGGACACGAGGTCTCCGGATGCCAGATTCCGACAACGTCACATACGGCTGCGCAAAATAAGCGGATCCCTGACGGCAGCTTTCGCCGGCTTACTATCTCGTTCGGGCACGTTTTGTGGGTTCATTACTCGGTCGATTGCCGTTACTCGATCGTGGTGTCGGTGTCGGCCCCTCACGCCCATCAAGCTTCAGAAATCGTGCAGCGTTGTTGTAAAAGATATTCCTCTTGTGCTCCGGCGTGAGAAAGGGTGCTGATTCAATAGCCTCGATTGCCAATCCGATGGATTCGGGCCAGATCATCTGGTCGGACCCGAACATCAGGCGCTGGCCAAAGCCGGCCTGAACGAGCCGTCGGAGATGCTCGTGAAATTCCTTCCTGGGTAGTTCCCAGTCGATTCCTGCGAGGTCAACATAGACTTGCGGGTGTGCGTGCAGCAGGGCGATCGTCTCTTCTAGAAACGGATATCCACCATGCATGATGTAAACGCGCATTTTGGGATGCCGCAATAGGGCTTCTTCCAGGAGCAACGGATTACCTAACGCCGCGCGCAGCTTTGGTAGACCGGTAGTATGCGGCTCCTGGTGGGGGAAACCCAGTATGGATAGCGACCGGGATGTCGAGCTCCTCACAAAGAGCAAAATATGGCTCAAATACGTTGTCACTCGGAGACAGGCCGAAGAGCTGGGCGACGACCTCCCCGAACACTGCTATCCGTTCGCTAGTGAACTCTTGTCGCAAAAATCCAAGGTCGATGGGATCAACGTTTTCTGGCCCCACGAAATGTAGCGCTGGGATGATCCGGTCGGGTGCCGCCGTCTTCCATCGGTCGACTATTTGGTAGCGACCGCTTGTGACCGCCTTTACGACGTTGAACTGCTGGAGGACGCGAACGGTTTCTCGGATCATCTCTGCCTCGGTCGCGGGGTGGGCGAGATCGCGAGGCAGCCAAAATGGGTTGGCTGATCCCGGCGGAGGAGGCTCGAGTGCATGTAAGTGCATGTCGATCTTAGGTGAGTCCCGGTGCCGATCTGCGCTATAGGCGTTCCATGCGGCAAGAAGAATGAGCACGATTCGCCAGGTCCGTCTCCGTACCTGGCGCTCGGGAGATGCTTCAAACCGTTGGGTCGGGTTACTTCCTCTCGGTAGCTCTGTATGTTCTTCCCGATAGGTCCAGCGTGGCATAATGCCCAGCAAGTATATCCAAAATTTGGTGCCCCGCAACGGTTGCCACTAGATGCTCATCCTTTGTCAAATCTGTTGCCTCAGTGCGCTGCCCCAGCCGCGTTCCCGGGCCTCCGGTAACTAGATCAGACAGCACGTGATCGAAAGGTGCGCTGCACATCTGGATCGCTCCTTCGTAACAGGCAACTCGGAACACGGCGCTACTCTCCGGGTTCCCGGCAATCCGATCCGAACGGACATATGGGTGAATTCCACCTTGGACGTGAATGGGGTTGGTGGCTCAGCTTCGTACCAACGCTGCGGCTGCGTTGGGCCTACTCGCACTACGTTCGGTCCTGATATCTTTGCCGTTTCTAGCCTTGGCAACATTACTGCTGATTGCAGCGACTCGTCGCCATTGCTTCACGTTTCGGTCATGATTCCCGAATGGCTAATGATCGGCGAGGGGCGATCCGGAAAACGTGAACGGATGGAAGCTTTGTCCCGCCTTTCATTCCAGGCTGCTCGTCTACTTTGGACAGCCGAGTGCCTTGACCTGAGCCTCGGGCAGCGGTTTGATTTGTTTCACCGCAGGCGGCATTGCCGTGGTACTCCTCGGGACGAGGTAGACTTCCACGCGGCGCTCGTTATCCGCGGCGCTGGTCTCCGATCCCCTGCGCTCCTCCTGGGCCGCATGCCCGGAAGTTGCGCAGATGCCCGCCCTCGATTCTGAAGTCTGGTCAGTGCCAACCCAATCGACCCGGATGCGAGACGGATCGATCTGAGCACACGTGGCGGTACCGCCGCTCAACACTGCGGCCGCGTTTAGGGTACGTTGTTCGTCGAGCGGAACGGCAGGCGCGCGACGGCGACCCGGCATCGGAGGTGCATTCGTTTGTTCATCGGCAGCGCGGTGGCCGACGAGTACGATATCGTAATCGCCGCTCCCTATTTTTGGAGCTGCATCATCGATCAAGATGCGCTTACCGCAGTTGTTCACGCGAGCGTTGTCCTTCGCGAAGATCACGTCATCGATTCGCTGCCAGACCGGCTCGCAGGTCACGGCAATCGAGGTAGACTGTGATGCCGTCTTGCCAGTCTCATCGGTCACGGTAACCTTCGCAGTAATCGTCTTCGCTTGAGCCGTTGCCCCCGGTTCGAAGCTTACGGTGGAAGCATCAAAAGTTGCGTTCTGG
>JBJMGK010000179.1:0-75199 GCA_045807925.1 Bryobacteraceae bacterium | reverse complement strand
CGCTCTTTAAGCTTCCCTACCAGGGCGGGCAACGTCGATTCACTGCGTCCGCCCTGATTATTCCGACTAATGGAGACCACCGAACTGCATATTCCGACTCGGCCGCCCGGCGCACCAAGCGTCGATGAGCCGCCAAGGCGGCCCGACGGCTCCCGATTATTCCGCCTGTGGAAATCGTGTGGAGCCGCTTTCTCTGTCCTTCCACGCAAACAACTGAACTGAATCGGAATAATCAGGAAGTCGGAATAACGAACACTCGGGTGGCGTTCCACCGCGATCTGTGAAATTAAACCGCCCCTAGAATGCCGATCAGGAAACTCTGGACGATGCACAAAACTGCATTGCGCCCCCAGAATGCCGAACGATTCACGGTCCTCTGCGCTCTAAATCAGTCACGAACTGCGCCTGCCATGGCTTACAGGCTGAGAGGAGAACATGGAGAATTCATCAGACATCCTGACCATCAACGAAGTAGCGCAACTTCTTCGCTGTTCAAAAGCTCACGTAGCGAACGCCTTACTCGGGAAGGTGAAAGGTCTGCCTCGGCTGACGCACATGCCGTTGGGACGCCGTAAGGTCATCCGTCGGGAGTGGCTCCAGCAGTGGCTCGAAGCAAACAAGGCTCGATAAGATGAGCGAATGTCAGAATGCATCGTTTTGGACGCAAGGAAGGTAATTGTTCATGCGTCGCAAACGATATCAAAAGGGCAGCGTCCGCCCACGCAAGCACGGTCGCCAGAAGGTCTGGGTCGCGCAGTGGTGGTACCAGGGACAAAAGAAGTCCAAGGTTCTCGGCCGCTTCGTAGACATGCCCAAGAGCGAAGCCGAAGCTCGGTTGGCGGTGATTCTCAAACCGCTCAACGAGGGCGCCGGTCAATCGCAAACACCCATTTACACATTCGGGATCTACTTGCAGGAGATCTTCCTGCCGGGAGTCCGCCGCAAATGGAAGGAGTCCACCCGTGTAACAACTGAGCCTAGAATGGCGTACCATCTCTTGCCTGCGCTCGGCGATCGTTTGCTCCAGCAAATCACGCGAGAGCAGATGCAAGTCTTTCTTGATCAGAAGGCGCTCACCGCGTCTCGCAGCACCGTCGATCACTTGAGATGGGATCTCAACTCCATTTTCAAAATGGCGGTGAGCGACGGCATTGTGCAATTCAATCCGGCAGCCGCGCTCTTCACTCCGGCTTGCAAGCCGGAAGGAGAGAAACGCGTGCTGACACCGGCACAGATTCGGGAAGCGTTAGGCGTTCTTGAATCGCGAGAGCGACTGATCTTCCGTCTTGCTGTGTTCGAAGGCTTGCGGCCAGGCGAAATTCTGGCGCTGCGCCTCAGCAATGTTCACCCTGACCATCTCGCGATTGTGGAGCGCGTGTATAAGGGGAAACTGGACACGCCCAAAGGACGCAAGGGCAAACGCACCGCCAGAAAGGTTGCGCTCTCCACCGGCACTGCCCTGGAGATCGCACTTTGGAGAAGCTTGCTGCTGAAGATGACGCCGGATGCGTATCTGTTTCCGACCGAGCGGAACACGCCGCTAAGCCGCGACAATATCTGGAATCGGCAAATGAGGCCGAAGCTGGAACCGATCGGGCTGGAATGGGCAACATTCCAGGTGCTGCGCCGGACAAACGCAAGCTTGTCGAGAAAAGCCAAGATCGACGACAAGGTTTCCGCTGATCAGCGGGGCCACGGGCTGGGAGTGAGCATGGAGGTCTATTCCCACAGCGATCTTGAACAGAAAAGTGAAGCAGTGAACCGCCTCGAATCTGAGGTGATTCAGTAATGAAACCCGCGATTCAGGCGAGGGTTGGAAAGAAAACGGAGTAAACGGAGTAACGCGTGTTTTTCGGTTCTTCCCAAGTTATTGAAAACATGGAGCGGGAGACGGGGATCGAACCCGCGACGTCCAGCTTGGGAAGCTGGCATTCTACCGCTGAATTACTCCCGCTCAGCGAAACTCATCGAGCTCGGGCTTGCTGCCCGAACATCCATGCTATCGCACTCGCATCCCAGCGAGCGACACGCTAGTACATGTCACAATTACCGTTGAAGGAGAAACGGAACTCCTCCCTAGCATCTCTACTGTAGAAGCCTTCTTTTTAAAGATGGCTTCCACTGACCCTCATCTTGTCTGAAAGCATATCGAAACAAAAGCAAAGTTCCTTCTTCTCGGCCTGGGGAGAACGCCTGGAAGCCCTCAAGAACGTTCCTCCAGTCCTGCGCATCGTATGGGATTCGGGCCCGTGGGTAGTTGCGCTTGGACTGGTGTTCCGCATCTTGATTTCGCTGGTCGCCGCTGCGGCTCCAAAAGTGGCCGGTTGGATCGTCGATAACATCGCCAATACTGTTCAGCACAAACAGCCCGCTTCGACCGAACTCTGGTGGCTCGTCGCGGCCGAGTTTTCGCTGGTGATGGCCTCCAACATTTTTAGTCGAGCAATCGACTACTACGATCGCGTTCTCGCCGACCGGTATACCCGCTACGTCAGCATACAAGTGATGGAGCATGCCTCGGCGCTCGATTTGCAGGCGTATGAGAATCCGGTCTTCTACGACCGTCTCGAACGTGCTCGCGTCCAGGCAACCGATCGTTTGGGCATGATCCAATCGATCGGCAGGCTTTTCCAGCAAGTCGTAACCACCGCAACCCTCTCGATCGCGATCCTCTGGTACTCACCTTGGGTCCTGCTTCTCCTCGTCGTGTGCCTCATTCCGGCATTTCTGGGCGAAAGTCATTTCGCGTTCCTCAACTACGCACTCAATTTCCGCCAAACGCCTGTCAAACGAGAGCTCGATTACCTTCGGCAAGTCGGCGGTAGTAAAGAAGCTGCCAAAGAGCTCAAGCTGTTCGGCCTGAACACGTTTCTAACGAACCGGTTTACGAAGCTCTCGAACGAGATCCTGGACGAGAACCTCCACCTCTCGCGAAAGCGTCTCATCGCGGCTTCGCTGCTTTCGTTCCTCAGCACGGCAGGGTATTACAGCGCCTACGTCTGGATTATCTACAAGACCGTCACCGGCGTGCTGAGTTATGGAGACTTGGTGTTCCTGACGCAAATCATTATGAACGCGTCGAGCAATATCTCCCAGATCTTTTCGACGCTCTCGAGTATCGCCGACCAGGCTCTCTTTCTCACCGATCTTCTCGCCTTCTTTCAAATGGAGCCGACAGTGGTCTCGAAGCCGAACGCTTTATTGGCGCCTCGTCCGATCTCGCGTGGTTTCGAATTCATCGATGTTTCGTTCCAATACCCAGGCACAGAGCGTCGTGTGCTGAACCGCCTGAATTTTCGTCTCGAGCCGGGCGAACGTATCGCGCTAATCGGGCAAAACGGGCAGGGAAAGACCACGATTGTGAAGCTGATTACTCGGCTCTACGATCCGTCGGGAGGACGTATCTTATTGGATGGCACCGACCTGCGCGACTACGACATAGTCGATTTGTGCAAGGAGATCGGGGTGATCTTCCAGGATTTCATGCGATATGAGATGACCGCCCGTGAAAATATTGCGGTCGGTCGTATCGAATATCTTTCAGATCTGTCGCGCATTCGATCCGCAGCGGAAAAGAGCCTCGCTGACGGCGTCATCGAACGGCTGCCAAAGTCCTACGAGCAGATGTTGGGACGGCGGTTTGAAGGCGGGGTCGACCTGTCGGGAGGAGAATGGCAGAAGCTCGCTCTCGCCAGGGCCTATCTGCGCGAGGCGCAGGTGCTCATCCTTGACGAACCTACGGCGGCACTCGACGCGCGAGCCGAATTCGAGGTATTCCAGCGCTTTAATGAACTCACGAAAGGAAAGATGGCTCTGTTCATCTCTCACCGCTTCTCGACCGTTCGAATGGCGGAGCGCATCATTGTGCTAGAGGACGGGGCCATTGCCGAAGAAGGTAACCACGAGAGCCTTATCGCTCTCGGAGGGCGGTACGCTGAAATGTTCGACCTCCAAGCGTCGAGCTATCGTTAACGAATTTAGCTAAAGATGCCTCAGCAAGAAACGGTAGAGTTAAAAGCGCCGAAATTCGACTGGTCAAACCTGAGCGAGCAAGACCGCCGAGACCTGCGCGACGCTGCGGCTCGATCAGCGCGATCTGGTGGTTGGGTTTCGAGTAGCGGGCGCTCCACCAAGCCGCGCGAGATCTTCAAACAGAGTTCTCGCGAGTTCTTTCGCCTGGAACGCGAACTGTACGCGATGCGCTCCGGCGAGCCGTCGCTCGATCTTCGAACCATCTACGACAACTTGCGCCTGATTCGGGCCTCGATCGCCGACCTGGAAGACTCGATGAAGTTCCTGTCCAAGCTACCTCAGGTGCGGACAAGCGAGGAGCAAGCCGTACCGCGCTCGATTGCTTTAGGGCGCGCCCTTATGACCGCCTCGAAAGGGCGGTTGACCGTCCCCGCATTTTCTTACTTTCTTGAAGCAGTGCAGCAGATCGAGCCGCTTCGATTGGCAGAACTTTGGGGCATGCTCCCGGCGCTTAAACTCGTTCTACTCACGAGCGTGGCTCAAGTCGGGTTTAAAGCCCTCGACGATTTCCGTTCCAATGCCTCAGTTCAGATCGAGTACGGGGCAGATGATCTGATCAAATCCCTTCGGCTAATCAATGATCTCGATTGGAAACGCACCATCGAAGATCTTTCATTGGTACATCGTATTCTCTGCCTCGATCCAGCGGGAGTTTATCCCAGGATGGAGTTCGATAGCAGGGAGATGTATCGCCAGGCAATCGAGAAGATCGCGCCTCATTCCGATGTTGGCGAGATCGAATTGGCTCGCCGCCTCTTGCAACATACGCGAGACGTGAGAGTTCCTCCGGGGTCGTCCCAAGCGGTGCGCGATCGGCTTTGCCATGTCGGACACTATCTCGTGGACGAAACTGGCGGCCGCGAGTTTCTGCCCCGAATTGGGTATCGCCCGTCTCTTGGAACGCGCATCCAACTCCTGTTCCACCGTTTTCCCGATGAAGTCTACATCATCGGTATCGAAATCATCACGTTGATTACGGTTGTCACTTTGATCATGAGCCTGGTGCAGAGCCAGGCCGCGTTCGGGCTGATAATCGGCGCTTTGCTCCTGATCATTCCCGCAACGCAAGCAGCAGTCGAACTAATGAACTATTTCGTTACTGCTGTCCTAACGCCCCGGCCTCTCGCAAAGCTCGATTTTAGCTTGGGAGTAGATCCCGAGTGCGCCACCATGGTGGCGATTCCGACGTTGTTGATCAACGAAAAGCAGATCCGCCAATTGGTGGACGACCTGGAAGTTCGGTATCTCGTGAACCGGGATCCGAGCATTTCGTTCGCCTTACTCACTGATCTGCCCGATACCGCGGAACCTTCCGGCGAGCAGGACATCCGCGTGGATCTTGCGGTCAACCTGATCGAAGGCCTGAACGAGAAGTATGCTGGGGAACCAAACGGCGGCTTCTACCTCTTTCACAGGCATCGCGTCTACAACCCGCGAGAACGAGCCTGGATGGGATGGGAGAGAAAACGGGGCAAGCTTCTCGATCTGAATCAACTGCTCCGCAAGGTAAACGATCCGTTCCCGGTCAAAGCCGGTGACCTCTCGCGATTACTGCACACTCAATTTGTTCTTACGCTCGATTCCGATACACAGTTGCCGCGCGGATCAGCTCAACGCCTGATCGGGACCATCGCTCATCCGCTGAATCGAGCGCTCGTTGACCCCGAGCTGAACATCGTGAACATGGGTTACGGCATCCTTCAGCCGCGAGTGGGAATCAGCGTTCATTCTGCAACGCGATCCCGCCTGGCCGCGATCTATTCCGGGCAAACCGGATATGACATCTATTCGCGCGCAGTTTCTGATGTCTACCAGGATCTGTATGGAGAGGGGATCTTTACCGGCAAAGGGATCTACGATGTAGACGCGCTGCGACAGGTGCTCGAGCGACGTTTTCCGCGGAACGCTCTGTTGAGCCACGATCTCATTGAAGGCGCTTACGCGCGTGCCGGCCTGGTATCTGACATCGAGGTCATCGACGACTATCCGTCTCACTACAGCGCGTATAACCGCAGAAAGCATCGGTGGCTGCGAGGCGACTGGCAGATTTTTCGCTGGATCTTTGGGAAAGTTCCAGATGAATCGGGGCGGCTGGTAACGAATCCCATTTCGCTGATTTCGAAGTGGAAGATTCTGGATAACCTGCGGCGCAGCCTGGTTGAGCCGGCCACTGCGCTGTTGCTGATCGCGGGTTGGTTCTTTCTGCCGGGCTCGCCCCGGTTCTGGACCTTGGTGACTTTGGCGCTGCTGTTCCTGCCGATCTATTTCCGGCTTGTCTTCAACCTGCTGAGCGCAGCCGTGAAGAAGAAATGGGATGTCGCCCGCGAGTCTTTCAAGGACTTCCTTACATCCCACGTCAGCATCTTCCTAAATATCGCGTTCCTTGCGCATCAAGCTCTGGTGGCTCTGGACGCGATCGTTCGCACTATTGTCCGCAGCACGATCACCCATTCTCGATTGTTGGAGTGGGAGACAGCCACCGAGGCGGAACTCGGCCTGAAAAAACGCACGCCGGTGGATGCCTATCTGGATTGGATCCCGCTGATCGCGTTGCCCCTGGGCTTCGGCCTTTATAAGACGCCGGAGGCGATCCCGTACGCCTCTCCGTTTGTCCTGTTGTGGTGCTTCTCCAAGCTGATCTCGAATTGGCTCAACGCCTCGCCGCATCCGCAGGATTCCGACCTCACCGCAAAAGAGCGGAAGTTCTTACGAGAGGTTGCGTTACGCACCTGGCATTACTTCAGCAAGTTCAGCAACGAGAGCAATAACTGGCTGATTCCCGATAACGTCCAGGAGCAGCCCTACCGTTTGGCGGAAAGATTATCTCCGACGAATTTCGGCTTCCTCTTAAATTCGCGACAAGCTGCGGTCGAGTTTGGATTCCTGACGGTTTCCGAGTTCGTCGCTTTGACAGAAAACAGCCTGAACTCGGCCCTCCTGCTGCCCCGCCACATGGGCCATTTCCTGAACTGGTACGACAACATATCCAGAAAGCCCCTCGGCGAACGGTTTGTTTCGAGCGTCGACAGCGGCAATCTGATCGCCTCGTTGTGGAGCTTGAAACAGGGCTGCCTCGAACTGATGCGCGAACCTGTCCTGCCTCGTTGCACTTTGCACGGCCTTGAGGACCACATTGGGCTTGCGGGGGGCGTTGCCCGTGGACAAACTCATAAAGCGCTCTCCTGCTCAACTGTGGATGAGGGCATCGCGAAGCTGTTGCTGGTTCAGGATCCCTTGACGCAGATGTCCGGCACCGATTCGAACTGGACGGATCAGTTGCAAGTTCGCTATAGGGCTGTTGAACAGGAGGTACGTGATTTCGCTCCGTGGTTGCTTCCCGAATACGAGCCTCTTCGCAAACTGGCGAAGACCACACTCGATCTTCCCTCCACTTCTCCCGCTCCCCAGAAGGCGGCGGTAATTTACGGCAACCTCGAAGCCAAGCTCAAGGACCTGGTTGCGCGATCGGATTCTCCAGTCGCCGTAGTCGATCTTTGCTTGAAGCTTCAGAAAGAGCTACCAGGTTCGCGAGATAAACTCGAGCGCTTGAATTCCAGGCTCAAAGCGATTGCGGCGCTTTGCGACCAGTTAGCGCGGGAGATGCGCTTCGAGCCGCTCGTCGACAAAGGACGACGATTGCTGTCGATCGGCTACGACGTAAAGAAAGGCGAATTAAACAAGTCCTGCTACGATCTGCTTGCGTCGGAATCGAGAACGGCAACGTTCATCGCGGTGGCGAAGGGCGAGACTCTCCAGGAAAGTTGGTTCCGTCTCGGACGTCAGCATACGTTATGCGAGGGAGAGAATGTCCTGATTTCCTGGACGGGGACGATGTTTGAATACCTGATGCCAGTGATTTGGGAGAAGTCTCATCCCGAAACCTTGCTCGATCGCGCCGTGCGCGGAGCTGTCAGAGTGCAGCAATCGTACGCAAAAGCCCGGCACATACCTTGGGGGATTTCAGAGGCGGCTTACCGTAAGACCGACGAGGAAGGGAATTATCAGTACTCCGCGTTCGGAGTGCCTGGATTGGCTCTCAGCGTATCGCGTGAGAGTTCCCTTGTGGTTTCGCCGTATTCGAGTTGCCTGGCTCTCCTCGTCGATCCTGCCAGTTCCGTTCAGAACCTTTTGGCTATGGCCAAGCGGAAGTGGCTGGTCGAGTACGGCTTCTATGAGTCGATCGACTACTCCTTATCGGCGAATTTCTTGGGACGGCGTAAGTGTGAGGTCATCCGATGCTGGATGGCTCATCACCAGGGTATGAGCCTCGCGGCTATATGCAATCTCCTGAACGAAGCGTCCTTTCAGCGTTGGTTCCATGCAGAGCCCCTGGTGCAGGCAAGTGATCTCATACTCCAGGAACGTCCTCTGCGGGTGCGCGCTATCTCCGACAAGCAGCCGAGGCGTGTTCTTTCGTTCGCGCGATCGGCGTTCCGCATTGCAGGTGCAAGGTCGAAGGCTTCGGCGTAACCAGCGTCAGGTCAGGCTTTCGATCACCTGCCTTGCTGCGCGACGTCCGGTGGCTCTGGCTCCATGGACCGTTCCACCGTGTCCGTTTAGTTCCGTTGCCTCGCCAGCAAAGAACAGCGTGTTTTCGACCGGGCGTTCTAAGGGGCTTCGTTTGCCAATTTCCCCGGCGCGGACGTAGCTGTAAGCGCCACGCGAGAACGGATCTGCTTGCCAGTCGTGGAAGTGCACAGCCTCTAGTTGCTCTTCTAAGTGAGGGAGTTCGATATCTGTGATCTTAGAAAGGTCCTCGAGCGCCCGCGACACAATGACGGATCGTGGTGCCCCCAGGAGTTCATCTGTATGGGGACCGGCGCTCCAGCCGGTGAGTAGGGGCGTTCTCATCGGAAGCGTGGTCCACCAGGTCGGAAAGAATTTTTCCCGCGAGAGCCAGAACCCGAGGTCGCACAGATCGGTGTGACCCTCCCACCAGGCTTGCTTAAATCGAAAGACGAGTCGGGTGACGTGCCCGAATTCCAGAGCGTCAAACGCGCCCATGACCTCATGCGGAACCGGATGGAAGCAGATGCTGCCCGGCGTCCCGTCATTCGCCCTCAAGACGCCCAACGGGATCGTAATGATCACACGGCTCGCCTCAAATTGTGCGATGGTGCCGGTCAACGTGCAAAGAGCGTCGACTTGGGCGTGGCCCCGTTTCCAATCCACGGCGGTAACGACGGTATTCAAGCGTAATCGAGAGGCAGTGTCCGGGGAAGCATTCAACAGGAACTCCGCAAACGCACGATACCCAGTGACGATCCGGAAGTTTCGATCGCCATCGATCTGATCCGCGGCTTTCGCATCCTGCGCCAGGGAGGCGACGCTGATCCGTTCTTTGTGCGCGGCGTTGAATCCTTCAACAAAAGAAATGGCCATCTCCTTGATCGATTCAGGCTGCCGGACGTGCTGAATGAAGTCGAGAAAACTCGGATCGGCTCCGGTTTCTGCCACCCGCTTCATTTCGCTCGTAATTTCATCGATTTGTTCCCAAGCGTCACTATGCCGGTCAGCTTTCCCGTTGCTGATCTGGGCGGCGTTTTCTTCGCAGTCAAAGACTGCAAGCTTTGCATCGCGGACCACTTGCCAGGTTTCTGGAGGACGACCGTGAATAAACTCGGGCCCTAACTCAATGGGCAATGGCGAATAGGGATCCTCGATTGTGAGTATCCTGCCGCCGATGCGATCGCGAGCCTCCAGGCACAATACGCGAACACCTTGGCGGGTCAGATCGCCGAGCGCCGTAAGTCCAGCAACGCCCGCACCGACGATCAGTACGTCACAATCTAACGTTCGCATCGCATTTGTTCTGTGAGTGTCTCCTCGAAGAATCCGGTTTCCCGGTCTTTGCGCACACTTGCCGCCGCAAAGCAGCATCCATTCATTGCCACATAAACTCCGTTTGCCAGAGTTTGCGCGAAAGCGAGCGCGCTGCCCAAATTGAACAGTCCGTCCGAACTGCCGAACTTGTACGGAATCATTGCTCCCGTCAACACGATCACTTTCCCGAGGGCCGCTCCTTCAAGAGCCCTGGCCGTCACTTCCATCGTGTCAGTACCGTGTGTAATGACGATGCGCTTCTCAGGAGCTAAGCGGCAGCGATCCACGACGAGCTGGCGATCCCCATCGGACATGTCCAGGCTATCGACCATCATGAGCGTCTCAACCTGAAGCGGTAGCCTGCAGCGGGCCAGACCCAACATTTCCGCTACGTGAGAGTTCTTGAAGAAGAGACGGCCCTTGATCTCGTCGTATTCCTTGTCGAATGTCCCGCCGGTGGCGAAGACCCTAATACCCGGTTCCGGTAAAACGTCCACATCGCCATTCTGAAGCATCAGCCTCAGGCATCCCGCGTGGACGGATTGGATAAGCAGCTCAGCCGGCGATATTACGGTAGGCGATCAGACACCGGTCAGCCGTTTCGAGTTCCGGATATTTGTTGCCTTCCTGCTCGATGAGGTAATACTCAACGCCACCCTTGACCTGGGCTACCGAGAGGATCTTTTTCCATGGCGCGACTCCCTCACCGAATAAGGCCTGGAATTCCTTCTCCTTCGACCAGTCTTTTAAGTGCAGCGAGCGGGTTCGCCCCGGGTGATTATTAATCCACGCCACGGGGTCACCTCCACCCGCGAGACAATGGCCGACGTCCAGTTGCAACATGATGTTCTTATCCGTATTGTCGGCAAGAATCTCCATTGGTAACTTACCGTCTATGGCCTGCCACTCGGCAATGTGATTGTGATACCCGGCGCGCAATCCAGCGCGATGCATCTCATGGTTGCCTTTATTGAGGGTGTCTGCCACTTGCTTCCAATCGTCCAGCGTACTCACTTTTCCCGGGCTTGCCAGAACGATATAGCGCGAGCCGAGGATCTTGTTCAGCTCGACAGCGTGCTTGAGGTCGTCACCGGACAAGGCCTTTTTGCTGTTGTGGGTGGAATAGCATTTCAGATTGAGACTGTCCAGCTTAGAGCGAATCTCTTTCGCGTGCTCGGGACTCCAGTCTGCGTAGACGCCGTGGAACTCCACGCACTCGTAACCCATGCCGGACACTGCCTGAAGCGTGCTGATCTCGTTCTTTTTGAATTCCTCTCGAACCGAGTAGATTTCTAAGCCGATCGGAATCTTCTTTGCCGCTTGAACTGTCTTGAGCGCGAGCGGGGACGCAGCAAGCATCGTGAGCGCCGTTCGTCTGCTGACTGGAAGGCTCTTCATCGTTTGAACCGCACAATATCACACGACAAATCTCTTTCGAAGTGGCCGCAATCGTGTAACGATGGTTACGGACTTCTCATGCGTGCGCCGACAGAAAGCAATCCCACGTACAAGAAACGCCTGATTACTGCCATGCTGGAGGAACCGGCGTTCCCCGACGTGCCGCATTCCGTAGCCAGTTCGTATCCCACCTGGTCGCCCAAGGTTGTCTCCTCGGCGGCAGGGCTCACGTTATTGTCAGCCTTGACTGTATTTCTGTTCCTGTATCACCGTGACACTTCAGCAGTTTCGGCCGCTCGCGCGATCCCAGCCGTTGTTGGTTCTGCCGAACCTCAGAATGAGCCGGCTAATGTTAATAAGCAACCCGAAAGCGGGGCGGCATCGGTTGACAAGAGCCGGTTGGGAGTCGCTCCTTCCTCCGCGGCCGGAGTTTCCCGCGATGCCGCGTTGTCCATGCCGGGCGCGACCGAGTTCAACCTGAAGCGTTCCCGAACCTATCAGACAGTTGGTGCGATCGGACTACGGCTCTTACGAATGAGTCCGAGACGTCGTACGTGTGATGTCAGCATTCGGCTGAAAGATGGCCGCACGTTGCAGAGACGATTACAGCTGAGTCGGCCCTTGGAGTTGAAGCCGACCGCACAATCTACGCCCTTGCAACTGACCGTCTCGGCCATGTCGAGAGATTCGATTTCGGGCTCTCTTTCCGCTTTACCCGCCTCAGTCAGCGCTTTGAGGTAGCAGCCACTCGATCATTTTTCCGGCAGCGCGAAGGCGACGTACAGTCCCCCTGCCGTTGAGCTTGGGGCTGCCTTGCCGCCCGTCGCATACACAACAAGAAATTGCCTCCCGTTCACCTGATAGGTAGCGGGCGTCGCATTGCCGGAAGCGGGCAGATTTGCATCCCAGAGCAGCTTACCGTTCCTTTTGTCAAAGGCACGGACTTTGTTGTCGAAGTTCGTTGCGGCGATGAAGACAAGGCCGCCACGCGTGACAACCGGTCCACCATAATTCTCAGTCCCCGTGTTCTTCCTTCCGCGCTTCGAAAGCTCCGGGTACTCTCCAAGCGGCAGCCGCCAAACGTACTCTCCCGTATTGAGATTGATTGCGTTGAGTGTGCCCCAGGGCGGCGCAATAGCGGGATAGCCGTCGGGATCAAGGAACTTTTTGTATCCGGTGAAGCGATAACGGGCAACTCGCGCCGTGCTCCCGCCCGAGCTCAATTCTTTGTCTTCGCCTTTGACCAGAAAATCGAGCAAGGCAGAAATCTCCTGCTCTTTGAGCGTTGGAAACCCGGGCATACGGCCCGCTCCTTGCCTGACAATCGATGTGATCTCCGCTTCAGTGCGTCGGCGTCCGATCTCGATCAGAGATGGAATCTGCGGTGGTGCACCGGCACGGCTATCTCCGTGGCAGACGGCGCAATTTCGGAGATACAGCTGCTTGCCCGAGTTATCGCCGGTGTTCGCGGCCAGGGCTGCGGTCCAGGCTACGTCGTTCGAGTTCACGTACAGGATGCGGGTCGTCGGATCCAGCGCTGATCCGCCCCATTCTGCACCCCCGTCATATCCCGGAAAAACCACCGTTTCTTTGTCGACGCTGGGTGGTACGAACTGGCCCTGGCTTCGCATGGTTTGGAATCGCTGAAGCGCCCATTCGTGAGCTTCGGGCGTTCGCGTGGTGAGCATGTCAGCAGTGAGGGACTGCCGGGCGAAAGGGGCGGGCTTTGTCGGCAGCGGTTGGTCGCGGGCCGCTTTTTCCCCTTCCACATTGCTTTGAGGAAATGCTCGGCTGTCGACTGGAAACAGCGGTTGACCGTTTGTGCGATCGAATAAGTAGACCGTTCCCTGCTTGGTCGTCTGAGCGACGGCTGGAATCGTGCTGCCGCCGAGCCGCACGGAAAGGAGCGTGGGCGGGGAAGGGAAGTCACGGTCCCAAATGTCGTGATGCACCGCCTGGAAATGCCAGATCCGCTTTCCGCTCGCAGCGTCGAGCGCCAGCAGAGTATTGGCAAACAGGTCGTCACCAAGACGGTCATAGCCGTAGAAATCGGACGCGGCCGATCCCGTCGGAGCAAATAACACTCCAGCTCTTTCGTCCAGAGCCATCCCGCACCAGTTGTTAGCAGAGCCAGTGTACGTCCATGCGTCTTTGGGCCAGCTTTCGTAGCCTTCGTCGCCCGGTCTCGGTATCGTGTGGAAAGACCAGCGTAGCTCGCCCGTTCGAACACTGAATGCGCGAATGTCGCCGGGCGCAGACGGCAGCACTTCCGGCATGCGTCCACCAACAATGATCAGGTCCTTGTAAACGATTCCGGGCGTTGTCAGGATGATGGAGACTGAGGCGGGATCACGTCCCAGACCCTCACGCAAATCGATTCGTCCAGCTTTGCCGAAGCTCGCGATCGGGCGCCCGGTCGCCGGGTCGAGGGCATACAAGAACGATTGAATGCCAACGAAGATGCGCCGCTCCGAACCATCCGACCAATACGTTAGCCCTCGATCTGGCCCTCTGCCTTCGAGGCCCGAATCGAATTGCCAGAGCAGACGGCCGGTGGCGGCATCTAAAGCGATGATGCGGTGTTTCGGGGTGATGCCATAAAGCACGCCATCGATAACGATGGGCTGCGTTTGAGCGTCGCCGCGCCCCTCGCCGGTATCGTATTGCCAGGCAACTCTCAGTTTGCGGACATTGTGTGTGTTGATTTGCGTCAGCCGCGAGTAGCGCGTCCCCGCTTTATCGCCGCCGTAGGTCGGCCAGTCAACGTCTTTACCACCACAGAGACTCGCGGTCGCAACCAAGCTGATGCCTGCCGCGGCAAGCGTCTTGAGAAGGGGCATGTTTGAGGCTGCCGTTGATTTTAGAACAGCAGCGCGAGGGCTACCTGAATGGGGAACTTGTGACCGACCTGTTACCTCACGGACGGTTCATCCATTTCTCGTATTCCCGAGTGTGTCGCGATGAAAGCGAGACTTCGCGACCGGCGATGAACATTCGTTTGATATTGGTTTTTGCTTCCAGCGGATCGCCGTCTGTGAGGATCAGGTCAGCGGTTTTGCCTTTCTCAACCGAGCCAATCTGATCACCAACACCTAGAATTTCTGCGCTGTTGATCGTGATGGCTTTCAGCGCTTCTGCTTTTGGTAAGCCGAAGGCCGCGGCCTGGGCCGCCTCGAAGGGTACGTTGCGTGCGAATTCTACGTCGAAGGTGCCAAAGCAAAATTTCACGCCTACCTTATAGAAGTCGTTCGGCAAAGTATAAGGTGCATCGTAAGGGTCGTCATCCCGCATCGGCAACTCGAGCGTCTTGCTCAGCACCACGGGGATGTTTTTCTCCTTGAGCAGTGCGCCAGTCGAACCGATCTCTTTCGGATCGGCAATGATGACTTTGATCTTTTCCTTGGCGGCAAACTCGACGGCGTCCTTGATCATCCGTTCGCGCTCGGCTCGTATGAAGACCGGCATTTTGTTATCGATGACTGGAATCATCGCCTCGAGCCGGAGATCGGTACGGAAGTCGGATGAACCTGCCGCTCTCGCCCTCTGATATCGCCGCGCCTGGTCAAAGAATTGGTGCAGGTTCTCGAGTTCGATCTTGTATTGCTTCTCCTCATCCGTGTAAGTCCGGACAGGCACTCCTGCTGTCGACGCGAAGGGCCGCGGGGCCGTTTGTATCTGAGGAAAGAGCATGTCCATCATGGCTCCACGCTTCACGGCCATCCCTTCCCAGGTCCAGCCGTCCAGGTGCATTACGGCTCCTTGCCCGGTGATCAGGGTCGAGCCGCCTGCTCCGCGCCGTACGCTTCTGCTACCGCTGCCAGGCAGACTGACCACCGAAGTGATGCCAGAGGCTCTGGTCACTTCCAGGTGTTCACTCGAAGGGTTGAAGGCGACTTCCGCTCGAAGTTCCGGATTGTAGAGGCCGATTTCGTCGAGATCGACCGTGTCCCGGACAGCGGAGATCTCAGACAGGCCCACGTTGGTGGCTGCATTGATCAACCCGGGGTAGAGGTGGAGACCACGTCCGTCCACAACACGAGCGCCGCTTCGCGCTGCTACCCTCGTTCCTACCTCGGCGATTTTGCCGTCAATTACCAGGACAGAGCCATTCGCGATCTCTGCTGAAGTGACCGGGTGAATCGTGACGTTGCGAATGAAGACCGAATTCGTTTCCGCCGCCGGCAATGAAAGCGAGAGAGCAATGACGACACCTACGGTGCGAAGACAGGATTGAAGTTTCACTGGTTCGACTCCTCAAGTGTGCCGGCTGTCGGCCTGGTTCGATTGTTGCGTTCGCCGTTTGGCTGTTGCGCATTCTCTTTGTCGAGAAGCTTTTTCTTCTCCTGCTGGAACCTGGGCCGAGTCTCCAGATCTTTGTCCCGATCGAAGTATTCGCGCCCATCGATCCATACCTTAAGAGCCTTGGAGTAATTTGAGAGGGGATGTTGATCGAACAACACGAGATCTGCCGATTTTCCGACCTCAATGGATCCGACCTTATCTTCCACGCCGAGTTGTTTCGCCGGGTTGATGGTTACCATCGCCAGAGCTTCGGTTTCGCTAAGCCCGCCATACCTCATGGTCTTGGCCGCCTCCAGATTCAGGTGGCGCTGTAACTCGTCCGAATCCGAGTTGAGCGATACCGTGACGCCCTTGCGAGCCATAATCGCGGCATTATAAGGAGTTGCATCGTATGCTTCGGCCTTGTACGACCACCAATCGCTGAACGTAGACGCCCCTGCGCCGTGTGCCGCAATTTCCTTTGCGACCTTATAGCCTTCCAAGACGTGTTGCAGGGTTCTGATCTTGAATCCCATCTCGTCTGCTACTCGAAGCAGCATCAAAATCTCGTCCGACCGATAGCAATGCGCATGGACGTATCTCCTGTTTTCGAGCACTTCCACAAGCGGTTCCAACCGTAAATCCTTCTTCGGCGATATCGGATGTTCTCCGTGAGCCAATTTGGTTTCGTATTCCTTCCAAGTCGCCTGATAGTTCTTAGCTTCGGTAAACGAGTCTCGAATGACCTCTTCAACTCCCATGCGCGTTCCGGGGTATCGCCTCTCCTGGGCGGCGCCCTGATTAAAAAAGTTTTGCTGGGGTTGGCCCTGGCGCTTCGGATTCTCGCCCAATGCGAACTTGATGCCCGGCGTCGCGCCCTCGAACGCCATCTCCTTTGCGGATTTGCCCCACCGGAGCTTTATGACCTCGGTTTGTCCACCGATGGCGTTAGCGCTCCCGTGCAGCACATTCGAAACTGTCAACCCACCGGCTAGTCCGCGGTAGATGTTGATATCCGTCGGATCGATCACATCGGCAATATTGACCATTGAGGAGTCAGAAACGGTGCCTTCGTTCACTCCGCCCTCGATCGCAGTGTGGGAGTGGCAATCAATGATGCCCGGCATCAGATACTTGCCGGTTGCATCTACCACGGTGGCGTCCGAAGGGCCGCTGACATTCTTTCCGATGGCCACGATCCTTCCGTTCTGAATGAGAACGTTCCCATTCTGGACGGTGCCCTTTGTCACAGTAAGAACCGTTGCGTTCCGGATGAGTATGGCCTCAGCCCTGGCCGCCAACGTTGCGGCGGTAAATGCCGCAATTCCGAAGAGTGCTCTCCGTACCGTCATTTGCTTTCTCCTGACTCCTCGCTATCCAGGGAAGTTGGTCGGCGGGCTCCGGGCGTGCCAGGAGGTGGCGCTTGCTGCAGTTCCTTCGATGGCTGGAATTGCTTGCCGTCGATAAACACGTATTCGATTGTCGATTTCTCGTCGAACGCGACCCCGCGAGTTACAACGAGGTTGCCGATTTTTCCTTTTTCGATGCTTCCCAGCCGGTCCGAAACGCCGTAGATCTCGGCCGGGGTGAGTGTCAGGGCCCGAATGGCTTCTTCCTGTTTGAGACCAGCGTCCATAGCTTTCCTGACCGCTTTTTTCAGTTCCGGTGCAGTGCTTACGCCGTCGGAATAAAATGCAAATCTGACACCGGCTTTGGCAAACATCGAAGGTACGGCTGGCGCCTGATCACGGATGACCAGGTCTCGACAATTCGGAATTTCACTGGGATCTGCATCTTTCGGTTTCTCGGGCCACTTCAGGCTCACTAGCGCGGGCACGTTCGCTGATTTCAACTGGTCCATTTCCTTGAAGGCCTCGTGCAACCCGTACAGGAGGAATGGCACATTAAGCTCCTTACCCAAGGTGATCATCCGGTCAATCTCCTGACTTTCGTCTGCCGGAAGCAACAGACGGGGTGAGTCCGCCAATCCTTCCAGACTGTGGTCGTATTCGGGCCTCTGGACTCCGCTTACGTGTGCCGCGTGCGACTCTTTCGCCTGCTTGTAGTGCCCAAGATCAAGATAGAGCTGCCGAACGTAGGAAATATTGCCCATCAGCGAACTCGGAAAGCTTCGACCCATTCCTCCCGCACCCACTCGGAAAGCGACTTGCTGGCCAATCGGCTGCGCCACGATCATGTCTCCGGCGCGCTCTCCCGCGAGGTTGATTAACGCTCCTTGCCCCATGAAAATGCCTCGATTGGGGTACGTCGCGGCAGAAGTGAAACCAGCTGCACGGACCGACTCGAGCCGGCTGTCGGAAGGGCTGACCATATCAGCGGCACGATCGGCTGAATAGGTTTGAGGCCGATCTCCCGGGCCTCGTACGCGAGGTCCGTTCGTGGCCGGGGGAGCTGGGGTGGGTGTCGCGACCGAACCACCCGCCGTCCCAGCCGAACCTGCGGCGGGGGGATTCGCGCCCCGTATTCCCCACGTGCTCAGGGCATCGATAAAGCCGGGGTAAACGGTCAAACCGGTTCCATCGATCACCCAAGCGTCGGAAGGCACATTGACATCGGCCCCCACCTGCTCAATTAAGCCATTCCTCAGAACCACGGTCGCTTTGGGCAAGTCAGCTCCACTCACCGTGACGACATGAGCATCCTTGAGGGCTACGGCGGATGGGCTTTCCCCTCGAACTGCGCTCAAAACAGCGAGAAAGAGGCTCGGGACAACAAGGCAGTGTTTCATTACGGGAATCCAGTCGCAAACGAAATAAAGTTCTTAATTGTGCCATAAGCTGGCGTTAATCAAGCAAAAACAATCACTTGCTCAGATCAAACGTTTATAAGCCACATCGTCAGGCTCGAAAACAAGAATTCTATGAGTATCTTGTTGGGCATGAAACGCACTAAACGCACGAGTTCCGAAATCATGAAATCGATGCTGGAGAAACTTAGCCAAACGCAGAAACCCAAGGACAAGGTGGCTTCGGCAAAACCGGTGGCTCAGGAGTCTCCCGTGAAAGCACCGGACCTGTCTCATGACGCAGGCGGGGCGTATAACGCTGACTTAAGCTTCTTGCAACAATAGCAGAGTGGCGGATAAACTCCGCCACTCGTTACAGCCAATCATCCGCAGAAGGACAACCATGACTTCGGGTCGATGCGCGACCAGTCTTGCTTGGATCATGTTGTCCGCCGCCGTGAGTGGGGCGGACCTGGACGGTCCAGTCATCGCGCAGATGCGCGTGGCAGTTCCGGGCTTTAACCAGGTGCGAGTTGTCACCAGGGTGCAAGCCGCTCCGAAACTGGACCTCGTTGTCACGCTGGCGGGCGGCAATCAGTGGCCACCGGGTCAGAATCACCGGTTTTGGTGGGACGAAAACAGAATCCTCGGAATCTTTCTGCAGCGCCGCGATAGCACAGGGACTGTCTACAAGATTGCAATTCAGAAAGGTCCAGGCGACTGCGAAGGAAGAGTCGAACGAGCGACCGCCACTGATCTCGTCATGTCATGCAGGCCCGAGAAGGGCGACCTGCGCGGGCTTAATCACAAGTTTGTCTACAACGTTCACTCGAAAGCCTTGGCCGGGCAGCTCGAGTATCAGCCTTTCTCGATGCCTCGCCTATTTGTCTCGGGCGAGACTCCTGTCCTGGTCGGCTCTGATCGAAAAACCTTCGTAGTTCTGCAGTTCGACGCACTCAATGATCAGAACCCATTTCACCTGTTGACGGGACCTGCGGCTGAACGCTGGACTGAACGGGTAAACGCCATGTATGGCCTCGATCGATTTGGGCCTGGATCGGAACAGGTCGTCGACGTACCGGCGCGGCCATTCCGAACGCTCCATTTTGGTCCGGACGCTCGGTTTTCCCTCGTTAGGGTGAACCGCTGACGCCCAATACACCTGCGAGCGGATTCAAGATCATCGAGCAGCTTGGGAAGAGAACGAAAGCTTACCCGCTTCCGCGAACAACGTACGACGAGTTTGCTCGGCTGAGGCCCGGTCGAGTGCGCGACGGCTATCGGCGACAGGTTACTGAGTTCGCAGAGGAGATCGGCCCCACTCAAGTTTTCGATGACACGCTCTGGTTTGCGAAGACATTCTACGACGACGAAGGCACAACCGGAGTTGGTGGATTCGGCTTTTTCGATACCGAAACGAAGAGGTACAAAATCTACTCTCCACCTGACATCATGGATTGGTCCGCGACCGCTATGTTGGTTGAACCTGAAGCAGTCTGGATTGCCTTGAGTTCCCGTACCGAGGGTCGCGATGTCAGCGGCGGGCTTCTCCGGTTCGACCGCACAACCGAGACATGTGCGAAGATCGCTCTCCCCGATCTTATTTACGAATTCGCGCGTGTCGGAGACAGTTTGATTCTTGCCACTGATTTTGGAGCCGCCGTCCTTCGGGACGGCAAGGCTCGTCGGTTCTTCGTCGATCGCACATCTCGCGGGCATTTGCAGGTGAGCGAGGCGATCATCGGCAGATAATGCGCCCCGCTCTCAGCCAACCGTCGCCCGCAAGTTCTCTATCGGAAGAAGCCAAGCAGGTATGCGGTCAAAAGAATAATCAAGATGGTTCCTAAGCCAATGCCGGCTCCGCCGCCTGTACCCCACCTGCCGTAGCCGTAGTAGCCGCCACCTCCGCCCAAAAGCAATATCAGAATTATAATCAGGATCAACATGCCTTCGTAGACGTCGGGTTGCCGCTGAATGTGTCTCTTTCCAGAGAGCGGTTAGAGCTCAAAACGGTCACACAAGGTACTATTCCAGTAATGAAAGCTCTGTTGCTCTCCGAGTACGGCCGGCTGGAAATGGCAGAACTCCCGATGCCGCGCCCAGCTACTGACGAGGTGCTGGTTCGAGTGAAAGCGTGTGGAATCTGCGGCAGTGATGTCCATGGTTACGACGGCAGCTCAGGCAGGCGAATTCCACCGCTCGTCATGGGCCACGAGGCCTCCGGAGTGATTGTCGCCGTCGGCAGCGAGGTGACTCGATTGCGAGAGAACGACCGCGTGACCTTCGACTCCACCATCTATTGCGGAGTCTGTGACTACTGCCTTCGCGGCCAAGTAAATCTGTGCGACAAGCGGCAGGTGTTGGGGGTCTCAACTCCCGATTTCCGTCGCGCAGGCGCGTTTGCAGAATACGTCGTCGTTCCGGAGCGGCTGACCTATCGGTTGCCCGACGAGGTTTCTTTCACGGCAGCCGCGATGATCGAGCCCATCGCTGTTGCGGTGCACGCCGTTTCAGTGGCGAACATCCCGGAGGGTGCCTCGGCCGTTGTGGTTGGTGCCGGTATGATTGGCCTGCTCACCCTTCAAGTGCTTCGGGAAGCCGGCTGTTCCCGGATACTCGTCACTGATATCGACGAGACCCGCTTGGCGCTTGCAAAAAAGCTGGGGGCGACCGACGTCGTGAATGGTAAAACCTCAGATGCCTCTGAGGAGTTTCAGCGGCTGACGTCCGGTGCCGGTGTTGACGTTGCATTTGAGGCAGTGGGAAGCACTCCCACCGTCGGTGTTGCGATTAGCAGCGTCAAGAAAGGTGGAACCGTTGTGCTCATCGGCAATGTAACCCCGAAAGTCGAGATCCCGCTTCAGGCCGTCGTCAGCCGGGAACTTCGGCTCCAGGGAACGGCGGCTTCCTCCGGTGAATATCCTGAGTGCCTTGAGCTCCTCCGTCGTGGCGCCATCCAGGTTGACGAATTGATCAGCGTGGTCGCCCCCCTCGAAGAAGGAGCGGTCTGGTTTGAGCGTCTGCACGAACGCCAGCCTAACTTGATGAAGGTGATTTTGACTCCGGGGGCGCCCGAGAAGGCGGAAGCGACTGCCTAGGTCAAAGGGTAATCCGCGTTTTCGGGCCGTCCCGAAGGCCAGACGAGGTTCTTCACCGGTTCAATGATCCTCTGTATGTCGCTGCACAGACTCTCCTCCAGGTTCAAGGCAATTGCCTCGGTATTCATTCGAACCTGCTCGGGCGTGGCCATCCCAATAAGCGTGCTAGCCACGTAAGAGTCATCGAGGCAATACCGCAGGCCTACCTGCGCCGGGTTCAAATGACGATCATGGCAAAGTTGACGAACGCGGGTAGCTGCATCCCGAACTGATTCGGGCGCCGGATGCCAGGCGGGCAGGGGAATCCCACCCAGCAAACCCATATGGAGGGGCGAGGCGTTGATCAAACCGATCTTCTCTTTCTCAAGAACCGGCGTGAGCAGATCGTTCATGTCTTGCACGAACAAATTGAACCGGCAGTAGGACAGCACCGTGTCGACCGGGACGGTCTGCGCAATGCGAGCCATCATGCTCAGCTGGTACGAAGTGATCCCGATGAATCGAGCTTTTCCGCTTTTCTGCACTTCCCGAAGGGCGGGGATTGTTTCCTCTTCGATCTGTCTCCTATCGCCGAACTCAATATCGTGGGCCTGCAAGAGATCAACGAAGTCGGTTCTCAACCGCCGCAAAGACTCGTCGACGCTTGAGCGTACGCGAACGGCTGAAAAGTCAAAACCATCGGTATCGTAGCGGCCGCACTTCGTAGCAAGGACAACTTTGTCCCGCTTACCCGAAAGAGCCCGCCCGAGACGCGATTCCGCGAGCGTGCGGCCATAGTACGGTGAAACATCGAAGAAGTTGATGCCGCGATCGATGGCTTCGTGAACCGCTCGAGTCGCTTCTGCCTCAGCGATTTCGCCAAACTCGTTTCCGAGCGGCGACGCCCCGAACCCAATAGGAGAGACCTGCAGCCCGGTTTTGCCGAGCGATCTACGCTCCATGCACTTGTGGCTCCGGGATAGGTTCTACAGTTCCGAGGAGAAAGATGTAACCGCAAATTCCGATGACGAGGATAATTGCTGCCGCGCCGAACGCTCGCCCGAACGAGTTTGTCCGTCCCGCAAAAAAACCGGTGGCAATGGGTGCAACCACAGCGGCGATCTGGTTCCCGAAGTTGAGGATGCCGCCGACTTTACCGGTGCAGTTCCGCGGCGCAATCAAGGAAGGAATGGACCAGCCGACAGGCGCGGCCGCAGCCAGACCGCCAAGCGAAATACTGAGCCAGAATACGGCGACCCAAGCCGTTTGAGCGAATGCCACACCCGCAACGGCCAAGCCGAGAGTCGTTCCACCAATCAGGATTGACTTACGCACTTTTGATTCCGGATGCCCGGCACGGACCAGGAAGTCGACCAGCCATCCGCCGACGAGAAGATCTGTGAAAGTAGCGAATAGCCAGGGAATGGACGTGAACAGCACTGAGTGGAGGAGGTCAATTCGGAGGGAACGCGAGAAGTAGCTGGGTAACCAGGTCAGGAACAAGTAGAAGCAGTAATTGTATGCAAAAAACCCCAGAACCAGGCCAAGAACCTTGCGCTGGCGCATCAACCATCCGAGTGAGGCGCCCTTGCCGGACCCGGGTTCTCTGTGTTGTTGTGCGCCGCCGGAGCGAATGTACTCCCATTCCTCCTCGGAAAGCTTCGCATCGTCCTTCGGCTCACGATAGACGAAGTAGAAGGCGACGAAGTAGAGAAAGCTGATGAGTCCGGTGACCGCGAAGCTCATTCGCCAACCCAGTTTGATCAGCACGATACCGATCAAAGGAACACCGATGGCGGAAGCGAATTTCGAGGCCCCATCAAACATGGCCGTGGCGAAACTGCGTTCCTGCCGCGGAAACCACGCGCCCGTGGCTTTCGCGCTGGCCGGAAACGTGGGCGCTTCGCCGATACCGAGCAGCAAACGGCTTGCCACGAAACCTGCCACACTGGTGGCGGCGCCTCCCGCGAATGAAGCAATCGACCAGACCAGGGCACTGAGACAGCCGATGAGCCGCACCCCGAAGCGGTCCAGCAGAACCCCCATCGGCAACTGCAGGGCCGCATACGTCCAACTGTACGCGCTTAGTACAAACCCGAAGGTTTGGTTTGCCATCCCAAACTCCCGGTTCAGCGCCTCTTGCGCCACCGACACGTTCACCCGATCGAAGTAGTTGATCAGCACACCGACGCCCAGCAGGACGGCAATGCGCCACCGGCGGCGGCCTTTCACGTTCGGCATGCCACGCCCCGACGAAGCAGTTGTAATCAGGCAACCTCCCCCTTAGGAAGGTACCTCATTCGCGGAGCGTGTCCTGCCGAAGCCGCGGTATTGAGGAACACTAGTCGGTGCGAATGGCCAACTCCGGTGCGATGACCTGTGAAATACAGGACCAATCCGGGCAGACATAATCCGGCGCTGCGCCCAACGATGAACGCTCATGAAAAGCAATGTGCCCCAACAAGATTGTTTTGCAGCCCGCAGCCGCACCCGCTTCCACATCGGTGAGCCGGTCGCCGATCATATACGAGCGAGTCAAATCGATGTCGAGATCACGAGCGGCACGAAGCAGCAAATAGGGGTTTGGCTTGCGGCACCGGCAACGCTCGTCTGGAGAGTGCGGACAATAGTACGTCGCCGTGGAAATGTCGTGCTCCCTCAGAAGCTCCGCTATACGTTGCGCGACCAGCTCGTACTGCTGCTGAGTGATCACGCCTCGCCCTATGCCCGATTGATTGCTGACGACCACAAGCTGATACCCCGCCTGCTGGAAGTGACGCAAGGCGGGGAGAACGGCCGGCATGAACTGCACCAGTTCGGGATCTCCGATGTAGCCGGTGTCGTGTATGACTGTGCCGTCTCGATCGAGAAAGATTCCGGGACGCTGTGCCATGCTACTGAGGAACTGGCGATTGGGGAGTCAGGGAACCGAACGGTCGCTGCCTCCGCCCCTGGCCTTCCCCGGGCAACGGAGATTGATTGCTCGAAGCGAGGAGTTCATCTCCGGAAACAGTAGCAGTGCCGGTTTTCTGAACGGCAACGCTGGCCGCCATGTTGGCCAGCAGAACCGCTTGGTCCATCGGCAGACCCGAAGCGAGAGCCAGCGTCAAGGTGCCGACGACCGTGTCGCCTGCACCGGTAACATCGAACACCTCGCGGGCTAAAGCCGGAGCGTGCAAGACCTCAATGCTTTCGCGGAAGAGTGTCATTCCGTCAGGTCCGCGTGTCACCAGAACCGCAGCTTCCCTTAAGATGTGTTGCAGTTGCGTCACGCCTTTGAAGAGGTCTGCTTCGTTCTCGATCGTTTGCTTGGAGGCCACTTCTGTTTCGCGAAGATTGGGAGTGATGATCGAACAGCCCGAGTATTTCAGGAAGCTCGCCCCTTTCGGATCGACGACGACCGGTTTACGAAGTTGACGGGCACGCGAGATCACACGCGCGCAGATCTCCGGTGTCAAGATTCCCTTCGCATAATCGGAGAGCAGGCAAGCATCAACGTCCGCGATGTTGTGCTCGAAGGCAGAGAGGACGGCATCCGCATCAGCTCCGGAGATCGGTCCCGTCAGCTCTCGATCGAGTCGCACAATCTGCTGCTGACCGGACACAATGCGCGTTTTGGTTACGGTTGGCCGCTCCTTGACGCTAACCAGCCACTCAGGAGAGACCCTGTTCTTCCGCAAAACGGAGCGAAGGTGGTCGGCGTTCTCGTCCTCGCCGACGATTCCGACGAGCACAGGGAAACCGCCAAGGCTTGCGATGTTCGAGGCTACATTTGCCGCGCCACCGGGCACATGAGTCCTACTGTTGAGATCTACAATCGGCACCGGTGCTTCAGGCGATATTCGGTGCACCTCGCCGATCAGATACTCATCCAGCATGACATCTCCGATGACGAGTACTCGACGGTCCCGAAACCGCGGAAGAATTTGGGCTGTCAGATCGGGGTTCAGTTCAGCTCGATGACTCAGGTCGGAAGACTTACTCATGCGGAAGCAGGAGAGAAAAAAAGAAGCAAAACTCTTCGTCTCCAATCATAGTCGAACCAGGAATGCCGTTGATAGATTCGAAAGCGGTGACGTCGCAATCCAGGATTGATGCCCGACTGAAAGTGACGGGCGAGGCTCGGTATACCGCGGATCTGCAACTTGGAGACGCAAGGGGCGGCCCGCTTCACGCCGTCGTCGTTCAGAGCCCTGTTGCGTCGGGCACATTGGTCGACCTCGAAACAGAAGCGGCGCTTCAGGCGCCCGGTGTCCGGGGCATTATGACCTGGCAGAACGCGCCGCGTCTGAAACAGGTAACCACTCTGATGGCGACAGAACTTGACCGCCTTCTCCCGTTGCAAGAGCCCGATATCTGTTACAAAGGCCAAGCCATTGCGGTCGTGATTACGGACACTCTGCTGCATGCGCAATACGCCGCGTCACTGGTCCTTCCAAGGTTCGCCGACGAGGGTGAGGCAGCCAGACTGTCCTTCGCAGATGAAATTCCAAACGCGACCGAAGCGAAGAAGGTCGGTGCAGGGGAGCATGGCACTCTGAAGCGGGGCAAGCCTGAGTCGGCCTTCGCTCAGGCGCCGCTTCAGCTTGACCGGACGTACTCGACCGCTGTCACTCATCACAATGCGCTTGAGCCGGGCTGCGCAACGGCAGCGTGGGACGAGGACGGTCGTTTAACCGTCCATACTGCCACGCAATTCACATACGGTGATGCGGTTACGCTGGCAAACGCGTTCGGCCTCGGGATGCGGGAAGGTAAGCTGCGCTTGGGCGCCCATGTTGCCGCCGGTTACGAGATCGGAAGCAAGGTGACCGTCATAGCGCGCTTCGTCGGTGGTGGTTTTGGCAGCAAGGGCGAGAACCAATACCTGATCCTTGCCGCCATGGCTGCCAAGATGGCCGGATCGGCGGTAAGGCTGGTTTTGACGCGCGAACAGACGTACACGCTCATGCCTTACCGTTCAGCGTCTGTGCAGCGCATTCGGCTCGGGTCTGATCGGGAGGGCGCTCTTCAAGCGATCCTCCACGACTCAACTATTCAGAACTCGAACGTCGCCGCTTTCGTCGAACCGACCGGCGAGATGACGCCGCATATTTACAAATGCGCGAGCGTTCGTACGACGCACAGGCTGGTGCGGCTGAATTTCAACGCACCCAGTTGGATGAGGGCTCCGGGCGTCGCTCCCGGACTATTTGCACTCGAGTGCGCAATGGACGAACTTGCCGAAGAGATTGGTATCGACCCAATTGAGATCCGGCTTCGGAACTACGCGGATGTTGATCCGGCGACGGGACATCCATGGTCGAGTAAATCACTTCGCGAGTGTTATACCGCGGGCGCCGAAAGAATCGGCTGGTCGACCCGGGAGACGAAGCCTCGCTCCATGCGAGAAGGCGATTTCCTCGTTGGATTTGGAATGGGGACGGCCGCCTACAGGACAATGCAATTCCCGGCGAGCGCACGCATCATCCTGCATCGCGACGGAAGCGCCGTCGTCCAAAGCGCTTTCCATGAAATTGGGCAGGGCGCGATTACGGCACTCACTCAGATAGCCGCCGAAAGTCTTGCTTTGCCACCGTCGAGCATAAGGCTCGAATGGGGCGACGCGAGACTACCGTTTGCGCCGCTCACGGCAGCGTCAACGACGACGCTCAGTGTCGGTTCCGCGATTCGGGAAGCGGCGGAGAAGCTCAAGCGGCAGCTAGCCGTACTTGCTGTTGTGGACAAGCGATCGCCGCTTTACAACACGAGATCCGGCACGATCGATTCAGAAGACGGGCGTTTGTATTCGCGGAAAGCACCCGATCGCGCGGAATCCTACGGTGCAATCCTGTCGCGCCGCGGCATGGCGAGCCTGAGCGCAAAGGCCGTCACCGGGAGACTGTTCGGAAAGAGCCGTTATGCGAGGGCGGCATTTGGAGCACAGTTCGCCAAGGTGGGTGTGCATGCTGAAACCGGGGAAGTGCGGGTGCAGCATCTGGTTGGCGCGTTCAGTGCCGGGAGGATTATCAATGCGAAGCTTGCGAGCAGTCAGGTCCGAGGAGCCATCATCTGGGGTCTTGGTCAGGCTTTGATGGAAGAGTCTATGCCCGATGAGCGTGTCGGTGGATGGGTGAACGGGAATCTTGCCGAGGCGCTTGTACCCACCAACTCGGATGTTCCCCGGATCGACCCGATTCTGATTCAAGAAAATGATTCCCGTGGAAGTACGCTCGGAGTGAAGGGCATCGGAGAGATCGGAATTACGGGAGTTGCCGCCGCAATTGCCAACGCGGTGCACCACGCCACGGGCCATCGCATCTACGAACTGCCCATCAAGCCAGATGTGCTGCTCCGACGGGCGCTGAAGTAATCAACTACTCTCCCGGTCGCGGATCTCGCACGCACCTACGTCCATTGCTACTCTGACGGCATGCGGATGATGGGCAGGGTTGCTGCTGCGACCGGTTTGGCCGGTCTTGCGGTTGGTGGCGCTGCTTACAGCGTGAGAGGCCGCTCATCACGCGTTTTTGGGCCGTCTGCTTACCGCGGGCCTGGCAAGCGCCGATCGATCGCGCTGACGTTCGATGATGGTCCTAGCCCGGGATCTCTTGAGCTGCTCGACTACTTCGCGAGGGAGGGCGTCAAGGCAACGTTCTTCCAGTGCGGGGTGAACGTCCTCCGGCACCCGGAGATCAGCCGGCGAGTTGCGGAGGCTGGTCACGAGATAGGGAATCATACGTATTCGCACGCGCGACTCTGTCCGACGCTTGGCCGGCGGATACAGATCCGATCGCCACAATTCATCCTCGATGAATTCTCTCTGGCACAGGCCATTATCCAGGCTGAAGCAAGGGTCGAACCGACGCTACTGCGAGCTCCTTACGGTTGTCGCTGGTACGGTATCGGCGAGACGCAACGTACCCTTGGATTGCTGGGCGTCATGTGGACCATAATTGGACACGATTGGGAGTGGCCGTTGGACAGAATCGTGCACCTGGTTCGCCGAAAAGCGGCGCCGGGCGGCATCATTTGTCTGCATGACGGTCGAGACATTCGCCCGAACCCCGATATACAAGAGACGGTCAGCGCGGTTAAGCAGTTGATTCCATTCCTGAAGGATCAGGGCTACACATTTGAGACGGTGAGCGAAATTCTTCGCTAGCTTCCGTTGCCGCTCGCTTGTCTGGATTGGCAATAAACATGCATAGACACTTCCCCGAAGAGAGGAAAAAGCGCCGTCGCGCACTCAAGTGTATGCCCGAGAATGCCTTAGAACTGTTGTCCAGCGATTATCTGCCGTTCCGCCTGTACGCCGAACACAAACGCGGAGCTACGCCCTTCGAGCTCGCCGCCGCG
Source organism: Bryobacteraceae bacterium (assembly GCA_045807925.1). GTDB lineage: Bacteria > Acidobacteriota > Terriglobia > Bryobacterales > Bryobacteraceae > Bog-105. The sequence continues at coordinate 46,504 of JBJMGK010000179.1, read as the reverse complement.
TTTTCGCTGTCCGAGACGTGGGTTGCTGAACGAATTGAGGCTGCCCGTCTCTGCATCGAAAAGCAAATTCGCGTTGCGATCGTAAACTAAGCTGCCCGGCTTTTTTTACAAAGCGTAAGCGCTAGTTTTCTCCTCGCCCCCGGCTTGTTTATAGTTGAGGGCATGCCGGATCGATCGAGAAGACAGTTCCTCGAGTTAGGTGCTGCCGCTGCATTAGCGGTGAATGCAGAGACAGCCGCAACCGGCGCCTCCATGATTCAGGCGCCATTCAGCCCCGCAAATCCCCGTATAGGGCTCATCGGCACGGGTGGGCGTGGCACGTCGCTCCTACAGAATCTTCTCGCCGCTGACGTTCAGGTCCCGGCGCTGTGCGATCTCGTTCCCGACAAGGTTGCTCATGCGAAAGACCTAGTGGAGAAGGCGGGACAGTTGTCTCCTGCTGTTTACACGAAGGACGAGTACGCGTTCGAGAAATTACTCGACCGCGACGATCTCGACGCGGCGATCTTCGCCACACCCTGGAATTGGCATACCCCAATGGCCGTTTCGGCCATGAAAAAGGGCAAGCACGCCTTCACGGAAGTACCGGCTGCGCTAACGATAGACGAATGTTGGCAGCTTGTAAACACCTCCGAGCAGACGCGCAAACACTGCGTGATGCTCGAAAACTGCTGCTACGGCTACAACGAGACGCTAGTGCTCGCTATGGTCCGAGCGGGTCTGTTCGGCGAACTGCTCTACGGCGAAGGCGCTTACATTCACGATCTGCGCGAAGAACTCTTCTCGAACAAGGGCGAAGGACTTTGGCGTCGCGGTTTCCACACCAGGCGCGATGGCAATCTGTATCCGACGCACGGCTTAGGTCCGGTCGCGAATTACATGGGTGTTAATCGCGGAGATCGGTTCGATTATCTGGTTTCGATGAGCACGCCTGCCCACGGACTTGCGGCGTTCCGGGCGCAGAACGTCCCGCGAGATAACCCGAAGTGGAATGAGCGTTATCTGGATGGCGACATGAACACTTCTCTCATCAAAACGGCGAACGGGTTGACCATCAACCTGCAGCACGACGTTTCAAATCCGCACCCCTATGATCGCTTGAACTCTATTGCGGGCACGAAAGGCGTTTTCAAAGACTACCCGCCTCGTGTGTATTTCGATGGGCAACCCGGCGGAGAGGACTGGGGAACGATCGACCCCTACAAAGAGAAGTTCGAACACCCGCTCTGGAAAAAGCAGGGCGAGATCGCGCGAAAGCTTGGCGGGCATGGCGGCATGGATTTCATCCTCGTGTATCGCCTGATGGAGTGCATGCGCAAGGGCCTGCCGCCGGATCTCGACGTCTATGACGCGGCTGCGTGGTCCGCTCCTGGTCCATTGAGCGAGCAGTCTTTGGCCGGCGGAAGCGCGCCGGTGAAGTTCCCTGACTTTACACGCGGGCGGTGGAAAGAGCGCAAGGGCTGCGCGATTTGACCCACCCATTCGCGATCCAGAAGCAAAGCCCGATGCCTCTGCGACTCGCCCTCGCCGTGGCTCTCTGTTCGTCGTTTCCAGTCTTTGGGTGGCAGGCGAAACCCGTCACGCCACCTTCGGGTGTCGAGCGCGAATTCAGTCGTGTGCGGAGCAATCCTCTCGAACTTCGAGCATTTCTCGAGCGCATGCCAAAAGGTGCGGATCTCCACCTGCACGCTAGCGGGGCCGTGTATGCCGAGTCTTTCATTCAGCAAGCTGCGGCAGACCAGCTCTGCGTCGATCTCCCCAGCATGGCTGTCGTCTCGAATGCCGGCACGAACCAGAGTTTGCCATCAAAACCGGTATGTCCCGAACGTTCAGTGCCGGCCAGCTCTGCTTTCGGCGATCAGAGGCTCTATGATTCCTTGATCGATGCGTTCTCGATGCGGAGTTTCGTTCCATCGGCGGGGACCAGCGCGCACGATCATTTCTTTGCCACGTTCGACCGGTTTATCAGGATCGATCCACAAAAGCACCTGGGACAATGGCTTGATGAGATTTCCCGCCGAGCCGCATCCCAGAACGAGCAATATGTGGAGGTGATGCATACGCCCGATTTCGCAGCCGCCGTGAAGCTTGGGTACGAAGTAGGTTGGAACGGCAATCTGGCCGAAACCCGAAATGCTCTCCTGTCGAAGGGATTACGCGAGAACGTTCGCAGAGACCGGGACGAACTGAACAGGGCGGAAACTGAGCGAAAGCTTCTCCAAGGCTGTTCCGGTCAGTCGGAAGACGGACCTTGCGGCGTTAAGGTCCGGTATCTCTTTCAAGTGCTGCGAGGGTTCCCGCCTGAGCAGGTTTTTGCGCAGACACTTCTCGGATTTGAGGTTGCCTCCGTCGACCCGCGTGTAGTGGGCATCAACTTGGTGATGGCGGAGGACTGGTACATACCGATGCGCGAGTACCACCGCCAAATGGAAATGATCAACTATCTCCATTCGGTTTACCCAACGGTCCATATCAGCCTGCATGCGGGTGAACTCGCGCCTGGACTGGTTCCGCCCGACGGGCTCAAGTTCCATATCCGTGAGGCTGTGGAGCTAGGCCACGCCGAACGTATCGGGCACGGTGTGGACGTCATGTACGAACGCGATCCACAGCAGCTATTGGCGGAAATGGCGTCTAAGAACATCGCGGTGGAAATCAATCTCACGAGCAATGCCGTGATCCTTGGCGTAGCGGGAAGGGAACACCCGTTACCGCTGTACCGAGCCGCCGGCGTACCGGTTGCGCTGTGTACCGACGACGAAGGCGTATCACGGATCGATCTGACCCACGAATACGCACGCGCCGTCTCCGAATTCGGCCTGACCTACCTTGACCTCAAGAAGGCGGCACGCACGAGCCTGGAACATAGCTTTCTGCCGGCGGACGAGAAAACCAGAGAGCAGCGGGAACTGAATCGGCGCTTCCGGGTCTTTGAGGCACGACCGCAATAGTTATCACGCGCTCGGCTGATTATGAGTTCTGGTCAGTAAGTCACTAAAGATGCGCCAGAGCTTTGATCGAGGCGGGCGAATATTTTGTGCCGACAGCGGCGTTTCTGAACCGCCCGGTTCCGGCAGGATAAATTCATTTGCCAAGCTTGCGACGTACTGAGTGAGTTCGGGCGCGAGTCCATGTACCCTCGCCGCCAGGTAGGCGTCCAGGCCCACTGTGATTTCCGTGCGGCCGTCGGTGGTCGCTTCGAAGATCTTGCGGGCTGCTCCTTCGGCGGAGTGGGCAATACCGGGGATAGACGCTGAAAGGCTGAACCAGCGGTATTCGCGCTCCCGCTGGCCGACGACGATTGCATTCGGATACGACCCGGTTCGCATTAACCCTGGGCACACCGTCGTCACTTGAATGCCTTTGCTTTTCAGTTCGGCGTTCAGCGTCTCGGAAAAGCCGACCGCAGCAAACTTGCTTCCGACATAAGAAGCTAGATGAGGGACGGGAATTTTGCCTCCGATCGAGGTGATATTGACGATTTTTCCTTCACCCCGTCGGAGCATCTGCGGCAGTACCGCATAGGTCGTCTGCACGGTCGCGAAGTAGTCGATCTCCATCGATTCACGATAAGTCTCTAGAGGCAGCTGCTCGACTGGGCCAATATGAATAACACCGGCGTTGTTGATTAGTACGTCCACGCGACCCCAATGGTCGGTCGCTTGGTCGATGAGGCGCTTGCAATCCTCGGGAAGACGTAGGTCACAAGGAATCATCAGAATCTGATCGGAGTGGATCGATACTCTCCGAGAGAGGAGATGATTCTTTGCACGCTCGAGTTCGCTCACGCTGCGGCCGACGAGCACAACTTTTGCCCCGGCAAGCGCAAATTCTTCAGCGAGGATCAGGCCTAATCCTCTGGAAGATCCGGTGATCACGACGACCTTACCCGATGCGCTCCAGATCGGCTTCGGTTTGCGCAGCGCCGAATTTGCAAGCGCAACCGTCAGAAGAGCACCGCTGGTCGTCAAAATCGCCGGAGTCAGATATCTGGTACGTCGAACCGCCATGCTTTTACGCTACCTCCCGGCGAGTGCCGCCCTCCACTTCAACAATGGCTTCAGGATCTTCCCGCTCGCAATTGTCACAGTTGTGACAAGGGCCTGTGAATTCGTCGCCGAAGTAGCGTAGTAACAATTCGCGCCGGCAGGTTGGTGTGTCGGCATAGTCGCGCATTTCGCGGAGCCGTTCCTTGTTGCGCTCTTTACGCTGCTCCTGCTGCTCGGCCGCTTCCTGCGTAGCATCGGCTATGTCCGTGCCTTCGGCGAGTTGAACTTCGCCCGTGGGTAGAACTTCGACCGCACCGGCATCCTCCAGGCGGTGCAGCGCATTGGTCAGCTTTCTGGTCGAGAGGTTCATTTCACCCGCCAGTTCTTTCGGCTCGACCGGTTCGTTTTTCTCGCTCAGCGTCTCAGCAATGGTTTCAAGTTGCTTTGGCTCAACCTTCCCTTGACCCGTATGGAAGGCCTGAGCTCCAATGTCCTGTTGACGAAAGAATAAAATTGCTTCCGCTTTCTCGCCGTCTCGTCCTGCGCGCCCAATCTCCTGGTAATACGCATCGAGCGAATCCGGCGCGTCGTAATGGTAAACGAATCGAATATCGGCTTTGTCGATTCCCATGCCGAAGGCGTTAGTCGCGACGATCACCTCCGCTTCGCCATTCATGAATCGCTCCTGAATCTCCTCGCGTTCGGCACCTTTGAGGCCACCGTGATAGAAGAGTGCGCTGACACCTTCTTCTTCGAGGCTGGTCATGATCGTCTCCGCCATCTTACGTGTGCCGACATAGACGATACCGGGCTTTTCAGCCCACCGAACATGATGAAGCAAAGCTTCGAGCTTTTTGTCTTCTTTCTGGAAGTGGTCGACTCGCAACCGGATATTAGGACGGTCGAATCCTCCAATCAGGATCTTCGGCCTTTCCATGCCGAGACGGTACACAATCTCCTCACGAACTTGCGGCGATGCCGTTGCGGTCATAGCCAAAACCGTCGGGTGACCTAATCTCTGAATGGCGGAGGAGAGCTGGAGGTAATCAGGCCTGAAATCATGACCCCATTCGCTGACGCAGTGCGCTTCATCGACAACGAAGAGTGAGATGCCCGCCTTTTCAAGAGCGTCGATCGTTTCCGTTTTCCGTAGCTGTTCCGGAGCGAGGAAGATAAATTTGCAGCACTTTGCTTCGATTCGTGCAAGGTTTTCCTCAAACTCGGAGGATTTCTGGGTCGAGTTGATGACCAGAGCTTCCGCTTCCGATTCCTGGGCGTTGATCGAGTCTACCTGGTCTTTTTGCAGGGCGATCAGAGGCGATATGACAAGCACCGCTCCCTTCATGGCCAGCCCGGCTATCTGATAGACGGCTGATTTTCCTGAACCGGTCGGCATCACGATGAGCGTGTCCTGGTTGCTCAGCAACGAGCCAATCGCCTCTTCCTGACCCGGGCGCAAATCCTTGTATCCGAAGTTGTTCCTCGCGATCTCGCGAATCTGCGCTGCGGTGCTAGCTTTACTGGGGGCCTTCTTTGGCTTGGAAGCTCCGGTTGAGCGCCGGGCAGTTGTTCTGGGCATCCGGCATATTCGATGGTCCTATGTAGTGCTCTGTTTCACAGTAGATCGGGCCCGGCCGGTGCACGCCCGGGCTCGTTCGAGGAGCAGATCGTGTTCCCGTCCGTTGCGCGTCAGGGCTGCTGCTGTCTCGAATTCCGCGCCAGCCTCTTCGAACCGGCCGAGTTTCTGAAGCAGGTCGCCGCGAACGCTCCGAAACAGGTGGTAACGCTGAAATGCAGGTTCGTCGCGCAGCGCGTCGACGAGTTCGAGGCCGGCCGCTGGGCCGGACGCCATGCTGACGGCCACAGCACGATTAAGCTCAATGACGGGCGACGGTGCGACTTCGGCAAGTTCGGTGTAGAGAGCCACGATCTGCGCCCAGTCGGTGTCCTCGGCAGCAGCGGCTCGCGCGTGACAAGCGGCGATCGCAGCCTGGATCAAATACGGGCCCCGTTTGCGGCCCAGTTGCTCGGCTCGGTCCAGCGCGGCTAGTCCACGGTGGATCAGTAAATGGTCCCACCGCGCGCGATCCTGATCGAGCAATAAGATCGGTTCGCCCAATACGCCGATTCGTGCCCGCGATCGCGACGCTTGAATTTCCATCAGGGCGACCAGGCCATGCACTTCCGGCTCCGTCGGTACGAGCTCCGCCAGAATCCGTCCAAGCCGCAGAGCCTCGTCGCAGAGAGTGGGCCGCATCCAATGATCGCCGGAAGTTGCCGAGTACCCTTCGTTGAAGATGAGATAGATCACCTGCAAAACCGATGAGAGACGCGCGGTGAACTCATTTCCTCGCGGGACTTCGAAGGGGACGCCCGCTTCACTCAGCGTTCGCTTCGCTCGAACAATGCGTTGTGCAATGGTGGGTTCCTGCACAAGATATGCGCGCGCAATCTCATCCGTCGTGAGACCTCCCAGGAGCCGCAGAGTAAGCGCTACTCGGGCTTCGGTCGACAGCACCGGATGGCACGCGATGAATACCAGACGCAGTAGCTCGTCGCCGACATTGTCGTCGATGGCGGTGGTGAAATCCGGTGCCGCAGCTTCACGTTCGGCCAGTTCGCGGCCAAGAATTTCATGCTTGCGGTCGACCAGCGTGTTTCGCCGGAAGTAGTCGATCGCGCGATGTTTTGCGATCGCCATAAGCCAGCCTCCCGGATTCTGGGGAATGCCCGACTGCGGCCATTGCTCGAGCGCCGCGACTAGCGCGTCCTGCGCCAGTTCTTCCGCAAGACCGACGTCGCGCACGATTCGAGTCAGCCCTGCAATGATGCGAGCCGACTCGATCCTCCATACAGCATCAATCGCGCGATGCGTGTCGGTAGCCGTCACAGCTACCGATCACACCACGTTCATGCCGTGAGTGCAACCTCAGCTCGATCCGTGGTGGGCGTGCAGTCACCACCAGGCTCGTAAAGTTGACGCAACTCGCATTCGCCCTGGCCAACGACGCTAAGGAAGTGCTTGGCTAACTCGATTGCTTCCTGTTTAGAGTTGGCCTTCAGGATTGCGAAGCCACCCACCACCTCCTTTGATTCCGTGAACGGACCATCCGTCACAGTCACTTCGCCGTCCGATCGTCGGACCCGTGCGCCCATCGCTGTCGGCAGGCATCCTTCCGTGCCGAGAAGCCATCCCGCCTCCATGGCCTCCTGGATCAATTTGCCCATACTGGCCATTTCCTCTTGTGTCGGAGGGGTTTTCCGTTCAGCCGCCTTGTAAATGCTCAGAAATCGCATAGTAGTCTCCTTCTAGTCATTTCGAATCAAACTAGTTTCGTAGTTCCGCGTTTTGCCTGCCCCCGAAATCATCTCGCCTTCAGAGGTCCAGGTCTATGAATACGTCGAATGAACAGCCGCTCGTTCGACATGAATTCCGGAAAAATTTCGGGCTTGCATGCCTTTTTTCTCGGCATGTGCTCACATTGGCACTTGTGCCTGCCGCTCGCTCGAATACTGTGCCAGTCATAGGCGTATCTTCCCGGCCGGTAAAGGTGACGTTCGCATGTTGCGTACTGCCGGTTGAGGCGATGACTTGCGGGTCTTCGATTTCGATCGCCGACGGCTCGAACTGCACAAGAACGTCTCTGTCGGCTTTGAGTAGCCGTCCGAAAGTTGACAGCTCCACCTGTTGTGGCTGAAGAGTACCGTAGGAAAGCAATGGCGGCATGGCGATCACAGCTTTCCAATCTGTTCAGTCAGGAAGTCCACGACTCGCTCGAAGGGATCGAAGCCGAAGCTGCGGGCGATGGGTGCACGTAGATTAGAATTTGCATTCACGTCGTAGAACACCATGCGGCCATCCGAAGCTTCCAGATACTCGATGCCACCCACGTCCAATCCGCCTGCCGCCATCAACCGTTTGCCGGCCTCAACGGCGGCATCTGGAACGTCGTGGTAGGGATAAAACTCGACCGGGCGGGCCGGCACAACCGCCGGCACTTCGCATTGAGAGCTACCGGCCTCGGGATTGCACACCTCCGATGGGCATAGATTGAAGGCACCGTGCGAGATCACGCGCATGGCATACAGCAGTTCGCCATCGAGAAACTCCATCCGGACAATGCCCTGCGACGGGTCGGTCGGGAAATACTCCTGCAACGTAAGCAGGTTCTCCGGAAGCCACAAGTCCGGACGATCGCGCAATGTCCGGGCGAGTTCCTCCGCCGAGTTGAGCAGATACATCCGTGCTCCGCTGCCGCCCTGCTCGGGTTTCAGCAGAGCGGGCCAGTGGTCGCCCCATTGCGGGATGGCTGCAGCTTCGTCGTTAAATGCGATTGTTCGTGGGTGGGGTATCCCCAGCCGGTGCATTAGCGCCGCCTGCGTGCTCTTGCTTAGCTCGAGCGAGAATGCTCGCGAGCCGTTAAGCACTCGGGCGCCGCCGAATTCGAGTGACCGCATGAGTGAAAGGGCGAGGGGTACGGCCCGCGCATTCCCCCGCACGTAAGCGCTGGGACTTGCCTGGTTGAAATAGAGCGGCGCGTCCGGAACGCGGTCCGGGTCAAAGCTTCCCCGCTTTAAATCGAAAATTCCGAAGCGGATGCCACGACGCTCCAGCGCGGAAAACAGCGGGTTCTGCCAATCGGGGTGCTCGAATAATACGATCAGGTCTTGACTCATCGCAGTTCCTCGATTATCTCGATCCGAGATCCACGATCACGGCACGCCAGGGTTTAGGCTGAAGCAGACGCACTTATGACCGACATCAGCCAATTACCGCACGAATTAGACAAGAACAAATCCGAGTGTAAGGCCATCATCGAGACACCGAACGGTCGAAGAAACAAATTCAAGTACGAGCACGAGTCTGGGCTGTTCTCGCTTTCAAACCTCCTCCCGGAAGGCTTCAGCTTTCCGTTCGACTTCGGCTTCATCCCATCGACTGTGGCGGAAGACGGCGATCCACTGGATGTGATCGTGCTCATGGACGAACCGGCACACGTCGGCTGTCTGCTTCAGGTAAGATTGATCGGCGTGGTGAAGGTTGTTCAGACCGAAGACGGCAAGCAAACTCAAAACGACCGCTTGATTGCCGTTTCAACGCGTTCTTACCAATACGAGGGCATCAAGTCCATTTCCGAATTGCGCACCAGTCTGACCGAGCAAATCACCGAGTTCATTGGCTTGTACAACAAGAACTCGGGGAAAGATGATGAGGTGACCGGTACGGATGGGCCCGAGAAAGCCCTAGAGTTGCTGGAACGAGCTGCGCAGCGATTCTCCGCCAAATGATAGGTTCACGGCCTCTTCGGCTAGTGAATCTTCTCAAAGCTAACAGCCTGATACGGTTTGCCGGGCAGTTTCAGAGTGAAGTTCCCGCCGTACTCGCCCGGCACAGGCGTGATTCTCATCGTCCAGGGATCGATCACCTGAGCCTTGAATTTACTTTCTTTCGGTAATTCGAAATCCATCTCGGCCGGTTGATTCAGATCAAAGTAGTAAAGATAAAATGCGCCGTCGCGAGTAGACGCGGCCGAGTATTTCGGGTTCGGTAAAGGATTGAGACCGTCTGCGGCGTGGGTTTCGATCAGTTGCCTCAAAAATGCAATCCTTTGAGGACTCTGGCCGTGAAGAATGCCGCCTTTCGACCACCATAGGATGTCAGCGGGATCCAGATATGTTTCTCCATGCCCAACATATGTGCCGTCCGTGACGCCCCTCCAGACGCGCCGTGTCATTTCTTCCGCCGAAATGTTTCCCCATCGCCGCTGTATGTTCCCTTCGTATTTGCACTCGTCCCAAACGACCGGTTTCTTGTAGTCATTCAGGTATATCGAATCTTTGCTGAAATCGTCGCCCTGGATGCTCGCGTGGGTGACCCAGGGCTTGGAGTGATCGTAAAGTATCGATCCGTTGTGTATTGAGCGGAGGTGCCCATAGGGGTCGGTCTCCTGGACGATGCGGAAAAAGCGATCGAAATCGGCGAGCGTTTTCGATTTCATGAAGTCCCACTCGTTTGCCATGGACCACCAAACGTTGCGAAAAGCCGTAAGGCGAGCAATAAGGTAGTGCAGGTAGCGATCATCCACCTCTGCCCGCATCGACTGATACCCCCAGCGATCGTACGGATGGAACAGAATCAAGTCGGCTTCGATGCCGAGGTTCATAAGATCGCGGACGCGGCCTTCAAAGTGCCGAAAGAACTCTGGATTGAAGCGCGTAAAGTCGTTCTTTCCGGATGCGTCGCGCGGAAAAGGATAATACTGCGGTTCGTTTGTGTTGTAAACGTAGCTTTTCGGAAAAACACACATCCGCATCTTGTTGAACGGACTGTTCCGAAGAGTCTGAATGGTTTGCTCTTCGAGCTGATTGCCCTGATGGGCCCACGCATACGACGTCGTTCCGAACGGGTTAAACGGAGTGCCATCTTCGTAGCCGAAGTGGTAGGTGTTCCGGACGCGTACTGGTCCGTGATTGGACGGGGAGTTGGGAATGCACGTGAACTTGCCCGATTTGCCGTCGAGTTCGCGCCGGTTACTCTTCGTCACGTATGACCATTGGCCGAGCGTATCGGGCATAAAGCGAACGCGATAAGTGCCGGATCCGTCGTAGAATCCTTCCACGTCCACGACTCGATATCCGAGCCGGAACGAAGCGGAGAGCGTTGTTTCAAGGAACGGATTACCTGTTTCAGGACCCTTGAGTGTTGTCTCGAACACACCCCAACGCTCGACGGAACTCGCCGTGTCTGCTGCGACTGTTCGGGGGAGGACTGCTGAGCCTACGAGCAGAAAGAGCCAGGTAAGGCGAAGAGCTAAACTCCGCTTCGCGGGTGTGCCGTGCTTCGGTTCAGGGTCGATGTCCACGAGTCAAGCGTATCGCTCAGGTGTCAGGCGATCCGCTGGATGCCAGGGCCCGGTTCACTTGTAAGCTCGAATTCTTCCACTTGCAGACCCTCGATCTCGCCGATTGTTTTGCCCGCAATCCCTTGCAGGTCGCCGTACATGCCTACGGTCGCGTGCATCACGCGCGCAATCTGCTCGTCTCGCTTGGCCCACAGCCTCAGAGTCGCCCGCTTCTCTTTCTCGAGGTCTTCCTGCATGCACGTGAACGCTTCGACAATGGCCTGAACACGTTGCCGAAAGCGAGGCCCGGCTAAATACTGGTACACCATCTCCGCCTTGGTTTGCTGGCCTTCGGAGGCTCTCCGTGCGGTCTCCACTTCCAGCAGGCCCTGGCGAAGCACCGTGGCAAGCGGGATCATGGTACGCGGATGTGTCACCCAAACTCCGTCGAGCCACTCGAAAGAGTCCACCTCTTTCGGCAGCGCGTGGCTGACAATAACGGCTAGATCAGCCTTCGAGTTTCGTTGGTCTTCGCGCAGTTTCGGGAGCCAGGAATCGCTCCAGTTCTTCGTGCGCTTTGTCTCCCAGAGGATGGCGCCACAAGGCTGTCCCGGGTTGGCCGACACTCGTTGAAGAACATCGCCGCCCCCTTCGCCCTTTCGTACAGGAACGATGCTGTCCATTGGAAACTTGGAAGTAAGCAAGGCTTCAAGTTCCAGTTCCAGAACCTCGCCTTGCAGTTGTTGGGATCCCTGTTCGGCTTTTCGTTTCAAGAGTTCGATCTGCTTCTGCATGGAAGTGATCGTCTGCTCCTTCTCCAGAACCTTCAGCTTAAGGGTCTCTTCCACTTCGGCTCGCACCTCCGACCGGACAGCGGACAGGCTTTCTGTGACGCGTTTTTCGACCGTCAGCTCCAGCTCGCGGCGTTGATCGTCAAGCGCTCGTTCTTTTTGCAGAAATAGCGCCTGAGCTCTTTGTGCGTCAGCCAATTTCTCGTCCCGGCTCTTCACAACCGACTGCAGGTGAATGATTTCACGCTGACGTTGCGCCAGGTCCGTCTGGCACTTCAGTTCCGCCCTGCGTGCCTCTTCGTCCGCGATGCGTTCCCGCTCCGCCCGGAAGCGCTCCTGTTCGGCCGCTCTCCATTCGGCCTTCGCCTTCGCGAGAGCCTGCTCCTGTTGCTTCAGAGCGTCCTCTCTTTTCGCACACTCTAGGTTGAGCTGCGCCATACGGCGCTCGTAATCCCGGCGAGTGGCTTCGACGAGCGGAGCCGCCAAAGACTCCGTCAACTTGACCTGCGTTTTACACTGTGGGCAAAGAATCGTGGGCTCGGTCACGAAACAATTATCCCAAACATTTCGGGAGAAAATGTTTAGGCAGGGCAACGGGTCGGCGCTAGCCTGCCAGCGCCTGGTCCAAATCCGCTCGGAGGTCCTCGTAATCTTCGATGCCCACCGAAAGCCTGATCAGACAGTCCGAGATGCCGGCAAGCTCCCGCTGCTCCGCTGGAACGGAGGCGTGGGTCATGATGGCGGGATGTTCTATCAGGCTTTCAACCCCTCCGAGGCTCTCTGCGAGCGCGAACACTTCGCATCGTTCCAGCATTCGACGTGTCCTCGCGAGATCCCCTTTTAGGATTGCTGTGATCATTCCGCCGGAAGCCTTCATCTGAGCCCGCGCCAGCGAGTGCTGAGGGTGCGACGGCAAACCCGGGTAGATTACGCGGTCAGTTGCGGGATGTGATTCCAGCCACTCGGCCAGCGCCTGGGCATTGTCACAATGGCGCTGCATTCTCAAATGCAAAGTCTTGACCCCGCGAAGCGCAAGAAACGAATCGAAAGGGCCCGCGATCGCCCCAATTGCATTCTGCAAATAAGCCAATCGCTCCCCTAAACCGGGATCCGACACGATCGCCAGACCTCCGACCACGTCCGAGTGTCCGTTGATGTATTTCGTCGCCGAATGGATGACGATGTCGAATCCGAACTCCAGCGGGCGCTGCAGATACGGGCTAGCGAACGTGTTGTCTGCGACGGCGAGTATGCCACGGTCCTTTGCGATGGCACCGATAGCCTGGAGGTCAACAATCTTCAGCAAAGGATTCGATGGCGTCTCGACCCAGATCATCCTCGTATTTGGCTGAATGGATTTACGCACGGCCTCTGGGTCCGACATGTCGAGAAAGCTGAACTGCAGGCCTGAGGACCGTTTCCGTACACGTTCGAATAACCGGTAAGTTCCTCCATAAAGATCGTCACTCGAAATGACATGGTCGCCTGTATCCAGAACTTCCAGGACCGTTGACATGGCCGCCAAGCCTGACGCGAACGCAAACCCGCGAGATCCGGCTTCGAGGTCGGCAACGCAGCGCTCATACGCGAAGCGAGTCGGATTCTGCGACCGGGAATACTCAAACCCCTTGTGTACCCCGGGGCTTGTCTGCACGTACGTCGACGTAGCGTAGATCGGCGTCATGATCGCGCCAGTCGATTCATCTGGCTCCTGGCCGGCGTGGATAGCACGCGTTCCAAATTGAAGAGGCATAAGGGGGTCTACTGAAGTTTTCTACGAAGATGGCTCAACAGGTCAGACCGGGTGATCAGGCCGAGAAAGCTATCCCCTTCCGTCACCAGAGCCACCATTCCGCGGTCGAGGATGTCATAAACGGCTTCTACGCGCGTTTCGGGCGAGACCGTCTCGAGCCGGCTTGTCATCGCGTTGCGAACCGGTGATTGGAACTTCGCGGGATTGTCGTGAACAGCTAGAAGCAAATCCGATTCGTCCAGCACGCCCACGCATCGGTCTTTTTCCATGACCGGCACTTGCGAGATGTCTGCCATTCGCATGCGTTGAGAAGCAGTGAGAAGTGTGTCGTCCGGGCTGACGGTAATCACACCGCCCTCTTCATAACGTCGTGTAATCAGCTCACGAAGAGTTCCAGTCGGCGATCTCTCGAGGTAACCTTGGTCCAACATCCAGTATGTGTTGAACATCTTGGACAGATACCGGGCACCTGTGTCGCAAACGAAGGTGACGACGCGCTTGGGTTCGGTCTGAGTCTGGCAATAGCGGAGTGTAGCGGCAAGCAAGGTTCCCGACGATGGGCCGCCAAAGATTCCTGTTCGCTTCAACAGCTCGCGGCCAGTCAGGAAACTCTCGGAATCGCTGATACTGATTGCGGTCTTCAGACGCGAAATCTCCGCAATGGCGGGGACGCAGCTTCCACCAATGCCCTCGACAGCGTAACTACCGGCCGGACCGTGGCTGCCTGTCAGCACCGTTTCGGCCAGCGTTGATCCGACAGGGTCGGCCAGGATCATCTCCGTCTCAGGTGAAACCCGTTCAAAGAAGCGGCCGATACCGGTTAGCGTTCCCCCTGAGCCGACGCCGCAAACGATCGCGTCCACCCGGTGACTCATCTGGTGCCAGATCTCGGGCCCCGTCGTCGTCTCGTGCGCGAGCGGATTGGCACTGTTGCCGAACTGATTCACGTGGTAAGAGCCAGGCGTCTCGCGTGCGATTCTGGCAGCCATGTCCTGGTAGTACGCCGGATGTCCAGGTTCCACATCGGAACGGGTAATTTCGATATCAGCCCCTAGGGCCCGAGCATGCGCGATCTTCTCGGAAGACATCTTCTCCGGAATGACAAGGATAAGCCGGTAACCTTTCACCGCTGCGACAAGGGCGAGCCCGATGCCAGTGTTTCCCGCCGTTGCCTCAACAATCGTGCCACCTTCTCGGAGAGCTCCGCTCCGTTCCGCGGTCTCGATCATAGAAACGGCGACGCGGTCTTTGATCGAACCTCCTGGGTTCTGACTTTCAAGCTTCAGGAAAACTTCGCAAGGCCCTGTATCAAAGGCCGTGAGTGCCACGAGCGGTGTGTTACCAATCAGGTCGAGCGTTGGTTGCGTCCGAGAGTTACGCATCTCCCTCAAGAGTAAATCTGGTGCCTGTTTTATCGAGGTCGCCTGAAGCGTGTTCGTGCCTTCTCCGCCGCATCCGTTTACAATAATCTGGTCCAATGGCCACAAAACCCGATCCGCAACAGGCGCTCGAGCGGCTTCTGACCGGTGTTCGGCACTTCCGACAGAAAGAATTTCCGTCGCGACGTGAATTATACGCTCACATCACCCGCATGGGCCAGAAGCCTCATACCTTGTTCATCACCTGTGCGGATTCGCGGCTGGACCCTGAACTTCTCACAGGATCGGGCCCTGGCGACATTTTTGTATCCCGAAATATCGGCAATGTCGTTCCAGCTTATGGAGGTATGTTAGGAGGCGTTTCGGCCGTAATTGAGTATGCCGTGGCCGCTCTCGAGGTCAGTCAGGTTGTGGTCTGCGGGCACAGCGACTGTGGCGCCATGAAAAGCTTGCTTCAACCGCAATCCCTTGATAAGCTGCCGACGGTAAAGCGCTGGCTCTCCAGCGCAGAGGCTGCGGTCAGCGTAGCCGATGCAATCTGCGAGAGAGAGGATGGCCCGAGATTCCTCTCTAATTTAGTTGAGCAGAACGTGCTGCTGCAGATCAGCCACCTTAAGACTCACCCTTCGGTTGCAGGACAACTGGCCCGTGGCCAGCTCGAGATTCGTGGATGGGTGTTTGACGTAAGCTCAGGCGAGGTAACGATGTCCGGAAATGATGGTCAGTTTCTCCCAGTGGACTGAACCAACGGAGTCAAAACCCGCTTGATCAGGATTTGGAATTTATGACCGAGAGATCCAACACGGTCCAGGAGTTGCTCCAAGCCGACGAGATAAGAGAGGCCCTTGTCTCGTCTTCTCTTCTGCCGGTGATCGTGCTTGCCGCTACCGGGGAGATCCTGCTGTGGAACCGGGCGGCAGAACGTGCGTTTGGTTGGACTGCGGCAGAAGTGCTCGGCGGGCCACTACCTTTTATTCCATCTGAACGACAGGAAGAACACCGGGCGATGCGTGCCCAAGACCTGGCGGGGCAGGGATTTACCGGCCGAGAAATCCGCAGAAAGCGAAAAGACGGAACGTGGCTCGATCTGAGTGTCTCGACGGCGCCTCTCCACGACAAGGCCGGGGCCGTCACCGGAATTTTAAGCATTTACGTCGACATCACTTCGCGCAAGCAAGCCGAAACCGCCCTGAAGCGACAAGCTCGTGAGTTGGCGCGGTCTAACGCCGACCTGCAACAGTTTGCACATGCGGTCAGTCATGACCTGCAGGAACCCCTACGTGCGATCTGTTCTTATGCCCAGCTTTTAGAGAGACGTTGCGCGCCTCAGGATGCCACCTCGAAGGAGTTCCTGCAATTTATTGTCGACGGATCTCAACGTATGAGTGCCCTGATCAGAGATCTGCTGGCTTACTCGCGTGTCATGGAAGGAGAAAATGGTTTCCGTGACCTGGTCGACCTTTCAGCTGTCGTAAGCGACAGCATGGAGGACCTGTCTCTGATGATCCAGGAGACAGGCGCGAGCGTCATGATGACGGGAGCGCTTCCTGTTGTGGCGGGACATCGCGCGGCACTAACGCAACTGGTTTACAATTTGCTTTCGAATGCGATCAAATACCGGAAGCCCGACACGCCACCTCAGATCACGATTGGCGCAGAACACGGCGAAGAGGAGTGGATCTTCAAGATTACAGATAACGGTACGGGCATTGATCGCCGTGACTACGCCAAAATCTTCGTCATTTTCCAACGTTTAGACCCCGCGAAATCTTCAGGCACCGGTCTGGGTCTGGCACTATGTCAGAAGATCGTGGAGCGCCACGGTGGCCGTATCTGGGTGGAATCCGAGCCTGGCCAGGGATCCACGTTCTACTTCACCCTGCCTTGTCGAAAGAACCACGGCTCTTGCGGCCCGGCCTGAAAACCGCAACATCTCGCTACTGCTGATATTCGCTTGTTCTCACAACAGAACGGACGACTTCGCCCAACTTCATGAAGGCGTCATAGTTGGAAGGCTTCCGGAAATAGTGGGCGACCCGAAATTCCTCAGTCCATGCTCGATCTCGCGGCGAATCCGAAGACGTAATCACGATGAGCGGCACGTCAGAACAACAGGGATGGTCTCTCAGGAGCCGAAACATATCTGGACCGTCGACTCTCGGGAGATTCAGATCAAGCAGGAGAACGTCCGGACGCGGATGGTTGTCCTTCGGCGTGTCCAGATAAGAGCGTACCTTATCTCCGTTATCGACAACCACCAGTTCGAGGTTCCTGTATTGCTGCTGAAGCGCATCGCGCACGAGCATCACATCACCGGGGTTGTCTTCAGCCAGCAGAACACGAAGCGGGGGGTTCATATGTTGGGCTCAGACAGGCTAAAAGCGAACGTTGCTCCTAAACCTTCTCCCTCGCTCGTGCCCCAAATCTTCCCTCCATATCGCTCGATGATCCTACGGCAAATAGCTAATCCCAGTCCTGTTCCAGGATAAGCATCTTTGTGTAAGCGTTTGAACAATCCGAAGATGCGCTCCGCGTACTCGGGCGAGAAGCCGATTCCATTGTCGCGAACGTTAACAACACATTCGCCCCCGCGACTCTCGGTCCAAATCTCGACTCTTGGCTTCACGTCGTCCCTACGGTATTTCAAAGCATTCGAAAGCAGATTCTGAAATACTAGCGTAAGTTGTTTTTCATCACCTATAACTTGTGTTAAGGGCCCGGAGACCATCTGGGCACCGGTCTCCTCAATGCGTCCATGCAGGACCGAGATTGCCTCGCTCAAACAACGGTCCAGGCTCGCCATGTGGGCTTCATCGTGATCAGAGTGGATGACTCGGGAGTACACGAGAAGGTCGTTAATGAGCTCCTCCATTCGGAGAACGCCCTTTTGGACGAACTCGGCATATTGGCCAGCCGCCGTATCGTTGCGCAAACCATCGCGGCGGAGCAGCAATTGTGAATAGATGTTGACCATCCGCAACGGCTCCTGAAGATCGTGGCTAGCGACGTAGGCGAACTCTTCCAGTTCTTGGTTAGCTTTGGTCAGCTCCTCGTTCTTGCGACGGAGTTCCTCCTGGGCCATCTTATGCTCGGTCACATCGACGACAACCCCTAGTACACGATGAACGCATCCGTTTTCGTCAAGAATTCCTACGGCGCGTTCTTCGAGCCAGGCGGTCGCACCGCCTCTATGCGCCTGCCGCACCCGGTACTCGGAATGGTACGAGCCTCCCTCCTTGGCGACTCGCTCGAGCTTCGCCCGATGCTCCGGTGCGTCTTCAGGGTGTATGAAGCGCAGTGCATCCTCGATCGTGCGCAGCTCCGAGACAAAGATGTGTTGAAGATCCCCAATAGTCGAGAGTTCATCTTGCTTGGGATTCCATTCCCAGCTCAGAATGCCTGGGGCGTTCAGTGCCAGCCCAAGCCTTGCCTCGCTGAGTCGGCGAGCCTTATCGGCCTCTCTTCGCATGCGCGCGAGCGAAAGATGAGCGTCGACACGGGCCGAAAGCTCACGCGCCGTAAAAGGCTTCGCGATGTAATCGTCAGCACCAGCATCCAAACCTTCGATTCGAGACTCTTCACCCGCTCGGGCTGAGAGCAGGATAATCGGGAGGGTCTTGGTCCGCTCGTGCGCACGGAGCTCTCGGAGCAAGCTAAACCCATCAAGTCCAGGCATCATCACATCCGTGAGCACAAGATCGGGTGGATCTGCCATTGCAAGAGCAAACGCTTCGTCGCCGGTCCTTGTCGAGACCACTTCGTATCGGGGCGCCAAGAGCCGGGTTACATACTCTCGCATATCGGCGTTATCGTCAGCTACGAGAACCCTACTCGTTCCAACCCGATTCTCTCGTTCGTCCGTGGCGAGCGAACTGGCATTCGCTGAGTGTTGCGACGCTGTGTTGCCACCTTCAGGCAGCCACCGCAGAGCTTCTTCCACGTACGCATCGGCATGCGAACCTGCGGAACTCGGCGGTTGCCCGCTCTGGATACGATCCGGAGGCAAATGCGCCGAGCCAAACGGGATCAAAACCGTGAAAGATGACCCGCGTCCGGCTTCGCTCTCCACGGACACGGAGCCGCCATGTAATTGAACCAGTTCCCGCACCAGGGCTAAGCCGATTCCCGTTCCTTCATGCGTGCGCCCTCCGGTCCCTTCGACTCGGTGGAATCGCTCGAAGACACGCGGCAGTTCCGCGGCGGGTATTCCGATCCCCGTGTCCCTCACCGAGAACTCCGCCGATCCTGATGCGTCGCGAAGGCTCACAACAACTGACCCGTTGAGCGTGTATTTGAAGGCGTTCGAAATGAGATTGAGAACGATCTTCTCCCACATCTCCTGGTCAACGTACATCGGTCCGGGCAGTGGCTTGCAGTCGACTATGTATTGCAACCCGGCGCGTTCCATGGCAGACCGGAACGGAGAGGCAAAGCCCGTCGTGAGCGTTGCCAGCTCGGTGGGAGCGTAGGAAGCTTGAGCCCGTCCCGCCTCGATGCGGGAGAAATCGAGCAATGTATTGACGAGACGTTGTAATCGACGTCCATTCCGGTAGACGAGGTTCAGCGCTTCGCGATCCTCGTGCGGAACCGATCCGTCAGGCTTCGAAATCAGTTCCTCGACCGGGCCGAGCATGAGCGTCAGAGGCGTCCGGAATTCATGGCTCACGTTGGAAAAGAACAGAGTCTTCGCCCGATCAACCTTGGCAAGCTCCTCTGCCCGGCGACGTTCTTCTTCGTACGCCCGCGCGTTCGCCAGAGCAGCCGCCACTTGCCCGGCGATCAATTCCACAAAGCCTGAGTACTCCGGGTCCAATCTTCGAAACGGATTCACACCGACAGCAAGAAATCCGGCGGGCGTTTCTTGCGCCTGCGTTATCGGGACAACGAGCGCCTCATTTGGAGCTTTGTCCCATGCGCCCGAGGGTAAAGCCGGAAAACGGTCGCGATCATCTAAGGCTTTGATCAGGCGAGTTCTGACTCCCCCGAAAATCTCCGTTGCCGGCCAGGGGAAGTCATCGCCGGCTTCGATGAATGGCGGAGCGACTACCTGCCCATTGTTCGAGGCTCCAGTACTGCAGGCGAGTCGCGCCCTTCCTTCTCGGTCGAATAAGTAGGTGACGGTGAAAGGAAGATCGTACGGATTCTGGCCCAATTGCTGTTGAAGGGCGGCCAACACCTCGGCTTCAGAATTTGAAGACGCCAGTGCTCCCGAAAGCAGCCGCAACGTTGTCATTCGCCGTTCGCTGATGACTCGATCTGTTTCTTCCGTGACGACGCACAGCATTCCATTCAGCTGTCCCCGATCGTCATGAAGCGGGCTGTATGAAAACGTGTGATAAGTCTCCTCCGGGAACCCGCTGCGCTCAAGAAACAGGAGCAGACCTTGGTCATAAGTGGCTTGCCCGGCTGACAAAACGGATTCGATGCGCGGCATGATGTCGCGCCAGATTTCAGCCCACACCTTTGACGCGGGGCTCCCCAGCGCCCAAGGATGTTTGATCCCGAGCGTGGGTCTGTAGGCGTCATTGTAAAGAAATGTAAGATCATTCCCCCATCCCATCCACATCGGATAACGGGACGTGAGCAGGATGTTGACGACAGTACGTAGGCTTTGCGGCCACGTCTCGATCGGGCCGACTGGCGTTTCCGACCAATCGTGCTCTTTGACCAGCTTGGCGAGTTCACCGCCCTGGCTATCCGAGACAGAACGGGCAAGATAATCCCCACTCGCAGCCGTTCTCTCCCTAGCCATTGCTACATTTTCCCGCGCTCAGCAGGCGAAAGATCCTGAGATAAGAACGGGCACTTTGGCGCACGTTGAGCCTTGAACAGTAATGAAACCCAAATTGGAAGACCTGTTCAGGATTGTACCTAGCCCTTACGAGGCGGCGTAAATGTAACTTTCGACTTCCGAGCTTATCTGGCGAGGATGTTTTTAAAGTTTTGAGCCTACAGTCTCCTCGGAATTCTAGAACTGCGACTTCGTACTGATTCAGGTGAAGAACGGCGGCAATACGGTTGGAATGCGGGAAACATGTTGTTGCCTGGCGGCAAAGGACTTCTACAAATCCGTGGCCGGATTGGCTGAAACAAAGGCTGGTATGTCGTGTGGTCGCCAAGTTGCTGCCTATCACGCAGAAGCACAACGTGCGGCCGCGCTCTTTTTCAACTTCTCCTGACTCTGTTGTGGTCCTCGGAAACCGGACGGCCGCCGTCGAGAGTACTTGGTCTGTTCTTTCGATCCCTCATAAATACTGTGCCGGGCTCGTGATCGGCGCTTCCGATGGGTCTCTCAAACCGAACGTGGATTGTCCCGGGACGCTTACCCGGTACCGTCTCCTTGGCGCCGGAATACCTGCATTCGTACATTGGACGTAAGATCGCAGCAAGGCCCCTATCTCTGGAGTGCTGCCGCATGGATTGCCGGATCCTCGAAATCCTGAATCGACCAAGCGCAAACCCCGTTGACAGTTTGCGCCTTATCCAGGCTCTATTCGGTGGGTTCTTTGAGGATCGGTAAAGCCTTCGCGACGACACACGGATCTATGCAACCGAAGGAGAATTCTGTCTGGATAACCGACCGGTACGGCACAAAGCTTTGACACGGAGCGGCTACGCCTGTGAGCCGTTCCCATGAATCGTATCCTGACGACGAGGACGGAGATCAAAGCCTGCGGACGGCGATCTGCTTTTGGCCCACTTAAGCTTGGCCGTCGTATGCTCAAGCTTCATGGCCGAAAAGCTTAAAATTGCGATCGCCGGTCTCGGCCGCATGGGTGTAGTCCATGCGCTTCACGCGTACGAACTGGCCCGCGATACTCAAACCTGCCAAGTGGTTGCATTGGCCGAACCGGATTCGGAGCGCGCCCGCCGATTCCTGGCCGCCACGGCGCTGGACATACCCGTTTTCGCTTCGGTCGATGCACTAGCTACATCCGGCATCTGTAACGCCGCCGTGGTCGTCACGCCCACAGAGAAACACCGCGAGCACGCGGCCACACTCATCAGCGCCGGCTATCGCGTGATGCTTGAGAAGCCTCTCACGGGAACGTTGGAGGCTGATCGCGCCTTCGCCGCGCAACTCGACCGCGATCATCCCCATGCCCTGATGCTAGCCTTCCAGAGGCGTTTTGACGAGCCACTCCGATACGCAAAAGAGCTGTTGACAAGTGGAGCGGTTGGAAGAGTCTTCAAAGTGTTCTCCGCTCTCGAAGATTCCAATCCGGCGCCCAATGGTTACAACAGCGGTGGAATTCTTCCAGACATGTCAGTGCACAATGTGGACGAGATTCTGTGGCTCACGGGACGTATGCCCTCCAAAGCTCTGGCTATCGGTTCACGGCTGTACAGTCATGCGCTCACGACGTGTGAAGAAGATTTCGACGATGCCCTCCTCTGCCTCTGGTTCGGTGAGGATCTTTCGGCCCAGGTGCAGGTCAGCCGGAATCACGTGTCTGGCTACCGCGTGGAGACGATTATCTTCGGAGAAGACGGGCAGATTCATGTGGGTCGCTTTGACCAGCGTCTGACTACGATCACAGTCGAAGCGTATGGCCGGAGAGGCCGGTCGGAGCCGATCGCGTTCAAGACGTTTTCCATGCGCGATTATCAGCAGCCCCTGCCGGAGTTTGTTGACCGCTTTGGAGATGCTTATAAAACCGAACTTGCCGCGTTTGTCGAATGCTGCCAAACCGGTGCGGCGTTCCCGACCAGCCATCGCGACGGCCTTCGTGCCCAGCAAGTCATCTCAGCCGGTATGAGTGGCATGACCGGCGCCGCCCGGGCCGCGGAAGTGAAATAACGTTGTGGCCGTCAATTGAATTTCGTAATTCGCCACAACGCCACGCCACCAGCGGCGAGCACGAGCACCAGGGCAGCCGCAAAGAGCCCCAACCAGCCGGTCTGGATTTCCATTTGCGGCACGCGAGCGAACGCGCCTAACCCGACAAACACTGATATCGCAGCAGCGATGAGCAGCCAGTCCTTCCAGGTACGGCGAACCTCACCCGCATTCACATCGCGTCCCTCCGTCCGCGCTTTCACATACTCGGGATCAATTCCGTAAAGCTCGGACTCCCGTATGGCTGCTCGCTTCCAATTGGCGTATTCTCCTTCGGACGCTGAGCTTGTTGAAATTGCGAGCGCGCCTAAGGCCATCATGATGGAGCCTCCAATCACTTCGGCATAAACGCTTACGGTCAATCCATGCAACTCGCGAAACACGAGTAACCCAAGCAGTAAGCCCCACAACTGGTTTGTATTCGATAGCGGGATTCCCCTGCTGATGCCGACATACTTCGCCGCATAATTTTGAAAGAGGTCCCCCACGACCCACATGAAGCCGCCCAGCATGGGCCACAGCAGAATGGCGCGATTCGCAACCAGTTCGCGCCAGAAGAGCCCGACACCTCCGGTAAACACTATGGCGACGATCGTCATCATCGTTAGCTCACCAAAGGTGAAAAACGTAAGAAACGTGAGCGGGTTCATGCCAGTGATATAGGCCTTGCGATAGGAGATGTACATTGATCCGAACATCAGCCCGGCACCTACCGCCGCCGCAATACCGTGGAATGCGTTCCCGTGTGCCGACTGAGAGACGGACGCCGCCGAGATCAGCATTGCACCAAGAAAGATAACGCCGGCCCCGCCGACCACACCCGCCTTCCGAAGCCAGCCAGCCCCATGCAACTCCCTGAACAGCAACGTGCCCCAGAGAATCCCAATGAGACTGTTCGAGTTCCATAGCGGAAACGCGAGGCTCAGTCCAATGTCCCGCACGGCAAAGATTGTGAGCGTGTTGCCGACCGCCCACAGGCAACCGGCCATGATGCCCCATAAGACGAGATGCGGGACTTGCCGGGCATCCCGGAAGGTATCGCCGGTGCCGCGAACCAAAGCGGGGAGACTCCAGCGCGATATGAACGCACCGAAGACCATCATGAAAGAGATCACAACCGGCGAAACCGCCACGGTTACAAGCTTCGTCGGAGCTTCGGCTCCCGCCAGCCACAGCGCCGCCGCAAGCCCACAAAATATCCCGAGGCGGTGCAGCACGTGTTGACGCGAGAGGTCGACAGGTGCATCACCGGTGACCGGGGGCAATCCATGTCCCTTCGCATTCATTGAACGATCCGGAGCAGCAATAATCCGATCAGCAGGACGATAAGCGGAACCCAGAATTGAACGTCCCGGAAGACTGTAGTCCACCAGGGTCGCCTTGGGTTCGAAGATGCCTCTGCATAGCGCTGTTGCATTCCGAGGAATTATATGTCGTCCGGGAGCTGACGTTCAATGCTCGGCGTTTCCTCGCAATGAGACAATCGACCCTTTGCTCCACCTGCATGTACGGCGCCGTAGAGGTAAATTATCCACAGTCCAAATCGCGGCTAACGGTGCCTACGGCGCGTTCCAGATGGAGGTGATCAAAAAATGGAGGTGATCAAAAAGACCTTCAATATCGCCCAAGTAGTCTTCGCGCACATAGCTATTACCGTGGCTTGAGTGTCCGTATCTACGCTGATCGAGAGCGGTCACCCGCCATTCCGGGAGTATCAATTCGGCAAGCGAAGAGAACGAGATTCCCTCCCGCGGAGCTGGTGCTTTAGGCACGTCAGCTCCGCTGTAGGAGCGTGTCTGCGAGTATCCGTCAACTACTCGCTTCAGCGATGATCTCCGTTTCGGAACAAAGTCAGATCGATCGCGTCCGCCATGGCTTTATAGCCCTCGTCTGTAGGATGTACGTGGTCTCCGCTGTCGTAAGCCGACAATCCGGGCAGAAGAAGGTCGGGTTCGTGCACAGCGGCCGCCCAGGTTCCAACCCAGTGTTCGTTCTCGTTTCCATCGAAAGCGGGGAAAGCAGTCGCTATGGCAGCGGCTACGATGAGAGGCAACAAAGTAAGCGCGCCGGTGATCCGGTTGCTGAGACTGTGGCAAATCGCGACATAATGATGTGTTCGCATTTCGACCTCCTTCAGGTCAGAGTCGGGCTCGCGGGGCAGTTTGACTTCGCACCGCCATTCAAGACCCTTCAGCCCTTTAGCGGAAGTCGAGAGTGAAAACTACAACCGCTGAGAAAGTTTTTCTCCCGGTCGAGTCTGTATAATCCAAGCGCAGGTTTCCGTTACGTCTGCTTCCTCGGCCGAAATTACACGTCTGTTGCGCGCATGTAGTGGCGGCGATGAAGCGGCTTTCGATCGGCTTGCGGTGCTCATCTATGCCGAGCTTCGCCGGATCGCGCGCGGCTACATGGCGCACGAGCGGCCCGATCAAACCTTGCAGGCGACCGCGCTCGTACATGAGGCTTACCTGCAGCTTGTCGACGTCCACAATGTCGGCTGGAAAGACCGGACTCACTTCTTCGCGGTCTCAGCGCAAGTGATGCGGCGGATCCTCATCGATCGGGCGCGCGCCGCTGCCGCAAAAAAAAAGGGGCGGCGGAGAGGTGCGCATTCACCTGGACGATATACCGGAATCGGCAGCCTGGCGGCCCCGTGAATTGGTTGCGCTCGATGACGCCTTGACCACCATGGCGAACATGGATCCGCGAAAGGCGAAAATCATCGAGCTGCGATTCTTCGCCGGACTGAGCATTGAGGAAACAGCGGACGTGCTCAAGCTCTCGCCGCAGACCGTCATGCGGGACTGGAAACTCGCCAGAATATGGCTCGAACGGGAGTTACGCAAACCCGGTTGACGAAGGTTTGGCTAGTTGCTTTCCGGCGTTATACTTGCTCGATATGCTGCCGGAGCGCTGGCAAGAAGTCGAGAAGCTCTATTTCTCCGCTCTCGAGCAAGCTCCGGAGAACCGGTCCCGATTCCTGCTTGCAGCGGCTCCCGAGGATGGTGAGCTTCTCAACGAAGTGCAATCTCTGCTGACCAGCCCGGAACCGACTCACGCCTGGACCGGCGCATATGGGAGCCATGCGGAGAAGAAAGCGCCGACTATTTGGCCTGTGGAACACTGCTGGGCCCCTACCAGATCGAAACTCCTCTGGGCGCCGGTGGCATGGGAAGGTGTTCCGTGCGCTCGATACACGTCTGAATCGCACCGTTGCCATCAAGTTCCCGAAACGCCGCTTCACGGAAGGATTCAAAAGCGAGGCCCGCGCGGCAGCCGCACTCAACCATCCCAACATTGTTCAGATTTACGAGTTAGGGTCCGCTGATGGCGACGAGTATATCGTCATGGAGTTCGTTCCGGGCCGCACCTTCGCTCAGTTGATCGGGGAGAAGCGCTTGAGCATCAAGGAGGCTCTGGTCTGCTCGCACGGGATTGCCTCGGCGCTCGCGGCCGCTCACGCGGCTGGGATTGTCCATCGCGACATTAAGCCCGGCAATATCATCGTCGACGACGACCTGACTCTCGTGAAGATTCACGATTTTGGTCTCGCAATGCTCGAAGATCGGAGTCCGAAGGGTCACGGCACACCACCGGCTTTTCCCGACACCGCGCCCGATGCAATCCAGGGCACGCCATCGTATATGTCCCCAGAGCAGGCCCAAGGCAAGCCCTTGGACGCTCGATCGGACATCTTCTCGACGGGCTTGGTCCTCTACGAGATCTTCACCGGGGTCCGGGCGTTTACCGGGGATTCGACTCGCAGCATCCTGCGCCGTCTAGTAGGTCGCGTTCCGGCGGGCATCTGCGAGTTGCGGCCGGAAGTGCCACGAGCCATTGCAAGGGTCATCACTCGATGTCTCGAAAAGGATCCCTCGCGCCGCTACTCCTCTGGGAGCGAATTAGCAACTGCTCTCATGGAATGTAGCCGGCCGCGCCGCTCCGTTCCGTTGACGCCCCGCATCGCTGCTGGGATCACCGTCGTTCTGATCGCAACCGTGGGAACGGTTGGCTGGTTGCACTATCAGAATCGGAACGCACGGTGGACTCGTGACGAGGCACTGCCGAAGATCCAGCTCCTTGTCACCCAGGGCGATTTCGCAAATGCCTTCGAGCTGACTCGAACCGCACTACGTTACGCACCGGACGATCCGCAACTGAAACAGCATTGGGCGAACGTTTCCTGGCCTCTAACAGTAACAACCGTACCCTCCGGTGCAACAATTTCAGTCCGGCCGTTTGGAGCGACGAAGCTCGCGTGGCAGCCGGTCGGCAGAACGCCTTTCTCCGGTACTCGTGTTCCCTTGGCATATATGGCGATCCGCATCGAGAAAGACGGCATGGAACCTGTGGAATTCGCGACTCGGACGGCTAATCTTCAGGGTCAGAAGATAAAGCTGCACCGCACCGGTACGATACCGCGAGGTATGGTGGCTGTGCCGAAACAGGCGCCGCCCGTGGGCCCCGTTAAGATCATGGCCCTCCCCGATTACTTCCTCGACAAATTCGAAGTAACCAATCGGCAATTCCGGGAATTTATCAACTCTGGCGGTTATCGGAAGAAAGAGTATTGGCGCTATCCGTTCTTCAGAGATGGGCGCCGAATTCCCCAGCAGCAAGCCTTAGCTGAATTCCGGGACCGGACCGGACAGTATGGTCCGGCTTCGTGGAATTTCGGAGCTTTTCCGAACGGGCAGACTGAGTATCCGGTTGGGGGAGTCAGTTGGTTTGAGGCTGCTGCGTATTGCGAGTCTCTGGGCAAATCATTGCCCACCGTGTACCACTGGCAAAAAGCCGCTGGGTTCGGCGTGTATTCAGACATCGTGCTGTTTAGCAACTTCACACATCACGGTCCGATGAGGGTTGGAGCTAACAGTGGGATTACACCGTTCGGTGCTTACGACATGGCTGGCAACGTCAAAGAATGGGTTCAGAACAATTCAGGAACCCGACGCTTAATCTTAGGCGGATCTTTCAGCGAGCCAGGTATCACCTTCCATGAACTAGATGCCCAGGAACCCTCCTTGCGGCTTCCTAATTTCGGTTTTCGATGTGCGTCTTATCCGACACCAGTTCCGATGCCAGCACTTTCGCCCGTCGCCCCGCCCGAGCGTGACTATTCGACGGAGAAGCCGGTTGACAACACGATCTTTCAATCGTGCAACGAATGTACGCGTACGAAAGAACACCGCTCGATGCTAGAACGGAAAACGTCGATGATTCGAACGAACTCTGGCGAAGAGAAACGGTGAGCTATGCCGCTGCATATGGCAGCGAGCGGATACCCGCTTACCTGTTTTTGCCTAAGAACGTGAAAGCTCCTTATCAGGTCGTGCTCTTTGGGCTTCCGGGATATGCTCAATTCCTGCGGAGCAGCGTGACGGGTGCGACAACCGTGGATTCGATTTTCTGATGCGAACGGGACGAGCCGTACTGTACCCGATATACAAGACCACCTTTGAACGGCACGTTGAGAACATGGGGCGACCTGACGTGTACCGGGAGAGCATGATTCAGTTTGCAAAGGCCGCCTCGCGATCGGTGGACTTTTTGGAAACGCGCTCTGATATTCAGGCTACACACTTGGGATATTACGGAATGAGCTTAGGTGCCAATCTAGGCCCGGTGGTTATGGCACTCGATCCGCGAATAAAAGCCGGCGTGTTGGTAGCGGGTGGGCTGTCCAGCGAGAGACTGGCTCCGGAGATTAACACTGTTAACTTTGCGCCCCGTGCACGCGCTCCGGTTCTAATGCTGGGCGGGCGATATGATTTCGTCACACCCTTAGCGACCTTGCAGCAACCGATGTTTCAATTGCTCGGCACGAGGGAGGCGGACAAGCGCTTCATACAATTCGAATCGGGACATGTGCCTCCTTTGGGAGATTGGATGCGCGAAACCCTGAATTGGTTCGATCACTACCTGGGACCAGTGACGTCGGACAGAGTTCGTTGATGGTCCGTAACGCTGATACTTAGCCGAGTATAGCTGTCGTGTGCGACGCAGGCCTAAACGCCCGCGTCCAACGAAGGGAGCGCGGCATTCATCCAAATGCTTCGTCAGAGTCGCACGCTACCCCCGCAACTCGGCCGTATGAGCGGAATCCCTGCTACGACCCATACGCAGCTTCGCGCACGGGTCTCTCTAAGAAAGCGGTATAAAGTCCGGATTGTGGCCTGACCAAAACCTTCAGCTGACATGATGCGGCTCAGAACACGAAGCCGAACAGCACCTCGCCTTCGTTTTGAGACAGCCGCACAATGTTGTTATTCGAAGGATTGCCCCAACGTAACCACCGAAGTTCGCCCGATAATCGGAGTCTGCTGATCCTCAGTTCTAGTCCGCCGCCGAGCACAAAGGCATTGTGCGTCGGTGTGACGTTATTGGGCAAGTCAGTGAAGGTCCTGTATGCCCCTCCGCCGGAAACAAACGGTTTTAGGAGCGGGATGGGGAATCGAAACTTGGCGAGATATGGAATTTCCCACGCGTGAGCCGGAACAGTTGTTCTCGTACCGTTTGAAGTCAGATCATACTCGGCTGCATGATAGAGGCCATCCGCCTCCACTGCGAATCCGAACGGCAGGCGCAGTTCCACAACCGGTCCTACGAGGTAACTGGTCGATCGCGTGAGAGTGGATGCTGCCGAATTGATTGTCCCAGCAGCCTCCAGCACATCGGTGAAAGGCACTCCGCCTTTTACGCCAACACCGAATCCAAAATCCAGATGCTGCGCAAAGATGGAGCTACAGAATACAAGGAAGACAAATATAGTCTTCGATATTAAAGGCATCTCGAGTTGTCCCTTCTGATGTGAGCTTAGATTCCAATGAGCGCCGAGTGGTTCTTTTAGTTGCGCGTCTGAGTAAACCTACCTACAACAGAACGTTAAGTCGCATTTTTCCATGCGCTTTCTATTCGGCGTGGAGGGGTTGCCCATTGAGCCGGTGCCCACGGTCCTCGTATTCGCGACTGTTCGAGACCTAACCGCCAGCGCTGTTGTTATATACTTCCGCAAGCACGCAGCACTATTGCGCAACTCGATCCCTTTACCGTGGCTAGAAACATGGCAACTCCCGATGTGGTGTGGAAAGGCGGCAAATTCGGTAGCACGTCGCGACGCGATTCGTGGTGGGCGTCGCCGCTTGCGGTTTTTCTCGGATTCAGCGCGTTTGTGGTCTACGCCACTTGGGCGGCGTTTCAGAATGCGTTTTACACCTACGGTCCCTACATTTCACCGTTTTATTCACCCGAGCTCTTCGGCAGTTCCCCGCACGCGTTGCTAGGCGGCAAACCGCACTGGTTTCCGAACCTTTTGCCTTTTTCGCCGGCGCTGCTCATCCTTTGGATACCCGGCGGCTTCCGGCTTACTTGTTATTACTATCGCGGTGCTTACTACAAGGCATTCTGGGCCGATCCGCCTGCGTGTGCAGTGGGCGAGCCGCGCAAAACGTATTGGGGAGAACGAACCTTTCCGCTTGTCCTTCAGAATCTCCACCGCAACTTCTTGCGGCTCTCTTATATCGTCTGGGCCTTCCTGGCGTTCGATGCGGTGAAGGCCTTCTTTTTCTCCAACGGCTTCGGAATCGGCGTCGGAACCATCGTTTTAGTCGTCAACGCTGTACTCTTGGCCGGATATATCTTCGGCTGTCACGCCTTCCGGCACCTCGTTGGGGGCGGTCTCGATCAGATCTCCGAACACCCCGCGCGGCATAAACTCTACGACTGCGTCAGCTGCTTAAACGCAAAGCACAAGGTCTGGGCCTGGGTGAGTCTCTTCTGGGTCGCGTTTTCCGATGTCTACGTCCGCCTCTGTTCCATGGGGATCTGGCATGACTGGAGACTTGTGTAGATGCCGGAATTCCGGCGCTTCTCCTATGACGTGCTGGTCATCGGCGCGGGCGGGGCCGGTCTGCGCGCTGCCATCGAAGCGGCCGGGCAGGGCGTCAGGGTGGGTGTGGTTTGCAAATCGCTTCTAGGCAAAGCGCATACGGTCATGGCCGAAGGCGGTGTCGCTGCTGCTTTGGCCAACGTCGATGACCGTGACAACTGGCGCGTCCATTTCGCCGATACCATGCGGGGCGGGCAGTATCTTAACAATTGGCGCATGGCGGAGTTGCATGCCAAAGAGGCGCCCGAGTGCGTGCGCGAACTGGAGGCATGGGGCGCGCTTTTTGACCGCACTCCCGATGGCCGCATTCTTCAGCGCAACTTCGGAGGCCATCGGTATCCCCGTCTCGCTCACGTCGGTGATCGCACCGGCCTCGAGATGATCCGTACGCTTCAGGATCACGGCATCCATAGCGGCATGGAGGTGCACATGGAATGCACCGTGCTTAGCCTTTTGCTCGATTCGGGACGCATCGCGGGCGCGTGCGGGTACGACCGCGAGAAAGGGCTCTTCTACCTGTGGGAGGCGAAGGCGGTCGTGTTGGCCACTGGCGGAATCGGACGCGCCTTCAAGGTCACCAGCAACAGTTGGGAGTACACGGGCGACGGCCATGCACTCGCGTATCAAGCCGGCGCGGAACTCAAGGATATGGAGTTCGTACAATTCCACCCGACGGGCATGGTTTGGCCGATTAGCGTTCGCGGCATCCTCGTCACCGAGGGCGTGCGCGGCGAGGGTGGCGTGCTCCGGAACAAGGAGGGCCGCCGCTTCATGTTCGACGAAATCCCCGATCTCTATAAGGCGCAAACCGCAGACAACGAGGAGGAGGGGTGGCGCTATACGCAGGGTGACAAGAACGCCCGGCGGCCTCCGGAACTACTGACTCGCGACCACGTCGCCCGGTGCATCAATCGCGAGGTCAAGGCAGGCCGCGGCACGCCTCACGGCGGCGTCTTCCTTGATATCGCCTGGATCAAAGACCGCATGCCGAAATCGGAGGAACACATCAAGCGCAAGCTCCCCAGCATGTATCACCAGTTCAAGCAACTCGCAGATCTGGACATTACTCGAGAGCCCATGGAAGTCGGGCCTACGACGCATTACGTGATGGGCGGCGTCAGCGTGGACGGTGAGTCGCAGATGTCCTCTGTACCGGGACTTTTCGCCGCCGGCGAAGTTGCCGCGGGGCTGCACGGCGCAAACCGGCTCGGAGGAAATTCGCTCTCCGATCTTCTGGTCTTCGGGCGTCGCGCCGGCCGGTATGCTGCCGAGTTCGCGAAAGGTAACGGTTCTGTAGCGGTTAAAGACGACGAGCCTCAGAGTATCGCGGCCGGTGCGGTCAAGGCGTTTGATTCCGGTCCTACCGGCGAGAATCCTTATCAGGTTCAATACGACCTTCAGGAATCAATGCAGGACCTTGTCGGCATTGTTCGAACCAGAAGTGAGATGGAACGCGCGCTCGAAGTTATCGAACAGCTTTGGACTCGGGCGGGCCGCGTCGGTGTTCCGGGCCATCGCCAATACAACAACGGCTGGCATACAGCTATGGATTTGCGAAATCTGCTGATCGTATCCGAAGCCATCACGCGCGCCGCGCTATTTCGCGAAGAGAGCCGGGGCGCGCAATTTCGCGAAGACTTTCCAGACAAAGACGCCGAGTGGGGCAAATGCAACATCGTAGTCAAGCGCGGTGCGGACGGCGCAATGGCTGTTGAGAAGCGTCCGCTTCGGCCGCTGCCCGATGAACTGAAAGCCGTGATCGAGGAGATGAAATAGATGGCGACGCAGGCCTTGTTTCGAATCTGGCGCGGAGATCCGTCAGGCGGTCAGTTCCAGGATTTCGTCACTCCGATCGACGAGGGCATGGTCGTTCTCGACGCCGTTCACCGCATTCAGGCGCAGCAGGCGCCCGACCTGGCCGTGCGCTGGAACTGCAAGGCAGGGAAGTGCGGCTCGTGTTCCGCTGAGATCAATGGGATGCCCAAACTCATGTGCATGACCCGGCTCAGCGATCTCAACCTGGAGATGCCGGTCATCATCGAGCCAATGCACGCCTTCCCCTTGATCCGGGATCTCGTGACGGACGTTTCCTGGAACTTCGAAGTCAAGAAGACGATCAGGAAATTCAGGCCGCGTTCCCCCGATGCGCCGGACGGCACTTGGCGTATGCAGCAGGCCGATGTCGAACGCGTACAGGAATTTCGCAAGTGCATCGAATGTTTTCTCTGTCAGGATGTGTGCCACGTCCTGCGTGAGCACGGCAAGCACGAAGAGTTCATCGGACCCAGGTTCTTCGTTTACGCCGCGGCGCTTGAGATGCATCCTCTTGATACGGAAGACCGCGTCAGCGATTTACGACGGAAGCACAATATTGGATACTGCAACATCACGACCTGCTGTCGTCAGGTCTGTCCCGAGTCGATTATCATCACCGAGAACGCCATCATTCCGCTAAAAGAGCGCGTCGTTGATCGGTTCTTCGATCCGCTCAAACAGTTATTCCATATCATCTAGGTGAAAGGAGTTCACATGTTCACGCTAAAACCCATTTCTCCCGACAGCGTGGACGGCGCGTTGGCGAAGGCTGAGCGTTACCGCTTATTGAACGAACCAAACGAAGCCGAAAGCATCTGTCGCGACATCCTTCAGATTGACCCGACCAACCGGGAGGCGCGTGTCAGCGTCATCCTTGCCCTGACGGACCAGCTCGGTGAGGACAATAGCGGATTTTCAAGCGCCATGACCATGATCTCCGGCCTGACATCGGAATACGATCGAGCCTATTATTCCGGGATCGCCTGGGAGCGCCGCGCCAAAGCATACCACCGTGCGGCGACCATGGGCTCCGCCAGGGAAGTCTACGATTGCCTGGTCAAAGCGCTGGACCTGTTCGAGAAAGCTGAGCACCTCCGATCGCCCGGCAACGACGACACGATCCTGCGTTGGAACGCTTGCGTGCGCTTTCTCGAGCGCCACAAAGAGCTTCAGCCGAGCAGGGAAGACGTTCCAGAGCCCGTCATTTCAGAATAAAAACGAGCATGATCGGCCATCAAGCCGGTCAGTTCACGAAGTAACACCGCTCCACACAAACGCGGAGGCTGTCAGCAGCACAACTCTCCGCGTCACCTCTTTGTAGTCAAAAGCCCGCTATGTCAGAAACCAATGGCTTCCGCTTGCAGGTGGAATTTCGTGATAGTCTAATCACACTAAGTTCTTGCCTAGTTCGAACGGGGGGTTCGATGCTGCGATACATTGCTGCTGTTAGTTTGCTGGTCGTTTCGGCATCCACCTTGTCAGGTCAGTCGACAACGGGTGAAATTCTGGGCATCGTTCGGGATAGCAGCGGCGCCGTGATCGCCGACGCCAGGATCGAGGTGAAGAATCTCGAGACCAATGCGACCCGGGAAGTAATGACGACCCAAGACGGAGCTTTCCGGGTTCCGTTACTGCCGTACGGCAACTACGAGGTGAACGTTCAGAAGAGCGGCTTCGCCAGATATAAGCAGGGCCCAATAACTCTGGAGTTGAACCAGGCAGCAGACTTGAAGATTGATCTGCAAGTGGCCGGGACCGTGGAAACGGTTACGGTGGGTGAAGACGCGCCGCTGATCAACACTACGAATGCGGAGATCGGAGTCAATTTCGATACTAAGCGCATCGCCGAGCTTCCATTGTCAACGAACCGCAATTTGGTGAATCTCGCGGGCTCCGTTCCCGGCGTCAGTCAAATCTCAAACGGGGATGCGCAGTTTGGCAGCAGTGGAAATCAGGGCACAGAGAGCTCGGGACTGCAGTTCGCGGCGAATGGCATGCGCACGCGTTCGAATGCGTTCATTATCGACGGGCAGGATTCTTACGGGCCCAGCACGGGCGGCCTCACACAGTCGCTGAATAACCCGGATATCGTTTCCGAAGTTCGTATCATCACAAATCAATTCGCGCCCGAGTATGGACGCGCGGCAGGTTCGGTGGTCAACGTGATCACTAAGAGCGGAACCAACACCTTCCATGGAAGCGCATTCTGGTTCCACAACAACAATCATTTGAATACGTTGAGCAACACCGACAAGAGTGCCGGATTTACGTCGGCTCCCTATCGGATCGAAAATCAGTTCGGCGGCAGCTTAGGCGGACCGGTCATCAAGGACAAAACGTTTGTGTTCGGATCTCTACTGCGGTGGACGGACCGGCGGCTGGGCTCAGGAACCACGATCAATGGCGCGCCCACGGACGAGGGGAGACGAGTGCTGACGGACCTCGCCGGAACGCGGCCCACCGTACAAGCTTTCCTGCAGAACATCCCGGCTGGAGCGGCGAATGGCTTGACGAGAACAATCGTGGTAAACGGCAGAACGGGTGTCGTTCCCCTTGGCGATGTCACCGGGTCCTCTTCCCAGAAATTCGACGATTGGCAGTCTTCGATTCGAGTGGATCATCGGTTTAATGATCGGCACACGTTGACCGGGCGGTACCTGGATGACAATTCGCTCAGCTCCGGGACGGGCCAGGTGACGCCATCGGGCTTGACGGATGTGAAGCCATCCCGCATTCGTTCGCTGAGCGTCGCTCTGAACAGCTCCATCAGGCCCACCGTGCTGAATGAGCTACGTCTCTCGTACTGGCGAAACAAATCAGAGACAAACGCCCAAAACCCGGAGGTAGCGGAGAGGATTCCATCGCTCGAAGTGAGAGATCTCGGGCTGATCGGATTCAATGCCGATCCTACACGAACGGGCCTTGGTTTGGCGACCAACAACCCGCAATACTCGACCTTGAACAATTATCAACTTCAGGACTCGTTCACGTTGCTCAAGGGATCGCATTCGATGAAGTTTGGAATTGATTTCCGCCGCCAGGAGCAGTTCGCATTTTTTAATCCGAACATCCGGGGCCGTCTGGAGTACGCGAATCTGCAAAGACTCGTCGACGATCAGGCCACCGTAGCGCAGATTAACGCTCCACTGCCCGGCGCGAGCGTCATCACGTATTTTCGCTACTACGATTATTTCTTCTTTGCGCAGGACGAGTTTCGGATCAAGCCCAATCTGACGATCACGTACGGTCTTCGATACGAGTCCCCCGGCAATGCGCTGCAGAATCTGGCGGACGCGAACCAGAATGTGGTGGCTGCGTTCAATGGCGACGAGCGATATCGGTACACTCCGGTACCCGCCCGCGACACGAACAACTGGGCGCCTCGTTTCGGGATCAATTACCGGTTTGGTCACGGGCCGGGCGCGCTCGGCTGGCTAACGGGAGACAACAAACTGGTGATACGCGCCGGATATTCGCGGACCTATGATGTTGCTTTCAACAATATTGCTTTGAACGTAGGAACGGCGTTCCCGTTCCGCCTGGTGGTTGACATTCCGCTCGATCCCTCGCTGCCCGGGCTTCGTCCAAACGCGTTCACGATCATGGACCAGGTGAGGCGGGGGAACGTTCCGCCGCCGGCCAATCCAAACCAGGTCACGCGCACCATCACTTCAAAGGATTTTCGGGCGCCATTGGCCGAGCAGGTCTCGGTACAATTTCAACGTGAATTAACGGGCAACTACGCATTATCCGTGGGTTACGTTGGGACCAAAGGCACCGCGCTGTTCCAATCGATCGATGGGAATCCACCCATTCGGGGAACCAACGGAGCCCGTCGTGTCGACCCGGCAAAGGGCATTATCCGGGAGCGCTGTAACTGCACGTCCTCCACCTATCACTCGCTTCAAACGAGTCTCGAAAAGAGGCTTTCGAACAACTTCAGTATGGCCATGCACTATACCTGGAGTTCTTTTATCGACGGCGCATCGGAGGTCTTCAATCCGTCTTCGGGTGAGATTGCTTTCCCGCAGGATCCTACTAACCGCAATGCAGAGCGCGCCCGTTCTACTTATGATCGCCCGCACCGCTTTACGATCAACGGCGTCTTCGAACTGCCCCTCATGCGGGCCCAGAAGGGCGTTTTAGGCAAGATTCTTGGAGGCTGGCAGCTAAACGGTTTCCTCACCCTGCAATCGGGCGCACCGTTCACTGTATTAAACGGGAGCGATCCGGGTGGGATCGTAACCGGAAACCTGGTCGGCACATCGATTCGTCCGTTTTTGAACACGGATCTCGATCTGTCTCGCATGACAGTGCGCGAGATTCAGGCGGCGGGAGGAGGTTCCTTGTTCCGGGGCGTTACGGCTGCTAATCCACTTGGAAACGCCGGACGAAATATCCTACGCGCAAACGGGATTAATCGCCTGGACTTTGGTCTCATTAAGAACACGCGGATCCGTGAAGGCCACACGTTCCAAATTCATGCAAACTTTTTCAACGCGACAAACAGCAGAGATTGGGGAATCCCAAATGGAACCTACAACGCGCCCGCGTTTTTGAACGAAGGCGCTGTGGAGGCACAGAACCGGCGCGTTCAACTCGGCTTGCGGTACGTCTTCTAATGCGTGCGGCTCATCAAAATACTGCATAGTGCTCAATCAGCATCGTGCTGAACGCAGGTAGCGTCGAATGATTCGAGCGCGTTGATGAGAAACGAAGTACGATGACGTGGTTCAATGACGCGCACGCACGTAGCCCGACTGACATTTTCTCGCAAGTGGCAAACCAAATTATGAGGGTTGCAGAGCTTCCGCAGAGTGCTTCCTCGGACCTTGGAGTGCCTCTCACTTCAAAAGCATCTCCAAAGCTGGCTTGAGCCGATTTCTCGGCTACCTCACCTAGCCCTGCGTGGGTTCGCTCTCAACCGCTTCGCCCATCGTAGCGATCAGGGTGTTTGAGGCCTGCAACTCCGATCCAGCCTGAACTCGCATCAGCATACATCGCCAATCCTCTGGAAGGGGCGCAATGTTTTGTTCGGCCCAAGCCAGAAGGACACTGAATGACAGGGTAACTAGAAGAACTTCATCACCGGTACGAAGCTCAACTGCGGAAGGTGACGGAGATAGCTCGACCCCCATGCCGGCCTTCATAGCTGTCAGCATTTCCGTAGTGCGTACGGCAGACACCACATTGGTTTCTGTGAGCCATTGTTTGGCTTGGTCCGAATCGACCGGAGTAACGGCGTACATTGCTTCCACCCGTGGCAGATGCTCCATGACAACACGACGCATCTTAGGAGTATAAGCACCCATGGTGGTCGCGAATGACACGCGTCGCCACCATCTACTCGGCTAAGCTCCGTGGCGCGGCCAAATCGGAGACGCATAGGGCGCTTGCGTGAAATCACGTTTGCGGTCATAGCCCGAGGACCTGGGCTGCCTCTATGCTGTTCCGCGCGGCGCGTAGGGAAGCTTCCTAGACCGTACCGGCTGCAGCACCAGCCTGGACGTATGAGTACCGCGACGGTGTGTCAAGGCGTGCACCGTGGATTCTATTCTTGTATACTCCAAAAGCACTAAACCTGGAGCCATTGAATGATACCCGTGTTGCTTGCTTCAACCAGATTCTTCCTTGTTCTCACTTTGAGCATTCTTCCGAGCCTGGCCCAGACGATGGGAGAAGTGACGGGCCGGGTAACCGATCCCAGCGGCGCTGCCGTGCCGAGCGCCGAGGTCGCTGTCACCAACTCTGCAACGAACGTCTCGCGAAAGACGGTCAGCAATGACACTGGCGACTATAGCTTTCCCTCTCTGCCTCCGGGCGTTTACAAGGTGCGAATCGAACATCAGGGCTTCAAGGCCACGGAGACCAACGATGTGCAGGTGCAGGTACAGCAGACGGTCCGCCTGGATTTCACGCTGCAAGTCGGTCAACTGACACAATCGGTGCTCGTCGAGGCAAGCGCGGCGCAGCTCCAGGCTGAGAACGCGACCGTAGGAACGGTGATTGACAACAAACGGATCGTGGAACTTCCATTGAACGGCCGGAACTATTTGCAGCTCGTGGCGCTGACCCCGAACGCAACAACGCTTTCGCCTTCCGCCGGGCAAGCAGGCTCGCGGCAAGGCGGAGATCGCGCGAGCCAATCCATTTCGGTGGCGGGACAGCGCACCATGTTCGACTACTTCACCCTGGACGGAACGGACAACACGGACCCGAACTTCAATACGTACGTCGTTCTGCCATCCATCGACGCCCTGCAGGAGTTCAAAGTCCAAACCGGCGTCTATCCAGCCGAGTTCGGTCACAACGCGACGCAGATCAATGTGCTGACGAAGTCGGGCGGAAACCAATATCACGGCGCCCTGTTCGAGTTCCTGCGAAACGAAGTGCTGGATGCGAAGCCGTTCTCGTTCACAAGCCGCCCGCAACAGAAGAACCCCTTCAAGTGGAATCAATACGGCTTCGAACTGGACGGACCTGTCCGAATCCCAAAGCTGTTTAACGGACGGGACAAGCTTTTCTTCATGGCGAATTATGAATCCTTCCGCCAGCGGCAGAATTTTCAAAGCGTCTACACGGTCCCCACGGCTGCCATGTTCAATGGGGACTACAGCGCGCTTCCGACCGTGATTTACGATCCGGCTACCAAGCTCCCGTTCTCCGGGAACGTGATTCCGCAGAACCGCATCGATCCGACCTCGAAAAAGCTGCTGCAGTACTATGCGCCTGCAAACGTTCCTGGCGCGGGGCTGTCGAACAACTTTGTGCGCGCCGGCGCATCACCGATTAACAAGGACCAGTTCGTGCTGCGGATGGATTTCGTCGAATCGACAAAATCGCAGTGGGCGGGGCGTTACAGCTGGGGCGATGAGAATCTTTCGAATACGGGACTGACTCTGGACGGGAGCAAGATCCTCACGAATTTCGAGCAATATATGGGGTCGAACACCCGTACGTTCTCGCCGAACATCGTCAACGAAGCACGGTACGGTTACACGCGATTCTTCAACTCGATCGGCCGATTTCTCGCTTTCACGACTAACGTGGTTGACACATTGGGCATTCCGGGCTTGAAGGGCGGAGATCCCGCGCAGTGGGGCATCCCCAATGTGGTTCTGGCGAATTACTCAAGTCTGGGCGATGACACCGAAGGACCATACTCAAACGACAACAACACGCTGCAGTTGACGGACAACTTGTCGATTATTCGGGGCGCCCACACCTTCCGGTTAGGCGGCGAGTACCGGAGAGAGAATTACAACCAGGTCGGAAACCAATTCGCGCGAGGGCAGTTTACCTTTCAAGCAAATGCGACCCAGAATCCGAGGACGGCAACAGCCGGCGATTCCTTCGCGGATTTTCTGCTCGGAGACTTGTATCAGTCCGAAGCTGCGGTGTCAGTCGCCAATGCCATGTTTCGGCGTAACGCATTCTCCCTGTATATCGACGACACCTGGAAGGTAACACCCAAACTCACTCTGGCCCTGGGTCTCCGGTATGAGCGAACACCGCCCTTTTTAGATACGCTCGGCGATGCATTCTCGGTCTACCTACCCTATATGGACAACACGCCCAACGTAGCGGACCGCAGCCGTTATCCGCAATTCATACGGCAGGGCGTGGGCCAGGATCCGTATGCGGGCATCCCGGTACGTTGGCCGCAGATTGGTGTGCTTCAGGACGGCCGGCTGGGAGATCGCCTTGTGCAGACGGACAATAGCGACTTCGCACCCCGTATTGGGATCGCGTATTCGCCCGGTCCGAAATGGGTGGTCCGTGCGGGTGCAGGCATGTTTTATAACCAGGACACAGGAAATCCGCGGTTCGATATGGCACGCAACATTGCAGGCCGAATCCGGGTTAATTCCGCGTTGCAAAACCCGACGCTTTTTTGGAGCAATGCGCTGGCCAACATCGGCACCGGCATACCGAACATCACGGTACCGTACGCATTCGCAAATAAGTACGAACGCCGCACTCCGTACACATGGGAGTACTTGCTGAATGTGCAGAGGGAGTTGGTGCATGACGTCGTGCTCGAGGTAGGCTACCTGGGCTCGATCAGCCGTAAGCTCGAATTCCTGCGCGCGGTCAATGAAGCGCTGCCCGGAACGGTCGGTAGCGTCCAGAGCAGAGTGCCTTACCCCAACTTCGGGCGCATTCAACTCGTCGACAACTCCGCGAATGGAAACTACAATTCCGGCATTGTCAAAATCACGAAGCGATTCAGCTCGGGATTTACCGTGCTCAGCTCCTATACGTTCGCGAAGTCCATTGATGAATCGAGCGGAATCCGCGTACAGGGACAGGACACCTTGTTTCCGCAGAATAGCTACTGCCGAAGGTGCGAGCGGGCTTTGTCGGCATTCGATACCCGACACCGATTCGTCACGTCCGCGCTGTGGAATGTGCCCGTAGGGAGAGGTCGGCAGGTCGACATTCAAAATCCATTTGTCGACGCCGTTGTGGGCGGCTGGCAGGCGGGTTTTGTTTGGACCGTGCAGACTGGCTTTCCGCAGACTGTGAATGTGGGTGGGACCGATCGGTCCGGAGCAGGCGGTCTCTTCGACAGGCCGAACGCGACCGGAGCCGATCCTTATCTGGATGATCCAACACCTTCACGCTGGTTCAACCGTGCCGCCTTCGCCTTGCAGCCCGCCGGCACCTTCGGCAACGTCGGGCGGAACAGCGTGGTGGGGCCCGGGTTCTTTACATTGGATTTTTCGGCACATAAGGAGTTCCGGATGCCGTACCTGGAACAACACACATTGCAGTTCCGATTCGAGGCGTTTAACGTGTTGAACCATCCTGTGTGGGGCGCGCCGAATGTAAACATCCAGTCGCCCGCTTTTGGAACAGTGAACGGCACGGCTGTCGCGATGCGCCAGCTCCAACTCGCGTTGAAATACCTTTTCTAATACGGAGCGACCTTGTCAAGGGTCACGAAAATCCAAAATAAATGCGATCCGGAAATGCTCGTAAGAGCATTTCCGGGAGCTTGCAAGTGAACAGCAGAGGGGGCAGGGAGGAGCAAGTGCACGGTTGATGATCCGGTCAGAACTGCAAAGAGGCTCGCCATCTCATCAAGTTTTCTAAAGTCTGGCCAATGACTCCGTCGTTTGTGGCTAATCGCTGTCGCAGCCTCGAGGTCACCGGCAGAGTTGACCGTTCAGATAGAAAGCCGTCGGAAGTGCGTTATCTCCGCTATAGCTCGCATTGAATCCAATACCAGCGACTGAAGAACCCGGCGCAATAGCGGCGTTCCAGTTCGCGTTGCTTAGCGTGACATTCGGTCCTGGGTTGATCAACGTCGAGTTCCAGGCTTGCGTAATGCGTTGATTGCCACCGAAAGTCCAGCTAAGAGTCCAGTTGTTAATGGCAGCATTGCCTGTATTCTGGATCGTGATTGCTGCTCCGAAACCGACATTCCACTGGCTAGTGACGCTGTACGACACGTGGCAGGACGCATTCGAAGGAGGCGGCGGGGGAGGGGGAGGAGGCGGGGGCGTCCCAGATCCGGTACCCGAGGTCGATTGGATGGAACTGAGGCTCTGCTGCTTCAGAGCGTTGGCGGGAGTAGGATCATAGTTGGCGTTTAGCAATCCATAGCGATCCTCTCCGTTGAGAGCCCAGTAAGTCCATCCGATTCGGGGATTTGATCGAAGAAAGCTAATAAGAGCTTGGAACCACTGTCCCTGGGATCCAGCTTGAGTGTTTTGAATGTCGCTGTTGTTGTTTGTCGTGCCGAATTCGCCCACAAAAACAGGTGCTATGTTTTGAATGCTTAAATAAGCCCAAAACTTGGTCCAGAGCGCGTTTAAAGTAGTTGGGGTTGTTCCCCCGTTAAACCATGGCTGACCATACTCAGCGGGACCGTAGTCGTGCGCCGAATAGACTAGCCGTCCAACAACATTCAAAAGTACGGGATTGTCTTTTGCTCCCGCGAGATTGCCGCCCCACCAGGTGCAGTCACTTCCATAACAATCCGTTCCTTCCACAAAGATTAGCCAATTGGGATTGACGTTCAGAATAGCGTTGCCGGCGCGCTCGGCAGCCAGTCGCCAGTCGTTCGTCGTTGACCCGCAGCCCCAGCATGCTCCACCGCTGTTCGCGTTGTGCGGCTCGTTGCGCAGGTCGGCCCCCACGACTGCTGGATTGTTCAGATACCGAGCGGCCAGCGTTTTCCAATCGTTGATCCAGGACGATTCTGGATAACTGCCGGTGTACCAAAGGCCGTTCGCTTCGGCGCTGTTTCCGGCTTCAGAGCGATGATCATCAAGAATGACTCGCAGGCCGATCTGCCCCGCGTAAGCGACGATCTTGTCCATGATTTGAAGGGAGTTCAAGCCCCGAAGATCCGTGTTGATAGGTGCGCCGTTGTTGTAGCTGATATTAGGCGGAACACTTGGGCTTTCAATCGCCTGGTTAGAAAGCGGCAGACGGATGGTGTTATATCCGTTGGACTTTATGGCGTTGAGAATAGTTCGGTAGTCATTGGCCCATAGCCCGTGCGCAACTGCGTCTTGCGTTTCGAACCCGTACCAATTCACGCCCGCGATGCGTACGGC
This sequence comes from Bryobacteraceae bacterium, assembly GCA_045807925.1. Lineage (GTDB taxonomy): Bacteria > Acidobacteriota > Terriglobia > Bryobacterales > Bryobacteraceae > Bog-105. The sequence continues at coordinate 3,636 of JBJMGK010000179.1, read as the reverse complement.
CTGATCGTTCGAGTCCAGGATCTGGTTCCCCGAAGTATGCCAGAACCCTGCCGTCTGTCCGCCTAGCAGAAAGCACGCGGTGAACAGGACTCCCGTGGCCTTAATCATCGTTAATAGGTTTCGCATGAGTTGCCTTGCTATGAGGGGATCGTTAATACCTGCATAAAGTCTACGCTGATTCACTCGGTCAGTGACACCGGGCAACAAACGTTCACGTTCCAGTACTCCGGGTGTCCGGGTAGAAGCGGAGTTCTGGTACCACACCTACACGCGAACTTTCATAGAATGAACCGGCGAACGGAGGTGGGCGATGCGGGAGCGCAAGCCGCCAAGGCAATAGCCGACGGGAAACTCATCCAGCTGATGAGCGGGGATGCTGGTCAGGATGGCGTCCTGCTGTGAAAGAGGACAACTCATGTGTGAATTAGAGCGGACATCTCACATGCTAAAGACCGTTACCCCTATCAGTTCTTGCTTTTCAACCAAGAATTACATATAGTCTGAACCGACAAGAGCACGAGTACAGTTGCGGGTCACGCGTGGACTCGGCGAGGAAGGCAGTGGATGGCGAAACGTTGGACAGGGTCGGTGGTCTTTGCCCCACCTCAGAGTGAAAGCGACCAGTTAGCGATCACTACACTCAAGGCCTGGCGCCTGAAAGAGCCTGCTTCAGGACGGCGCTACACGGTCGTGAAATTGGAGAGCCGCGGAGGCGCTGTGGGCTACAGCGAGTGCGGGCCATCTGTCGGAAGTGAGATTGCTCAAGCCAAAGCAGCCATTGTAGGCAAGCGCGCGACGGACGCAGAGTTTATCCGCCACCATCTCGCATCAAGCCCGGGGATGGAATCCGCTGTAAACAACGCAATGCTCGACGTCGCGGCCCGGTCGGCAAATGTCCCTATTTATCAGTTCCTGGGAGGCCCGACCAGGTTTAAAGCGCGGGTAGTTGCCCATCTGGAGGGCGAAGACGAAGAAGCGCTGGTCAGTTCTTTGCGGCGCGGAATGCAGCGGGGGTTCCGAGCGTTTTCTTTTCCCATCCCACCGCGTGACGCCATGTGGCGCATGCAAGTGTACGTGGATGTCATCAACAAACGCGTCGACACGCTAAAGAAAGCGGGCGGCGGCAATACCGATTTCGTGCTCGACGGCAAAGCAATGCTCACGCCCGGCGACGCCAGCTTTATTGCGACTGCGCTCGAACGGGAGCACTTACTCTGGTTCGACGAACCAACTGAAGTACTGACGAATGATGCATTGTCGCGAATATCAGATGAGAGCGTCATGCCTCTGGGTTTGGGCCGTAACGTTCATAAAGTGGCAACTTTTCAGAATCTACTGCGGTGGGGGTGCGTCGATATCCTTCGCCCCAGCATGGCCCTAAACAGCATTCGCCAGATCAGGCGCATGGCCGCCGTGGCTGAAACGCACTATGTGGCTGTGGGTCCGTACCACACGGGTGGTCCGATCGCTACCGTGGCCGCCATTCACCTGGCCGCGAGCCTGCCGAACTTCTTTGCGCAACAGGTTCCCTTACCGGCGGCGGAGCAGGATCGCGCCATGCGCGACGAACTTACTTCGGGCAATGTGGAATCCGCGGTTGACGGATTTGCCCAGTTGATCAACAAGCCGGGATTGGGCATTGAAGTTAACGAGCAGGCGCTCGGTAAATACAGCGAGGAGGTACTGTGATCCGGCGTCAATTTTTAGGTGCTGTTGCTTCGGCGGCAATGGAGTTGAAAAGACCTCGCCGCAATTCGTTCCGTATTGGTTGCGGCTGTGATTTCGCGCCCGCCGCGGCGCTGCCTCCTGGCTCCAACGTTTTTGGCAGCGTGGGCTCCAAACTGCGCATTACGGGCATGAAGGTCTTCGGTGTCACTCTCGACGCGAAAATCGCTCAAGCGGACCGGCCCTACGTATTCGTAAAGCTGGAAACCAACCAGGGAGTTGTAGGGTGGGGCGAGGCAACGCTCGAAGGCAAGGCTTCGGCAGCGATGGCCTGCGTAAATGACCTCCATGATTTCATCGTGGGCAGCGATCCGATGCAATCGGAGCACCTGTACCAGCTCATGTACATCGGCAGTTTCTATCGCGGTGGGCCCGTCCTCGGCTCGGCTATCTCAGGCATCGATCAGGCGATTTGGGATATCCGGGGAAAAGTCATGGGGATGCCCGTGTACGAACTCCTCGGCGGACCAGTGGACGCGCGAGGTGTTCGCGGCTACTACCATGCCCAGGCGAGGACGCTCGACGCCGCAAAAGAGCTCGGAGACCAGACGCGAAAAGCTGGTGTCACTGCCTTAAAGTTTCAACTGCCCACGTACATGGAGTGGATTGAGACGAACGCAAAGCTGACGCGGGCCGTGAAATCGATGGAGACAATCAGGGAAGGCTTAGGCCCGGATATCGATTTTGCTGTTGACTTCCACGCCAAACCAAGCCCCAGCGTTGCGTCCATTATCGTTCGGGAAATAGAACCGCTTCACTTGCTCTTTGCGGAAGAAGTCTGTCCGCCTGAAAATGTGCGCGCGATGCAGCGTGTCGCGAAACGCTCCACAACACCGCTAGCAACCGGGGAGCGTCTGGTCGCCGCATACGGATTCAATGAACTAATAGAACTGGGCGTAGTCGATGTCCTCCAGCCGGATATGGCTCACGTGGGAGGCATCACAGCGATGTGGAAAGTCGCTGCTCTTGCAGACGCCGCTGGAATCCGAATGGCTCCGCATGCATGCGAAGGCCCGGTAGGCGGCATTGCCAGCTTGCATGTTGACGCCGCCATACCGAATTTCTTATGCCAAGAAATTTGTGGGGCAGTGCAATCGAGAGAAATCAACGCCGTCTGGGAAGACATCATGGGATTCCCGGCCATGCGGATGGTGGATGGTCGGTATCCTCTTCCCCAAAAGCCTGGCCTCGGTTTCGAAATCCAGGAGTCGGTTCTCAAGAAATATCCATTCCAGGGAACACGGCCATTTCCGCCGGCCTTCCAGGCCGACGGTTCGCTCGCATCGCAGTAGCGGGAGAAGAAGCAAGCCCAATCGGCTTGTTTAACCAGGTAGCTTCAGTATTTAAACGCAAGTGTAGGGGTGCTTCTATGTGGAGAGCCTTTGGCGGTTTACTTTTTGTTCTCTTTGCTGGCGCGACAGTAATGAGTGCGCAGGGGGAGCGCGCATCTATCACTGGCAACGCGACTGACAAGTCCGGCGCGGCTCTGGCGGGCGTCCGAATCAACGTTTTAAACGAAGCCACCAACACAAGCGTGACGGCAACCACCGATTCCGCAGGGGCCTACTCCGTGTTGAATTTGATTCCGGGTAAATATACCGTCAATGCGTCGCTGAGTGGATTTGGCCCGGTCATCTATCGCGGATTCGAGTTACAGGTCAGCCAAGAGGCAAGGCTCGATTTCACCATGGAGCTCGGCACTCTCGAGCAACGGGTCGAGGTGGTGGGCAATGCCCAATTGCTGCAAACGGAAAATGCTTCCGTAGGGCAAGTCATCAACAACACAGCCATATCCAGCCTTCCATTGAATGGCCGGAACTTCGTGCAGCTCGCGATTCTGGCCCCGGGCGTTTCTGGGTTGGATTATGCGCAGTCGGCGACCATCAACTCGGGCAGCCGGCCCGACGAATT
>JBJMGK010000178.1:0-12159 GCA_045807925.1 Bryobacteraceae bacterium | reverse complement strand
AGCGACTGATGCATCCGCCGCACGTTGTCCGGCGCCAGACGGGCCGCCATCGGCTCCACGCTTTTGCGTTCTCCCGGCAGCAGCAATCCCGCGCAATACATCCTCAACGGCGTTGCCCGATCAGCGTGCCCCGCGGCTTGCGCCAGGCCATCCATATATGCCGCAAAGCGTTTCTCCTGTGGGCCTGGCGCGGAGTGTTTGCCCACAAAACAATCTTACACAAATTTGCTCTGTTTATAACACAGTAGTACTAGTTGTCTGCGAACTTCTTCTCATAGCTCGTCTTTTTGATTAGCGCCATCAGTGCATCTGAGTGGCCCTGGATATCGCCCATGATTTCGTACAGCTTTATCATGTTTCCAGCTTCCGTCCGGACAGGAGCGGCCATGATTGGGCCCTCGTGGGCTAACTACTCAGGGTTCTCTGTTGGTGCTTGCAATTGGCTCAGTCCATCGAGTGCATCAACTCTCTGCGCCACCGCGTCTCATCGACCTCGCCACCCCTTTTCTTCACCTCAAAGAGAATTGCATCCCGGAACTCTGGGTTAACCAGGGTAGGATGCAGACGAAACCATGGGTATTTGTCGAGTAAGCTCAGTGCGTCCTGGAACGAGCGGACGTATCCGGTCTGCGAGGAAAATTCTATGCCGTTTCGGTCCTCATCTGATAGTAGGTCGTAGAGAGCAGTTTCGTTTCTTTCGGCGCGAAAGTCCCAGTCGCCGTGTACATTCCTTTGCCTCACAAGCCTAAGCGATCCGCCTTCCGATCCGACCTCGAGTACCGTCTCTCGGGGTATCGATGGATTCTCTTCCAGGTCCAGAGGGCTGTAGTCTTCGATTTGTGCTTCGGTCGTGTCCTCATCGCCTTCACTCTCCTCACCTTCTTCGTGAGCGTCGCCGGTATACGCGGCCTTACCTGTCGCTTGCTCGATCAGCTTGAGCAGTCGTTTCTGCCGATCCGCCATAAAAGCATCAAATTTGTCGGAGCGAAGAAACCCCGGGTCGATCAGGTGAGATTTGAGAATGCCATCGAGGGTTTGGCGTTCGATTGCGTGAGGACCGTTCTGCAACTTCGCGAGATACTCAGATGGAGCGACACCACCAATGCCTTTATTGGTTTTGGAGGAAAGCGGTGTCTTGTTGATGATTGAATCGAACACTTTCGAATCAATATCTTTCTTCTTGCACCAGTCTTGGGGGAAAATGTGGTGGATGTCTACATTCTCCTCAAAGAAAATCGCGTTCTCGTACTCCTGGCCTGAACGAAAATCCCGAGCACCGTTGTTCATTAAGAGCGCGTTGACTCCCTTGTAAGCGGCAGACAAACGCGTGCGCATGGTTTTCAACCTCTCCGCGCGGAACATGGTCTCACTGACGGTTGATGGTTCGGGACCGCCATCCAGCCAGGCCGGTACTTCCAAAAAGTCGCGGGCAATGCGGGTTTCAGCCGCCGAACCGTAAAGTTCACCAAAAACGCCATTCCAATACCAACGGAACAGCTTTGCCCGTTTCGCTTCATTCTCCCAACCGTCGCCAATGTCAGCCAATACGGCAGCCAGCGCAATGACTTGCGACTGGTACGGAAGATCAAGGATTCGATAGATGTGAAGCATGAACAAGAACTTGGCTGCTCGTACAAATCCTTGTTCCACTATTCCTTGGTATTTCTTGTATCCCTTTTCAAGTGGTAGCTCTAACAGTGCCTGCCGATTGCATGTTACTGCCGGCAATCTCTTGCCTTGCATTCCATCCTTTTCTGCTTGGCGTCGCTTCTCACGCGTATAAAAAAGCGACATCGCCTGAAGGAAATCAGTATTAGAGACACTAGCGAGAATCCCTTCCTTTGCGCCAGGGGGCCGGAGAGTTTCTGCGAAGCGCTGGTGTCTGCCCTTGATCTTCTTCTGGACGTTGCCGTACCAGTCCTCTCGTAAGTTATGGTTATCGGCAGCATAGGTTGCAGTAACCAATTCAAAGGCGTCGAGCGACTTGCCCCCCGTGTTTACCTTTTCGAAGACAATGCAGACGGCTTCTCTGGAAGTGGATCTCCCGAGTTCGATGACCGGCACCTGATAGCTTCCGAAAGCTCCCAAGACTTTAAGTTGAAATTTGTTTCCCTCGTCCCGAACGCTCTTGTACTCGTCGCCATGCCAGTGCTGAATGAAGCCGAACATCCAGCCGAACCAATCGAAAACCCGTGCAACTGGAAACATGAGCTTTTCGTGCTCTAGTTCCACAGATGAGAGATTTAGCTCCTCTTTGTGCCAGAAGTCCTGATTCCTAATCCGATCCTCTGGAACACCGATAATGTCCTGTTCCCTATCGGCGGAATCATCCAATGCATTTCGCATGTCAATATAGAACCAGCGTTTTACCTTCTTGTTGTTTGGGGTGAGCGTCTGGACGGCCTTCCCCGCGAGCGTTGCCTGATAGAGAGACGTCATCCGTTGCTGGCCATCGAGCAACAGGGACGCAGGGGACACTCTCTCAGACTCCTCAGGAGCGCCTTCTACACGTCTGGGCCTAAACTTCACGCTCCCGCCGGTCTCGAGCGACATCAATGCACCAATAGGAAACCCGCGAGACACTGAAGCGATCAGGCTCTTGATGCGATCCTCATCCCAGACAAAGCTGCGCTGAAACTCCGGTAATTTAATGATGCCGCTATGACAGTCTTCTAGAAGCTTCCTGAGGGAAAAGGGGTTTGTCTTGAATGTGGATTCGGCCAACGTTGTCTCCTTGGGATGTGTTCCAGGAGCTGCGGGTGCCTACCTGGTCAGAGCCAACTCGATCAAATTCAGGGCAAGAGTTTGGTCGTGCTTGAGGACGCGCACATAGCGGACGCGTGCAGTCTGAAGTTACCAACCAAAATACAATATCAGGCGGAGCGGGCGGCCATTTGCGGTTGCTCCTGGAAGGTGAGCGATATAGAAGTGGTCCACTTGACGGGAAGTCGCCATCGCGCCGATTGGAAGCCGAACGCTCGCATAGCGTTGATGGAATACCGAAGAGCTCGCATCACGTAAGGGTATCCTCGATTGGGTATATCCCCGCATTAGTCGGCGTGCGACCGTGCCGATGAGCGGTTGATTCAAACGCGCATTCCACGATTCGACGTTGAGATATTAACGCTGGTCGCCCGCGTACCGACGTGCTTTGGGGGTTTCAAAAGAAGGCACTTCCACTGCAGAGGAAAGCGGGCGGCGCTTGCTACGCGATTCGACGCGCTGCCCTTGGTTGGGCATGGCGGTACTCATTCCTTAACAGCCGCACATGATGAAGACGCGTCCGATTTCGTGAGTCCCATCTCCCGGTAACTGGTTGACTCCATGAGCCGCACGCCGATTATGGTCCGGCAATTGCGGGCACGGCACTGGGCCAGGAACCTTTGCAACTCGCCCACGTGAGTTGGGTCCAAGTCTGAGACTTCTGTTCAAGAGAAAGGTCTGCCGGAGACTCCGACGTCTCAGTCGAAAAGTCGCGAGCATTCTCCGTTGGCTTTTAGAGAGGATGGTTTACGTTTGTTTGTTCAGCCATTCAGCATAATTCCGACGTTCTGTCGGGTCGCGAAAGTCTTCCGGCTTAAGACCTTGAAATTTGTAGGTCACGAACATCTCCTCTTGATAAGCCGGATCGTCCTCGTCAGGAGGGTCTGGAAGATCGTCGGTCCATTCTCTTTCTGTCATTGTTCTATAACGGGATACAAAGGCTCCGGATGCCCTCGAGTCCTTTGCACTAACAACGGCAGCATGAAGCTGACGGGCCAGATTGGGTAGCGGAGGGCGTCCCGGGCGCATATAGATCATATAGCTAACGGGATAAACGCCCACGTCCCGCCGCCTTGCTCTTCGCCAAGATCCTTTGTCTCGGAAGGAGTCTTCGCGACCTGCGACTTCGGTGCGGGGGTGCATCGGCGACCACGTGATGCAACGATGCTGTATGCGCCGCACATCCTCCGGTGCCAAGCACGCCCGCCATCGGGTTCACGCTTTTACGTCCCCAGCAGCGACACGCCTGCGTCGGCAGAGGTTCTGGATGGAATTGTTGCGGACCGCAGCGCGGGCGAGATCAAGTGGAGTCGAGAAGAGACTAGCGGACGATCCACTCGACCTCAACACATTGAAGGGACGGAGACGAAGTTCTGAGTCAATAATTTCTTTTCACCACTGAATCGGTAGGCGACGAGAGAGCCACTTTTCGCCACGCTGTAGTCCACGCACACTGCCGAATCGGACTGGATTGACGGAGTTCCCGTCAGCCAATAGTGACCGAAGAAAACTGGCTTTTCGGAGGCTGGGATAAGCGCGTACTCCGGAACCGGAGTATGCGGCAGTGGGACGATTTGCGTCCCGGATAGCATCGCCGCCGAACTGTAGGTTTTCGCCTCAGAATCCCACCACCGAATCCGAACTCGGCGTCGACTAAAACCATCCTTGTCGCAGAAGCTGTGACCGGCTGGGAGAGGGATTTCTATTCCCTTCGTCAAAGCTTCGACCGCTTTAAACACGCTGGGCACCCCGTTGTCTTTCTCGGACTGGCTTTCTGGCTCATCAGTCGCAGCCACCATCAGTTCCCGCGTGAGAAATCGCCCATCGTGGATTCTTGGCGAGAGCCAAGTCATGAATGGCCCATGCCAACAAGCATGAACAACTCGCAACTCCGGTAAATCAAGCCAGAGGGGGAGGGTCAAGAACCAGTCGATAATCTCGCGATGCAGAGCCGGCTTGTCTTCCACTTCAGCCAGGAAGGCCGCGTGCTGTTGACGGTTTTTGACGCCCCATTTCGGACTGTGATGGGGTCGGAGGAATTCCGTTTCTGTCTCCTTCTCATTCTTCTTGCGTGGATCCGGCGTATGCCATGCGATTGCATTCAGTTCGTGATTGCCCATTACCGCCAAAGCGGTACCGGCGTCGAGCATTCGGCGGACCGTTTGGACAGAGCGAACCTGTTCGGGGCCACGGTCAATGAAATCTCCAACAAAGACGGCGGTGCGATCCGGATGGCGCCATGTACCTGCAGTCTTCTGGTACCCGAGTTTTGTCAGTAAGACTTCCAACGCCTCGGCGCAGCCGTGGATATCCCCAATAATGTCGTAGCCCATATTGTGCAAGCCCTCCGTTCCTTAGTCGCTCGAACCTAATCGCCACGCGTGACGTCAGGACAAGAGAACCGTATTGAGGTCCAAAAAACCTCCCCGAAATCGAATCACCGCCCGTATGATCTCTACCAACCCGGGTATCGTTCCGATGTTGAGTCGGAGTCCAGATCAAGAGTGCCGTCGTGCACGGCTGCCAACTCAGTAGCGAGTAAAGTGATCTCATCGCGGAGTTCGAGGTCCTTCAGCCAGCGTCGTGGCACCGCTTCTGTCCCGTATAGCGCTCCACAAAGGTTCCCTGTGATTGCGCCGGTGCTATCACTATCTCCGGAGTGATTCACCGCCATCACCACGGCATCTTCGAAGCTAGAAGTCGACAGGGAGCAGTAGATAGCTATAGCGAGAGCTTCCTCCGCAATCCATCCTTCTCCAAGCGACGTTATGCCGTTATCGGGACTCGTCGATTTCGCTAGTGTCTCAGCGTTTTCGATTGCGGTCAGCACCTCATCATGATGTGCCTCTTTTTTCAGACGCAGCTTCGCCTTCTGAATGGAAAGCTGTAAGGGCTCACCAGCGATGATTTCTGCAATGAGATGAGCCATGAAACCCGCGCTGAGATAGCCAGAAGGATGGCCGTGAGTCAAGGCTGCGCTCTGACTTCCAAGCTCGAAGGCATGCTCGCGGTCGTAACCTATACCGACCGGTGCTACGCGCATTACCCCACCGCATCCTTTGCTATTGTTCACCGCCGGTTCCCCAAGCTGACTTACGCTCCGCAGAGCCGAGATACAAGTCCTCCCGGGCGCCCTGGTTGCCCACAGCTCGCGGATCTTGATCAACCAACCATCCATCCCAATCTCAAAGTTGAGCTTCTTCGGGGCGACGTCCTGGGTCCTCAACCATCGCATGTAGGCATGATGGATGACGCTTGGCGGGTGGCAAATGCCTTTCCATGCTGAGCGGGTGTAGGCGCGAATGAAGCCTTCTCCCGTGAACAAGGTCATCTGCGTGTCGTCTGTGATGGCGCCGATCCGACGGTAAGCGGGTACGAAATCTCGGATTCCACCTGGGCCAAATCGATCCCGGATTTCACGGAAATGCATGAACTCAACCGGTGCCCCGAGAGCATCACCGGCGGCCCCGCCCAATAAACATCCTTGGCTTCGGTCGAGCAAGGACAACGCAGTGTGCTCACTAACCGTGTTACTTTGCGCCTGTCGGGTCATGGTTTAGCCTCAGAGCGGTAACCTGATCGTCTAGCGTCTGGATCTCCTTTGCCAAGTCTGCTCTCATGCGACCAGCGGAGCCGGCAATCCTTTCGCCGTTGTTCCGAACGGTCTCCGCCCAGGTCTTGATGTCATCGAGGTGCTTCAACTGCTTCTCGATAGTCCGGCAAGCCAGCTCGATGGACTGCACCGCTTCACTTGTTTGCAGAGAGCTTTGGTTCTCCCTTATGACTAGTGCGCGACCCACACTGAAGGCAACCTTCACGTACAAGTCAGATGTCACATCCTCCGGATTCCAAGTGATGACCAAATCGTTCCCGTAGCGGGAGAAGGGTTGCAGGTTGACTGGGGCCGCCTCGCTCGCGAATACAAACACACCAACTTGAGCTTGCCGATTCTTTCGGGCCTGCTCAATCTCCGCTAGCGCACTTTTCAGATCGTAACTCTTGTCGTTCTTCGCTTCCCAGACGACACGGGCTCCGGGAGCAGCCGAGTCGCTACCGAGCACTGTCACGAAGTCGCCGATCTTGCAGGATTTGATGGCCCCTTTCGAGTTCCCGGTCGCCTCGTAGGAGTCATTGATCCGCTGGGCCTCTGCCGCTAGCACTAATCCAAGCTGGTCTTCGAAGGTCTTCCCATGCCGGGTGGAATGGGATGCTTCCTCTTTCCGCGCTTCAAGAGCCGCAAGAGTGGAACGAACCTCGCTCTGAAACTCCATGTTTCGGTTATTCAATGCATCGATGGCGGTCTGCAGCTCTCGTTTCAGTCGTGCGAGTGCAGATCCTTCGTTGTCCAGGGTGAGATTTTTGTCAATCTGTTGCCGGGTATCGCTCAGCATACGAGAGAGCCGGTTTATGGCCGACTGGTCATTATCCGTCGAGAACTCATCGGCAATTGCCTTCTGCGTTTTTTCGACCTTGGAGACTAGGCGAGACAGGGCTGATCCGGGCTTGTCAAGCGAGAACTCTCCAACGAGACCTTCAACTTGGGTCTTGAGGTCGGTCTTCAGATTGCCGTTGTTGGTCGTGAGTTCGTCAACCAGCCGCGAAAGAGCTGACTCCTTGTTGTCGAGCGAGAATTCTTTGAGAAACAGCGCCTGTTGTTGCCCCAGGGCGGATTCGAGCACATGCTCTATCTGGGCCCCAATCCCATTCGCGTCGGTTGGAGAAAGCAGCTTGAAGATCTGACTGCCTTCACCTAGGTGGGCAGCGATGGTCTGAGCGATGGTCGAGTTCTGGAGTCCGAGGTGCGCTCGCAGAGCACGGTCGAGTTCTCCGTCATTGCGCAGAAGAGCCTCGATCCGCTGGGGAAGAGCTCCGGAAGCGGGATCAAAGTACTGCCGCAAAGCACTGGAGATTTCACCCGATATCTCGGTGCCACGTTTGGCTAATAGTTCGGCCAGGCTGTGTAGGAGTTTCTCGCCCGCATCGCGAACGGTCGAGGCATCCACCTCGCCTGTAGCCTGTCGGAGCGCAAGCGATCCCAATCGGAGTGCGCTCAGCGCGAACTGCTCGCGCTTGGGCCCATCTGGATACTTCTGCAACTCGGTCACGACTTCCGGATCAGTTACCTCCAGAGCGAGAAGGACAGTAGCGTGCGTGTGTGCAGCGGCATCATCAGAGGACCCGCAGAACGCTTGGTCAATTTCGTACAGATTTCTCATTTGCAATTGCCATATTCGTGTCCTGCTCAAACATGATTGAACTTTGAACGAGGAACTAGATTAGATCGCCAGCCCGACTCGAATTTAGGACTGCTCTCAATATGCATTTCGGCTTCGTTGAACAAATCTTTAGATTTCGAGACGTACCGGTTGCTATCGGAACGCAAGCTGGTGCTATGCGGTCGCGAGCATGAGCCGGCTAAGCCCCGGCGCACGAGCCTATCGAGGCCCTACTTCACTCGACCTGACCTCACAGCACCTGTTGTCGTACCCGTCCGGGATCGGTTTCGGACGCTTCGTGCATGCGCTGAGGTAAATGGCAACAAGCACTTACCTCGATGAGGTCCATTCGAGTAAGCGCTATTACAAAACCAAAATTTGGCGATGAGGAAAAATATGACCTTGAATGGCGACAATAGGATCGTAGGAACGCCGATCCTGCTATCCGGGAATGAGCACAACCTGGACTTCAAGCCGCCCTCGCGAATTCGGATGGACCATAACGGCGCAGCGAATTATCAGGAATGCGAGTGGTGAGCATTAGTCTAAAAGGCGCTGCGAGAGAGCAGGTGAGCGTATCCGTTGGCGGGGGAGCCGCGGGGTCCGTCACCCAGACCAAAACTGCGCGGGCAGATGCTCCAATCAGCGAGGAAGGCCTGACAAGTTTGATAGGGGCAAAAAATTCGCCGGAGACTGTGCAGATCGCAGAACAATTGCGTGATCGACTCAGATCTTCGGGCTTAGCGACACGGTACTCTCCGGCCGAGATTCTCTATGGGGTCGAGGTTGAAGGCGATTTTATCTCGCTCGTTCATTTGGCCTCCAAGAATGTTTATTTCTTAATACCCATCCGAGCAGCTCGCGCTCTTCGAGAAGAGCTATTCGTACACTGCAAGCGCAAGATTAACAGTGTAGCTGATTTCTACCAGCCCTCAACTGTAGACGACGCAAGCAAGAGCAGTATTTTGAACCCCCAATACGCTGTTTTGAAAAACAAGGTTGAGGGCTTCGTGGAAGCAGTTACGGAAATTGCTGAAACGATCGAGAGCGCGATGGCGGGTCGGTATAGGACAGTGCGCGAGGACTCGGCAACCGCCCTACTGTGGTACCGCCGCGGCGCCGAGCTCGGCGACCCTGAGGCACAGAATAACTTCGGATCCATGCTTTTGAATGGCACCGGATGCGAAAAGGATCCAACACAAGCTGCTTATTGGTATCGAAGGAGCGCTGAGCAGGGCAACTCCGTTGCCCAGTGGAACCTAGCGAAACGGTATCTGCATGGTGATGGAGTAGACCAGGATTACGCGGAAGCGTACAGCTGGTTCCGTGAGGCGCTGTCCCAGGGCTACACCAATGCAGCCTGCGAAATGGGGACTATGCACTGGTTGGGCCATGGTGTCGAACGCAACTTGCTCGCGGCGGCGGAGTTCCATCTTATTGCAGCAGAAGACGGCGATTCCGTTGCGGCCCGGAATCTCTCGGAATACAGGCCAGAACTGGAAAGGCTTGCGCTTGCGGGAAATCAAATGGCAAGCCTGTTCTTATGCCGGATGTACAACAGCGGTTCTGGTGCTGAAAAAAGCCCATCGCTGACATGGGCATGGATTCTTTTGGCGCACAAATATTGCGTGCCTGATATCAATGAACAGATTGCAGCAGAAGTGAACCGAGCTTATGGCTTTTACCGGCAATGTATTACACCAGCCAACCGCAAGGCCGGCAGACAGGCGATCAAGCTGTTGCGAGAGGTTTACTCAGAGCGAACCTCGACCCTACAAGGAAGCAGTTTAAAGCACGCAAATGCAAGTGTCGCAGGTCGACGGTCGGCCGCGCGTCGCGAGACTGTTCTGAAGGTCGGCTGTGATGGCGGCTCACTCACACTCTTCAGGAAAAGAAGCGCGTCTAATGTTTGGCAGTTTTGGGTCGAAAGGAACGAAACCGCACTTTATGAGTTGCTTTTGCAAGAGGACCGCGATGGCTTCGGAGAATACTTTTCGAAAACTGGATACGTCCGCTCATTCCGTGAAGCGATGAGTCAATTGGAGAGCTATTCATGGTTCCGTTTGTATCCTCTCGAGGTCCATCCAGAATTCTTTAATGCGGTTCTGGTCGAAGTCGAGAAGAGGGGCGGCGCTCACGAGGCGACGCGCTGGCGCGAAGAATTAAAGCGATAGGCTTGTCTCCCTCGAACCGAAGGCTTCCTGAAACGCTTGCGAACAGGAATTGGCGGTCAAAACGGTCGGCCCCTCGAACGAGGCTGTCCTGAGTATGATGAGTGCGGAGATCTCTGCAAGCTAAGTTTTGCGGGTGGCCATCGAGAATCCGGGCATGACGCCTTCTCCGGGAAGATGAAGGCGGCGGCGCAACACGCAGCACTACGGATGAAAAGAGGGTTGTAAGGCCAGAACGTACTGATCTTAGCGCGATGAGAGTAGACGACATCTGCGCTTCGGGTGTTTGTCGGACAATGTCGGCCGGCTCGTTACAGTCTGTCAACGCGAGATCGCGGGCGAGTTTCTCTTAGGCGCAAAGCATGGACATGAGAAATCTAATCAAGGCGGAGAAAACGGGCGAACCCGTGTACATCGACTACCCTTTTGAAAACGTGGCGTTCCGCTACCAGGACGGGAAAGCCTACAAGAAGTTCTACGGCGAGAAAGAACATCCCATCCTTCGGAACAGCCAACTTTTCCTTGACGGGGTGATAAGCGGGACGCAGATCACCGAGGAGCAGTACCAAAAGCGCTGAGTGATCTGCATACGATTTCGGATGATGCAGGTGCCCTGCCAACCCGCTCGATCCAGAAGCGTACAGACGGGCGGCACCGCTCTATCGGAGTTCCGCAATTCCAACATTTGCGGCGCCCACCAGCCTCAGCAAAAAATAGAAAAATGACAGTGATGTCCGATCTTGAACAGGCACGACAACTATTTCGGAATGCAGGCTTGAATGTTCCGACTATCCCGGACGAACTTGCGTCGAACCTGCGGTGCCGAGATAGCTGGCTGTTCTCGACAAGGCCGGTTAGCATGTCGCCTTACGAGCTCAACACATACGTTCGCGAGGCACAGCAACAGCCCATCCCTGATTACGCATTGCTCGCGCATGGGGGACACGGAATAAACTCTTACGCGGTTCAGTACTACCTCGTGTACCGCACGCTGCGGATGTTCCTTCACCTCGCTTGGGGTGGAGCATACATGCAGTCCGAAGAGGCCTCGCTCCAAGTTCGCGGCTGCTTTTCGCTTGCGGATGATATCATCGCCTGCATCCAAAGTGTTTCCCCGCCTAAATCGGCCGACAATTTAACCATTGTGGCTTCAGATCTCTACGGCAGCTATTGGTCAGATCCCTCTCGTAGCGAGCCGCGTGCTGCGGACGGGAGTCATGCACCGGGTGAGGTCCTCGCTGAAGCTTTGGACTGGCTGAAACGCGAGAGTGCAGCAAGGAACTGAAACTCACGCCCGAGGTCAAGAGCCGCTTCAGCTCTTACAGACCCTCGACTCACTCCGTGAGAAATTGACCACTCGGTCCGCCACCTCAAACGGGAAGGTTGGGCCTCCTCCAACTTTATTGAGAGATGCTCCGCTAGAGGCCTTCAGGGCGGAGCCATTTCCCTCTTGATCTCTCAACCACACCTCAAGCCGTCCATCTTCAGGCTCGCGACAGCTCGCCTAATCCGATTCTGATGAGCCGCCCGAACCTGAACGCATACCCAGTCACTGTCCACGTAATAAATCAGTACTCAGGCGCTTTGCACGCAAGTGAGGATCCGAGTTTACGTGGGATCTACAAAACGAGATCTGGGATGCGTGGGCACTCCGTCTGAAGGATGTTTTATGAGCAAAGGTCCTCTGGGCGGGAACTCGTGACCATAGGGTCCTTTGTTGCCGTATCCGGTTATTGTCGCCAACGAAATCCACTGATCTCTAGTACTACTGTGTTATAAACAGAGCAAATTTGTGTAAGATTGTTTTGTGGGCAAACACTCCGCGCCAGGCCCACAGGAGAAACGCTTTGCGGCATATATGGATGGCCTGGCGCAAGCCGCGGGGCACGCTGATCGGGCAACGCCGTTGAGGATGTATTGCGCGGGATTGCTGCTGCCGGGAGAACGCAAAAGCGTGGAGCCGATGGCGGCCCGTCTGGCGCCGGACAACGTGCGGCGGATGCATCAGT